>NC_021184.1:4150000-4502764 GCF_000233715.2 Desulfoscipio gibsoniae DSM 7213
ACGGCTACCTTGTTACGACTTCACCCCAATTACCGACCCCACCTTCGACGGCTGTTTCCTTACGGTTAACTCACCGGCTTCGGGTGTTGCCAACTTTCGTGGTGTGACGGGCGGTGTGTACAAGGCCCGGGAACGTATTCACCGCAGTATGCTGACCTGCGATTACTAGCGATTCCGACTTCATGCAGGCGAGTTGCAGCCTGCAATCCGAACTGGGACCGGCTTTATCGGGTTCGCTTCACCTCACGGCTGCGCTTCCGTCTGTACCGGCCATTGTAGTACGTGTGTAGCCCAGATCATAAAGGGCATGATGATTTGACGTCATCCCCACCTTCCTCCGTTTTGTCAACGGCAGTCCCTTTAGAGTGCCCATCTCTACATGCTGGCAACTAAAGGTAGGGGTTGCGCTCGTTGCGGGACTTAACCCAACATCTCACGACACGAGCTGACGACAACCATGCACCACCTGTCTTCCTGTTCCCCGAAGGGAAAGATCATGTTTCCATGACGATCAGGAGATGTCAAGACCTGGTAAGGTTCTTCGCGTTGCGTCGAATTAAACCACATACTCCACCGCTTGTGCGGGCCCCCGTCAATTCCTTTGAGTTTCAGCCTTGCGGCCGTACTCCCCAGGCGGGGTGCTTATTGCGTTAACTGCGGCACTGGGGGGGTCATACCCCCAACACCTAGCACCCATCGTTTACGGCGTGGACTACCAGGGTATCTAATCCTGTTTGCTACCCACGCTTTCGCGCCTCAGCGTCAGTTACAGGCCAGGGAGCCGCTTTCGCCACTGGTGTTCCTCCCAATATCTACGCATTTCACCGCTACACTGGGAATTCCACTCCCCTCTACTGCACTCAAGCCCGGCAGTTTTAGAAGCAGGCTATCAGTTGAGCTGATAGGTTTCACTTCTAACTTTCAGGGCCGCCTACACGCCCTTTACGCCCAGTAATTCCGGACAACGCTTGCCCCCTACGCTCTACCGCGGCTGCTGGCACGTAGTTAGCCGGGGCTTCCTCCAAAGGTACCGTCATTTGTTTCTTCCCTTTGGACAGAGTTTTACAATCCGAAGACCTTCGCCACTCACGCGGCGTTGCTCCGTCAGGCTTGCGCCCATTGCGGAAGATTCCCCACTGCTGCCTCCCGTAGGAGTCTGGACCGTGTCTCAGTTCCAGTGTGGCCGGTCGCCCTCTCAGGCCGGCTACCCATCGCTGCCTTGGTAGGCCGTTACCCTACCAACTAGCTAATGGGACGCGGACCCATCCAGTAGCGGTTTGCACCTTTCTTCATCGAACTATGCAGTTCAATGAACGTATCCGGTATTAGCACCAGTTTCCCGGCGTTATCCCAGGCTATTGGGCAGGTTATCCACGCGTTACTCACCCGTCCGCCACTAGGTTTAGTTAAAAGTAAACTTTTAGCTAAACCCCGTTCGACTTGCATGTGTTAAGCACGCCGCCAGCGTTCGTCCTGAGCCAGGATCAAACTCTCCATAAAAATTTATGCTTCGCGGGTTTGACTGCTTTTGGGTGTCCGGCTTGTTTAACTGGATTACCTTATTGCAGCTTGTGCCCGTTTGCTTTTTAAGTGAGTTTAATCTTGCTCTTTTAATAAATTACTCGTTTATTCGTTTGCTAAAAGCTGCTACCATTGCTATTTGGCTTTGGCTCTGGCTCTTAGATTCGTTTGACGAGGTTTGGTTGGTCGCCGTCGCTTTGTTCGGTCATTGCTGACCAACCACGACTGGCGTCCGTTTTCCATCTCTTTGCACTGTTTAGTTTTCAAGGACCGTGCGGCCGTTATGCGACCGGAATTGTATTGTATCACTTTGGGTCGGTCTGTGTCAAAGGCAATTTATGGTCGGCACTGCAGCTTTATTTGATGTGTACCTGCTATTATTGCCCTGACTTGGTTTGTTGCGCCGCTGTAGTAGCGGCGACATTTGTTATATTACCACTTTGGGGGCTTTTTTGCAATAGGTAATTTAGGCCAGTTAACAATAAATATACATTAGTAAGATGGTAATACTGTATGATAATGATTTGTGGTATGTACTAGCGACTGAATTAAGAATAATTAGGACTTGCTGAACCAAACAAAAACCCAATAAAATCAAGGATTTAGGAGCATATTTGTCGAAATAAGATGCATGGAAAATGCGGTAAAGATTGCAAAAACCGTGCACCTGGAGGCAAAAAATATGTTCCGTAAAGTGGAAAACCAATATTATCTTGAAGAATTTATATTGCCTTTTGAAGGCAAATTAAGAGCTGATAACCGCTGGGTAAAACTAGCTAAAATTATCCCCTGGGAAAGCATCGAAGAACGCTATGCCAATCTTTTTCCCAGCAACCGTGGACAGTTGGCTAAACCCGTCAGAATGGCCCTTGGTGCCTTAATCATTAAAGAGAAATGTGGCTATAGTGACCGTGAAACAGTGGAGCAGATCACTGAGAATCCGTACTTACAATACTTCATCGGTCTAAGGGAATACCATGATCGGCCACCATTTGATTCTTCACTAATGGTCCACTTTCGTAAGCGTTTTGGCTCTGAAACCCTAAAAGATATCAACGAAGAAATCTGTCGTGCCGCCAAGAAAGCGGAAGAGCAAAAGAAGGACGATGACAACAAGCCTAAACCACCTTCAGGTGGCAAAAAAACGCACGCGAAAGAACCAAATAGCCCAAAAAGCAAAGCCTCTTCTTTTGAGGTATATCCGGCAAACAAAGGCAAACTCATCTTGGATGCCACCTGCGCCCCGGCAGACATACGCTACCCCACTGACTTATCCTTGCTTAACGAAGCTAGGGAGAAGTTGGATAACATTATCGATCTCGTGCACAAGACTCTTGGTAAGCCAGGTAGAAGACCACGTACTTATCGTCAAATAGCTCGTAAAGCCTACCTTAACATTGTTCACAACAGAAAGCCTGGTAAAAAAGCTATCCGAAAAGCCATCGGCAAGCAGCTGCGCTATGTGAGGCGCAACCTAAGTGCTGTAGACCGCCTACTAGCTATGGCCGGTGATAGTCATGGTCTGAGTCAGAAACAACAGGATACATTGCGCACCATACGTATGGTCTATGAACAACAACTCCATATGTATACCTACCGCAAACACAAGATAAATGATCGCATTGTAAGCATCAGCCAGCCGCATGTGCGTCCCATTGTCCGAGGTAAAGCCACAGCTGATGTCGAGTTCGGCGCGAAAGTCGCTATCAGTATGGTAGATGGCTACGCCTTCGTGGAAACGCTGAGTTGGGATGCCTTCAATGAAGGAGTAACCTTGCAAGAATCGGTGGAATATTACCGCCAAAAGTACGGGTACTACCCTGAAGCCGTTCAGGCAGACAAAATATACCGGAATAGGGAAAACCTGCGCTTCTGCGATAGATATAACATACGGCTCAGTGGACCACGGCTAGGAAGACCACTGATTGATAAAAGTACTACAGAGAGAACAGAGACGCATAGAACGGCAAGATGCCAGCGAACGCAATGCTGTAGAAGCGAAATTCGGAGAAGGCAAGCGTCGCTATGGATTGGCACGTATTATGGCACGTCTAAAAGAGACCGCCGAAAGCGTGATCTGCCTGCAGTTCCTAGTAATGAATTTGGAACGTAGGCTCCGTGTTCTTTTGTTCTTTTTTATGCGGCGTCTGTTTCGGTATAATCTGGGTTTTCAAGAACCGTTATTATACTGTTTTAATTAAAATAAGTTCGGTTCAGCAAGCCCTAATTACAAACCCAACCCATAATCAAAATGAAGCATATTGTGCTCATATTTGGCGCTATTATTTTTATGAGTGGTCTTAGCGGTCAAAAAAAGACCGGTATACGCTCTACCGGTCTTTTATACTACCCATTTAGCCAGTTTGTCAGGGTAAATAACTCGTATCGCCCTGCCTTCATAAATTATGCTTTTCTCTTGTTTAAAAGTATTCAGCAGCGAAGTTACCGTCTGCCTTGACGTTCCTACCATATTGGCTATTTCTTCGTGAGTAATGTTTAGATTTAAGCTGGTTCCGTTATTAGTCTGCTTCCCCATTTGTTCCCCCATCCGCATGAGCATCAGGGCTAATCTACCGGGAGCCTGCCTGCAAACCAGTTCATAATTGATGGCTTCTGCCTCACGCATCCTGGCACCCAGTAATTTGGCCACTTTAATAGATAAAAAGCTGTGCTGTTCCATCAACTCCTCAAACTTTTTCTTGCTCATCATTACCATGGATACGTTACCTATGGTACAGGCAAAACATGTCCGGTTTATGCCCAATATTGTTTCTGACAGACCCATTAATTCCCCTGGATTGCGAATACTGCCCACCGCAACTTTCCTGCCCTCGGCGGATAGCCTGTAAATGTTTACCCATCCGCTCTCAATTAAATATACCCGATCGGAAATATCACCAACGGCAAATACCGTATGCTTTCTGGGGTAATGTACAGTTGTGCCCGCCTTCCTGACAATCATCTTCTCCATGTCGTTTAACACCAGATTTGACCTTGATATGCTGTCACTCATAGTTATTCCTCCATTATATAACTGCATCATAAGCTAAATGCACTTCGGATCGTTGAGATGCAATGCTTATTTCCCTTACAACAAATGCGTAATTGCAATTATTTTAAAGAATCTTTAAATTTATATTTTTTTGAAACAATGGAGACATTGACCCTTATTAATTGCTCAGATGGCAACGATCATTAATTTTTTAGCTATGTCTTTACTAATACAGCCAAAAGTAATTTACTTGACATAAAAATTATATAATGCATGATATTTTTTGGCCAATTTTAATTTATAATTTTATTCATAATCGCTGCTTATAAATAGTATACTCCCCTCACCGAATTGCTTTTCCCGCTTAAGTGAACCCTTTCATTACATTATATGGTTATAATATAATAGACCTGATTATATAAAACTGAAAGGCTTCGGCCGCTAAAAATGAAGGGGGATGCTTATGGAAGGCAAGATAGTCTACTTTGAAAGTATCAAAGATGAAAACACTGACACTACCTTTGAACTAGCATTGGAAAGAATCAAAGCCCTGGGCATTGATAAAATAGTGCTGGCATCTACAACCGGTGCTACAGCCCAGAAGGCACTGGATTTTTTCGGGGATAAGGGCGTCCAATTAGTGGTAGTCCCACATCAGTTTGGTTTTATCCGCAAAGAGAATCCTTTCCCCCAAACTTTAGTTAAAACACTTCGGGAATCCGGGCATGAGGTACATTTTGGCACTATGCTTTTCCATACCGATGGCTTGTACGGATCCACTACGCCTACAGTGATGGCCAACCTACTGCGCTGTTTCAGCCAGGGGGTCAAGGTATGCTTTGAAATTGTGCTCATGGCTGCAGATGCGGGACTCGCGGCCAGCGGTGAAAAAGTGATTGCCATAGCGGGCACTGGCCGGGGATCAGATACCGCGCTGGTCATGCAAGCGGCCACCTCGCAGCAAATTAAAAAATTAAGGGTTAATGAAATTATCTGCAAACCACTGAATCCACTGAACATTGAGGAGTTGCGGGAGAAAGATGATAAAAAAAAATAGAGTTTTATGATTGCTAAACACGGGACCCCTTAACTTGCCCTTATATTTTCTAACATCCATGATCATTTAATCATAAAAGCCTCCGGAACTAGCCCGGGGGCTTTTTCTCGCAGGGAATACTCCCTCTTGCCTTATTTTAGGCTATCGGAAGCTGCAGAACTGTCCCCCTGCTTCCACGGTGCCGATCAGGTCCCTCATTGCTGTATTACCGAGCGTATTTATTTTGCCCTCGAAAATTTGGTGAGCAGCATTTTAGCTGCGAGAACCTTTATACATGTTTTCCAAATCCTTGCTCGATATTTTACCCATCTCTTCAGCATTCAATGTTCTCAACTGCTCGGATTTTACCCGTCTCAAGTTCCCTGCTTTAACAGCGCGCATTTTACTTGCCTTAACCATGTATGTCTCCTTCCCGTATGATTTACAATTATCATTCCCCAGGTTAATGTTTTTCTACAACATGCTGCAAGATGTACATGCGTTTCGTTGGCTAAATATTACGAGGTGTTTATATTAAAGTTCGATAAGCTTTTGACAAACCGAAAACATAAAAAAGCCAGAAAGCCATCACTATAACTAGATAACTCCCTGGTTGTAATTATATTGGGGAAATGCCTAAATATAACTTTTAATGGAATTTTAAAAGTTTTACAAAAGTCCGGTGGCAAAAAACAACGACTGTTTTTCCCTGATCCTTTACTAACTACTTCAGATTAATTTTAAATTGTTCTATGCCTATTCTATTTATTACAGAAGCCAACCTTTCTTTGGGGTTAGCGTTATTTTTATATACTGTAATAATGTGTTCGGTATAATTGATTAATTCCTCCGAAGTTATATCTTTATCCAGCAGCTCCCCCAAAATTTGGTTACCACCTTTACCACCGATATATAGTTTATAGCCATTCTTAGTCCCTACAAAACCTATATCGCTGCATCTAGCTTCCATACAGTTTCGAGGACAACCACTAAAAGCTATCTTAACTGCATTTGGCATATCCTGACCGGAAAATTTCTTATCTATAGATAAACCATCATTCAAGGCTTCTTGTAGTGCAAACTCGCATAAACCACCGGGACATGTCTTTACATTGCGAACAACTGGTCCTACAGGGGCTATACCTAAACCGACTGAAGCCAGTTCTTGTCTGACTTGATCCACTTTATCCTCGGCTGTTAAAATCACGATATGCTCACCAGTTGTAAATTTGGCCAGGCCAGCTCCTTCGTTTACTAATTGAGCAATTTTAAGTAACTGTTCCCCATTAACTAACCCGCCAGGTGTAGCAGGAATGACGGCAACTGCACCATTTGTTTGTTTTACAATACCTTCCAACTATAATATCCTCCTTATTAATAACTTACTCAAGGCAGGATATAACAAAAAGATCATCATGACTATGATGTGCATCACACTTTGTCTATAATTTTGGGAAAAGCATTGGGGCATAAAGCTTTAGCACAGAAGGATCTTTCATTAATTCACATAAGAACCGTGTCACTAAAAAATAATCACAACCGCCTTTGAGTACAATATATTGTTACATGGCACATCTATCAATTATTAGATGTTCAGGTATTTATGACTCACCCAAAAGGAGAGTACAATATATTGAATGCAATAAGTCCGCCCTACCCAATCAGTTAGTTTAAAAAAGTTTAAGCCTGACCCCTATTCTTCTTCAACGGTCCATTCTTCGTCCCAGTTCATAATCTTGCTAATCCTGCGTGAATTACGGTTGATAAAATTGGTGGCGAATTGATCTGCGTCCTTTTCGGCTTTTTCATCATTATTAGTTAAATAGTTTGTAGCTGCCTGAAACCGGTGTCTGAGCTCGTGCACCAGGGCATGCAAAGAATATAACTGCTTACTGTGCACATCATCCCCGTCATCTGTCTGCACAAATATAAAAATATAAACTGCATCTGAAGACTCGTCATAAATCCCTTCCAACTCGCCGCTAAACTCGTCCAGAGCAAAATTAAAGCATAGGGGATAGAATTTAATGATATCCAACCGCGTTTCATACACCACTACGGTGCGCGGTTTGTAATCTTTGCCTAATAACTTGATGACGGCCTCAATTTGTTTGTTGGTGAGTATGTTTTGATTGTTAATAATTTTCATATTATTTACCTATTTTTGTAAAGTTTGTAACATTTTTTATAAATATTGATTATTATAATTTAAGTAAGGTTCCGCTGTCCATATGGAAAGGGTGATCCTTATGCCTGCAAACAGTCCCCCTGGAACGTTTAAATATCAGATCAAGGCAGAGGATACTTTGTATATTTTAGCACAAAAGTATCATGTTTAGCATATATTTGATTAGTATATAATTTTTTTTAAGGGAGGGGGAATCTGAAAAATATGCCCATCCAATATTTCTACAACGAGCCCGATAATGTTTTATGCGTTAAAATAAAGGTTCCAGTGGTCCTGGCAGAGACAGAGGTGCAAGTTATAGTAGACAACATCGCCACTTTGCCTGAATTTACGCAAAAAATTGATCACATTGACGCACGCCTGCAGGACTTTGAAACCAGGCCCATTTTCATTCATGAAAATGGTGACAGGTGGATTAGCGTGATAGAAGAGGAAGGTTGGGATAGGTTCGGCTGGCACTGGCACAAACACCGCCAACCCTTGGTAAAAAAGGTGCTGCTGAGCGGCACACTGCATAAGCAAATTTATTACGTGGATAAAAACGACCATGTCAAACATGTGGGAGAAGACATACCGTTTACCAAGGATGTAACCCTGGATGTGGCTCAGCCCGTAGTTAACGAGAATGACGTCTTTGTCCAACTGCATCATAAAAAAATTGACATGCGCTGGGATTTAAGAAAAGGTTCCAGGCTGTCGCAAACCGGAGTAATGATTTTCCGTGTCAAGGTAGTTGAAGAAAGGCAAATTTTTGTGCAGGTTTGCCCGCAGTTAAACGAGAGGTGTCCCCACAGAGTGAACCTCCTCAGAGACAGCAACTTTGCAGCCTGGGGCACCAACACCGTCCCCATCTTTTGGAACGGTAACAATATACTGCACTTTGGCAGCGTGCTGCTGGGGGCTGATCCCAGCGAGCCGGCTGCTCTGTTTCAGACCATTGACCAGTTTTTCCCATATGCATCCCCCAACTGCCAGTACCGCCTGTGCTTTGACGCCAAAGAGATCCCGGGTTACAAGGAAGCGCAATCAGGTACGGCATCCTATACTCTAACAGCAGAACTTGTATTCCTGGACCAATTTGGCAATATTATAACCACTGAAACCCAAAGCTGGAATGCCAGCCAGATTTCGGACGAAACATTCACCAACTACTGTTTTAATGCTGTTTCACCCGAGGAAACAAGGGAAGCGTTGGTTCGCTTTAACTTTGAACCCATTAATTCAGGTAATTATAACAGAGGTTTTTTACCACCACCGTGCAAACCATCACCACCATGTGTACCACCGCCGTGCGAACCACCACCATTTAAACCACCGCATCCGCCGTATGTACCACCGTGTCCACCAGCGCCACCACCATGTATACCGCCACCGTGTCCACCACCCGTGCCGAGCGCGCCGGTCAACACCAGCGCAGTGGTCATAAATAATGTCAGCCTTATGTGCACGCGGGAATTAACCTGAGCAGATTAACGACGTTTTTACCAGCATCAGAAAAGCAGCAGAACCGACCCCGTGCCCGCATGCCCATTTTTTAGCCCGCTTTAAAGCCACTCCCGCCTATTGAGGCGGGAGTCCGCCGGGCGAGTTAATGATGGAATAACGTTTTCTGCATGACTCTTTCTTTCCGTGTACTAAATAGTATAACAAGACACACGCCAATACAATAAAGGCAAGTGTCATATACAACCCGCGCAAACCAACTACAGGGGTTACATAACCCTGCAGGAAAGGTCCAATCCCCACTCCTCCATCCAGGCAGACAAAAAAAGTTGATGTTGCAAGCCCGATGCGGTGCCGGGGAGATTCCTTGATGGCAATGGCCTGGGAGCAAGATACAAGGGTACCGTATCCAAGGCCGACCAACGCCCCTGCTGCCAGGAGAGTGAAACCATGATGGGTTTGACTGAGTAATGCCAGGCCTGAAGCAAAAATTATCAATGCCGGGTAAATAACCGGATTTGCACCTTGCACATCAAACAACCGGCCGGTGAACGGCCTTGAAATTAAGATGAACACAGCATATACAATGAAAAAGAAACTTGCCCCTTCAATTAAATCAATTTCCCTGGTATATGAAGTAAGAAATGTCAGGATTCCTGAGTAAGCAAAACCCATGACAGTTATCATGATTGAAATGGGGATGGCTTTGACCTCAAAAAAGTTTTGCCATTTAAACCCTTGCATAGCTTTATACTCTTCCTTATTTATCCTGGCTTCGGGAATATATGCAAATAAAGATATTATAATATTAATTATTGAAAAAAAAGTGCAAACTTCAAATGCTACTATAAAATCTGTATACCGGCTGATAATAACACCCAGAAAGGGTCCAATGGCCATAGCCAGGGTCGCACTCATGGAAAAGTAACTTGTTCCTTCACCCAGGCGCTTTCTGGGAATAATATCCATTACAATTGTTGACATTGCCGTTGCGCTAATGCCAAAGGCCGCCCCGTGTATAAAACGAACCAACAGAAGCAAGTTCAAATTCGCCACAGCAAAGTATAACAGCGTAGCGCATAAGAATAAAAATAATCCTCCAAAAAGCATTTTTTTACGGCCAATGCTTTCCATGTATTTTCCCGCAAAAAGCCGGAAAAGCAGCGCGCCTATGATAAATATGCTGGAAGCAAGACCTGCCTTGCTTTGTGAGGCATTAAATTCCTCAATAGCATATACTGCTATGTTGGTCATTAATAAGAAAAAAGTTAAAGCCACAAAAAAGTTCGCCGCGGAAATTATCACAAAATCCTTCGTCCATAATTTGGGTTTGGCCTGATTCATTTCATCTGTCTCCTAAATTCATTGATGTTATTTCTTCCAGACTACTGTGATTTTTTAGTTTAGCAGATCTAGCATCTTAATGCCAGACAATATTTTAGAAACAGTAATTATTTTTCCCCTCATGAATTCACTACCGCCTTAATATAAATGTTAGAGAAATATTCACCGCTCTGCGAAGCGATACCCCCTACATCCACAGCCAGTGAAAATAAGCCGGAATTACCTTCCGGCTTATTTTCATGGCAAATTTGAGCGGCATCAGTATACTGATCCCGGTAACCGGTTAACTGATACAGGTCAACTCCACATCGTCTATCCTTACCCTGGTTCTATTGCTTGACTGGGGCCGGAATACAAACCGCAGCTGGATGCCCCTTGTGCCCGCGGGCAGCGCTCCGGTTTCGAAGGAATACTGCCGGTAGGCATTGTCAGGCAGCCGGTCGGGCCTGAAAACCGGGTCCACCCTGCCAATTTGGCTGCTCTGCTGGTCAAGGGAGTGTACCGAAACCTCCAGAGTGTATTTACTATTTTGCCCCCGCACATTTTCCATAGCCCAAAAAGCAATCCGGTAAGAACGCCCGGGCGCAGCGCCAACAATCTGGGCCAGCAACGCCTGGTTACCGGGTCTGGTGCCCATCTCCGCTGCATACCTGCCGGAACGCTCCAGGGTAGCTCTGTTGACGTTCTGGGCCGACCACCCTGCCGGAGTTGTGCTATCCACCCAGTTATCCAGGCCGGGGTTAATCAGCATATTTGATCTGGAACAGGTGTCGCCATCCGCAATAATCGTATCGTTAGTTTTAAGCACCTCCAAACCGGTATCCACATAATGATCCCTTAACTCCCGGGACCGGTCGTAAGCCCTTAATATATACGGGCCATGCCGTACATGATCCCCTACCCGGTCGCATAAATCCCACTTGCCTCTATAGGTGCGGCATTCCCCCGGCTGGAGCAGCATGCTTCGCCTGCCGCGTTCATACCTATTTTTTTCAGACCAGCGCCAGATATCCCTTCCCCCACGCAAGCATTTAAAATCATATAAACATGCGTCATCGTAGCGGAGTCTTCTGGGCACATCGGAAAGGTTGCAATAGCTGAATATAATGGACACCTTTTCACCGGGACGAAAACGTTTGCGCCCTGTCCGCAAATCAAAACGTATACCATCGTGATACTTGTAACGGCCCCATTGTTTAGGATAGTCATAGTAGTCATATTCATAATCGGGAATATAAATCCGCCGTCCCGGCCGCATATCGTCAAAATCATAGTAATCATTGGCCTTATATAGCCATCGCTCCGGTATGCCGTAACGACCGGCTATCCGGCCCGGGGTATCACCGTCTCTGATTAAATGAACAGGCATTGTCTATCCCCTCCTTCATAAAATAAATTACCTTACACCTGCTCCCAACATCCACATTCCTTTAATCACAGGCCACTCACGAACAAGGATTAATAATCACAATGCTTACCGGCTACCGGCAATTGGCAATCATATGCTTATATAAAAGCCGGTTAACTTATTTTATGTTTAACACCGTGAAAAGTGCCTATTGAAACGCCGGGGGCGGTGGACAATTAATTATTAGTTTGGGATTGCAACCGGTAAACAACGCTAATTAGCGTAACCTTATTGCTTGACGCACAGAATAAATATACGCCGCCCCTTCAGGTACTGTTGAAAAGAACGCCAAAAAAGAGTAATATCATGTAGGTAAATAAACATTCAAGGTGCCAGGAAGGGAATACTGTATGAATAAAAATTTGATTCGCAATTTAGCCATTATTGCCCACGTAGACCACGGCAAAACCACCCTGGTGGATGGTATGCTCAAACAAAGCGGCATATTCCACGAAAAGCAGGTTGTGGAGGAACGGGTTATGGACCGCAACGACCTGGAGCGGGAACGGGGCATCACGATTATGGCCAAGAATACTGCGGTGCAGTACAGCCAATACAAGCTGAACATCGTAGACACCCCCGGCCACGCCGACTTTGGCGGCGAAGTTGAGCGTATTGTCCAAATGGTGGACGGGGTACTTTTGTTGGTGGATGCCTTTGAGGGCCCCATGCCCCAGACCCGCTTCGTACTGCGCAAAGCACTGGAGGCCGGGCTGGCCCCCATTGTTGTAATAAATAAAATAGACCGGCTGCACGCCCGTCCCAAAGAAGTAGTTGATGAAGTGTTGGATTTATTTATTGAGCTGGAGGCCAGCGATGCCCAGCTGGAGTTTCCAGTAATCTACACCAACGCCCGGACCGGCACGGCCACTTTGGAACCCGACACACCGGGGACGGATTTAAAACCGCTTTTTGACATGATTGTGGAAAATATACCCGCGCCCGCAGGGGATCCGCAGGCACCCCTGCAGCTGGGCGTCACCTTGATTGATTACGACCCGTACCTGGGCCGCCAGGCCATAGGACGCATCCATAACGGCATCATTCAAGTGAAAGAGGAGGTAGCTGTACTGAAAGCCGGTGGTGAAACGCAGCGCCAGCGGGTAACCGGGCTGTTTGTATTCAGCGGGCTGAAAAAAATACCCGTGGAGAAAGCCACCACCGGGGACATTGTGGTGGTAACCGGCCTTTTGGATATTAATGTGGGCAACACTATAGCCGACCTGGAAAACCCGGTGCCCTTAAGTTTTGTAAGCATTGACGAACCCACCATGGCGGTGGCCTTCCACGTCAATAAAAGCCCCTTTGCCGGGCAGGAGGGCACATACGTTACCTCCCGCAAACTGGGCGAAAGACTGTTTCGGGAACTGGAGTCAGACGTCAGCCTGCGCGTAGCCGGCACGGACACCCCGGATACATTTCTGGTATCAGGTCGCGGCGAACTGCACCTCTCCATATTGATAGAAAACTTGCGCCGAGAGGGTTATGAGTTTGAAATTTCCCGCCCGCAGGTGGTAGAGCGGGTTATCGACGGAGTAAGAAGTGAACCGGTGGAAGAACTGACCCTGGAGATACCTGAAGAATATGTAGGCATTGTTATGGAGCGCCTGGGGTCCCGCAAAAGCGAACTCATTAACATGCAACACAAGGGCGATGGCCTGGTGCGCCTGGTCTTCCATATACCCACCCGGGGCCTATTTGGCTATCGCTCAGAATTTATGACCGATACTAAAGGTCTGGGTATTATTCACCATGCTTTTCACCATTACGCCCCCTATCAGGGCGACATCAATACCCGCTCCAGGGGCTCGCTGGTAGCCTTTGAAAACGGTGACAGTACAACCTACGGGCTGGAAAATGCCCAGGAGCGTGGCGAATTGTTTGTCGGCCCCGGGGTGCCGGTTTACCGGGGCATGGTGGTGGGTGAACATTCCCGGCCTGGGGATCTGGTCATCAACGTCTGCAAAAAGAAGCAATTATCCAATATGCGCAGTTCCACCTCCGAAATTTCAGCCAAACTGACACCTCCCCGGCCCATGAGCCTGGAACAGTGCATGGAATTTATCGCTGATGATGAGCTGCTGGAGGTAACTCCCAAATCATTGCGCATGCGTAAACAATCATTGTAAAACAAAACCGTGTAAAACGAAGCAGTACCACTGGCACTTTGCCGGTGCCAGGTGTTGAAAGGTTGAAAATTTGGAAGCTATAAATTGGAAGTTGAACGTTGAACGGTCGCAGTGGAGATTGATAATGTTTGTTCAATGGCCTTAGTAAGTAATTTTCGCTGCAGTACTAGTTCAAATCACGATAAGCAAAGCGCGAAAAGGCAGCTGCCCATCGCCTCCTGGCCAACCAGGTGCCCGCAGCTGCCTGTTTTTTCACATCTTTTACTTAGCCCACCCGCCGGTTTATTACCTACAACAACTAATTTTATACTCACCTGATATAATACGCTTTTGGAACTCTTCACCATAAGGAATAACGCCCTCGGGGTGCAATCTTATTTTTTTGCCGTCCTCCAAGTTGGACAGTATATTAATTAAATAATCAAGCAAAATATCCCCGGAGCGCAGTTCATCCAGCCGGGCCGTAAAACCAGCGTCCACGGGTTTTAATAAAAACAACCGGGCCAAATAATGCTTATTATAATAATCGCTTAAAAACGCCAGATTTTTGGCCAATAAGTCATTTAGCACATTGATGGTGTCATCATATTCCAGCACCGCCGCTATTTGCGTTAAAAAGCAATACAAAAATCGTTTAATCTCTAAGCCATTGATATGCAAACCTCTATTAACGCAAAGATCCATTTCCGACAACGACCGTTTTTTGTGACCCGTAATCACTACATGATCCAGCAACTTGACGCCCAGTAACGCCAGCTGCCACTTTAACAGTTCGGTGGAGGCGACATCGTCTTCGGAAGGAATGACCTCACCATGCCAGGGCAGTGTGGGGTGGTTGTGCACAACCATCGCTTCTTTAAATAATATCTTATAAACGCTGATCATGTGGATGATGCTGCATATTGAAGGTGCCACCGCGCAGGTTTTACTGCAGCATGGCCCACACAACACCTGTATATTATCATTTTCATCATACAACACTAAAACCGCTTGTTCTAAAAACCTGGTGCTGATTCTCTTGACTTCCTCAATGCTAAAAATATCCTCAGCTTTGCGCACCGGCTCGCAGGTAGCCTTTTTTACGGGAAGCACTTTTATCCCTCGCTTCCTTAACCAGCATCCCTACTGCAGTATAAGTTCAATCAATGCTACTTTTTTACATCTATCATAACATGTGCAAAGCAACATAACAATATTTTTTTGAAAATATGTAAAGTAATCACTATTTTGCTATTTACCATCTATTTGCACAGCGCCATCTTCTATACCCGCTTCAATACCGGCAATACCTGCAGTAATGGTATCATGACAATAGCGGGCCGCAGCGGCGCCCCTTTGCAGCAGCAACATTAACTGCTGCCCGGGCAACCCAACATCCGCCGGGCGTAAGCGCACGTCCTCCATTAACAGTGCCAGCGCCCGGGGATCCCTGGCCAGCTCAATAAAAATCGCCTCAGCCAGTTCCCGGTCAGCCAGGGCCCGGGGCATTTCCAATACCCGGTGATCCCCCCCGGGGCCACACAGGCAGCGCACCCAGGCCGCCCCAGCCGCACCACGGGCATCCTCCATAAGCGCCTCCAGCATGGCAGCGCTCTCTCGCAAAAGGTTACCGACAGGCGTGTGCATAACCACCCGGGCCTTTTTACCTGCCGACTGTTTTTGCACCTCCAGCAGCACGTCCAGCAGCCATTTTAAATCACTAAACTCGCCGACATCCGGCAGCCAACGGGCTAAATCACTGTGCAGCAAATTTAACAGCGCTCCATACTCCTCCCAACCCAGCAGGTAATCCACCAGCTTGTCCCGCTGGAAACACCTGCTCATGGCTACTACCTGTTTTTTTAAAGGTAGCCGGGACAGCAACACCAGGATTTCAGCCCTTTCGGCCAAAACCCCGGGGGCCTCGGCCCGCCCGGCCCACTGCCCGGCCAACCAGGGCTGTTCGGCGAGCTGCCGATCATCAATCTGCCGCTCATCCTGGTTTTGCCCATTAGTAAATTCATCTTGTACACTCAATTTATAACTCCCTCTCTCCAGCTGGTTATATGCCTCAGTAAACGTGGTTATGTCAGGGATTATCTGACATGCCTGCGATATAGCACGCTTAACTCAGCCCAACGCCGAGGTGGTGTCGGGGTTTCAGCCTGTCGTAATTATGCACCCATAACGACTAACCGGCTATTTAAGGGTTGGTAAATTACCTCTCCCTTCCCAAGCCCGGGACGGGGCTTCCCGATGGGGGAGCTAAAAAACCGCCCGGGCCAGATTGCCCAGCAGGTACAATACGGCCAGGATACAAACTCCATAACCGACAGCCCGTTCGGTCAAGGTTTCCTCTTTTTCCAGGGCGTACATCACTTTGTCCACCAAGTTAAATTGGAGTCTTTGCTGGCCGCAAGCATTGCTATTAACTGCTAAATCTGCTTTAATGTCCGTCCCAAGCTCATTTGCAAGGTCAATAACAAGCTCCGCTGCCAGCCCGGCTTTATGACCGGTTATAGCCACCGGCCGCCCATGTGTTTGCCCCAAAGCCGCATTTGTTTGCATAAATACACCCCCGGCCCAAATGGTTAGAACAACTGTTTGCTATTATTATATGCCCGGGGATGGGACACGTCAATAGTATCCAATTAAATAAGAACATATATTCCTCAAACTGCCCGCCGTTCATAAAATCAGGACCAGGGGCTCCCCCAAAGGACAGTTGGCTTACTTCAAATTCTTATAATTCTCCTCCGAGAACACGCGTATACCCTCCTTCACCAGCAAAGCTGCGGTACAGCCGCAGCCGGGAATCCTTCGACCGCTAAAAGTGCCATCGTAAATCATAGTACTGCCGCAGGAAGGACTGCGTTCTTTTAAAACAGCAACCCGGGCACCTTTTTTTTGGGCTATAGCCAGCACCTCAGCGGCCCCCTTTACAAAAGCGGCCGTTGTGTCCACACCCCGATTAGTCAGCACTTTAGCTTTACCATCAAGCACGTCAAAGCCATTACCGCCAATTATCTCATTGGGATCCCTGGGCACAGACAGCCCGCCCAGCACCTCCGGGCAGACTGGTATAGCCTTGCCCTCCTCCACCAGCTTGCGCAGGGCTGGGTAATCAAAACCATCACCTGTATAACGACACTTTTCCCCGGCCAGACAGGCACTGATAATTAACATTGAGAACGTCACCACCTTTCTCACTTCCACTGCCGGAACCGCCGGGTCAAACCTGGTCCGCCAGCCTTATTTTTTCCAGCCTGGGCAACTTCTTGATAGCCATCTCCCTCTTCAGAGCACTGCTTTTGTCCGGCAACACCTCATAGTACGCCAATTCCACCGGCAACCGGGATCTTGTATATTTGCTGGCCTGACCCAGGTTGTGCTTCCGCAGCCGCCCGGCCAGGTCTGTTGTGTAGCCGGTGTAATAAGTACCATCGGCACAAATTAGTATATACACATAATACATTGGCACACCTTTTACCTTTTATGTTTTACCATTTATCATTTACCTTTCATAATTTATCTTTCATACTTATCATTTAAATATTTATACCTGCTGTTTATTGCCGCCTCGGAGAGCGAATATCCAGATCACAATATTTATTATAGTGCACATACAATAAACTTCACTATTTTAACCGCTGCCTTCACAGCATGGCCACCGTCCTTTAATTTACCTGTTGTACTACCGCTGGCAACCGGCTTTGTTCCAAGCAAACCAGTCAACTATAATACCCCCCCAAACTTCAAACACAGTAGGGGGGGTATCTGGTAATTTATGCTAGAAATATATGGACATGTATGGTAATATATTACAAATACTACCATAGGAGATGGTTAAATGATCGACATGGTGGAAGAGTATATTAAATATGATGTAACACCACTTATACCAGCCTTAAATGAATTCACCGCCTATGTTCAGCAGGCACTGATCGGTATCAACCACAGCGAACTTAACGACCGCTTAATGCTGGAAGCCACCATATACGGCAACCTGGTACAAACTTTGGATAAATACGGGCTGCGCACATTCGGCCTGGCCACCGCCATACGGAAATATTTAAACTATTTTGTGGTGGAGGTAATAATTAACGACCCCGAGCCCAGAATAATTCGAGAGATAAAAATACCCATTAGGTGGGCTGCGGAACAACAAAAGCCAGTGAAGACATTGTATTAAACAGTAGCAGGTTATGTGGTTAATAAAGCCGGCGATACCTGCACAAGGCATCCCCTGCCTTGAATGTGAAAACAATCCGCCGGCCAACTTATCTGCTATATATAACTGTCTGATGGCGGTTATATATAGCGCTGTTTCACACAGCAAGGCAGCCGCCAATTGTACGACATAATCATTTGGCACTTAGTTGTCAATTTGCATAGCTTTTACCACTATATAATCCGCATCTCCCGCACCCTTTACAGCAAGGGTATCCTCTTTTTCATCCCAGGCCAGCTGCACTTCAGCACCACCGGCACAATTGATACTTTTTAAATCCACCCTGGCCTGGCGCATCCAATCTTCGGTAAGATGCACAAAAACCAGCTCAAATAAATTGCTGCGGAAAAATTTAAAGCGCGACTCCCCTACCAGCTTGTAAAATATCGTTACATCTTTGACTTGCTCATTAAATACCTGCGGGTCAGTTAATTGAAAACTAATCTTACCTATCTTTTCCATTTCTTCAGTTAACAAGCCAGCTATGTCAGCGGACATAAAGTCTCCCTCCTCCTAAATTTTACCTTAGACATATTGCCCTAGAACTTAATATCCCTTGGCCAATACTTAACCTCTATACGCTTCAATTCCTGCCACCGCCGGCAAAAACAACAAAAAACTATTAAGCCGTTACTAGTATTTAAAACAACTGCCCCCGATGAATTCCCTGACGATGGAATTTGAAGGCACCTCATCGGATGCCAGTGGCAAAAAATAGCCCAAAAAGCGCTTTAGGCGCCGCACCATGGCATATTCGCGGTTCTCCCGGCCAACCATGTTTAAAACCGGTTCCACATGCCCCTTGAGCACTGCCAGTTCGTAAATCAATGATGAGTTAAACATGAGATCCGCGCTTTCCTGGAAAGGGAAAATGTGCCGTTCCTCACCGCGGCGCACTGACGGCCAGCGATGAATGGTCTCAGTGGCTGAATAGCCGCGATTGTAATAATCCCGCACTGTCCTGCGCAATATTCGAAGATAGGTAGTAGGAATCCAGTTATGATTATCCAGGTTCATTTGGGTAAGGGCACTGACATATATTTTAAATTTCCGTCCCTTGGGAATAGAAGTAGTCAGCCGGTCATTCAATCCATGTATACCTTCTAGAATAAGCATGTCTCGGCTGCCCAGCTTTAAAGTTTTCACCCTGTCACTGCGCTTGCCGGTCAAAAAATCATATGTCGGCATCTGAACTTCTTCACCCTGAATTAAAGCAATTAAATGTTCATTGAATAATTCCATATCGATAGCCTCAAGGCACTCAAAATCATAATCCCCATTTTCGTCACGGGGAGTCAGCTCCCGGTCCACAAAATAATCATCAAGGGATATGGGCACCGGCCTGATACCGTGAATGCGCAGCTGCACTCCCAGGCGCTGAGAGAAAGTCGTTTTACCGGAGGACGAAGGCCCGGCAATAAGTACAATACGAATTAAATCCAGGTTTTTAGCAATTTGATCGGCGATTTCCCCAATTTTCTTTTCATGGAAGGCCTCAGCCACCCGGATTAAATCGCCTCCCCCGCCCCTGGCCACCAACTCATTAAGCTCCACCAGGTTATGCACATCCAAAATACGGCTCCATTTTTCCGATTCATAATAGATATTAGCCAGTTTACCCTGCTCTATATATTCAGGTATCAAAGTAGGGTTTTCCTTGCGGGGTAGTTCCAAAATAAAACCAGGCATATAATACCGCAGCCTGAATACCTTAAGACGGCCGGTATTGATCACCATGTTGCCATAGGTGAAATCATTAAACCAGCCACAATTATGCACCCAGATGGAGGAGGCCTTGCGGTAACGCAATAAATCCAATTTATCCTCCTGGTTAGAGCCTTCTAATAATGAAGCCAGCTGGTCCCTGGGCACCCGGTTAATTAACACAGGATCATCGGCCTGCACAATTGTCCGCATTCGTTCTTCAATTTGTTCCACATCGGTTTTATGCAGGCGGCGCTGGTAATCAATCTCGCCATAGACACCATTACCAAGGGTATGCTCCATCCTAACCTTACACCCCGGCAAAACTTCACTGGCGGCCCGCACCAGCAGCATTACCATACTGCGGGTATAAACGCGCATGCCATCAGTTGACTCCAAATCAACAAATTCAATGGTACTATCCTGCCGAATAACCCAATCAAGCCCCACCAGCACATTATTAACCATCACGGCAACCACGGGGGATCTGCGCTCAATCCGGTCATATTTTAGTAAATCAAGAGGTGAAGTGCCGCATGGTACTTCAAAGGACCCGGCACCGTACATATCAACCTTTACCAGGCCAACATCCCCGGCAACATCCTGGGCGACATCTTTGCATAATGCATGATTATTTTCTTTCACATCTACCCATTCCTTTCCTAAGGATGAAAATGTTATTAATAGTTGTGAATCATTTTTATAGCTGCGTTATTGAACCCATGTATAGATATTCACATACTATTCCTTGTGTGTACACGATATCATAGCACCATGGATAATTCAATAATCAGTTAACCAGTGAATCCATCCAGAAAGCCTTGTCCGCTACCATTCCCCCCAAATAATTACCATTCGGCGAAATCATCTTGCCAAATGAGTGACAAAGTAGTATAAATATTATAAATATTCTGTTAAATTGCCAAAGGAGTGAATCCTATGTTAAATACATTAACCCCCAGCGACCTTGTGATGCATGTGCGCAAATTGGAGCGAGCCATTAATAAACATCCCCACGTGGCAGACGCGGTGGTTATCTCATTTAATACAGCATCCGGAACCAGAATTAAAGCATTTGTCGAACCGGCTGATCCGGTGCCCACACCTGAGAGCATCAGACAGTTCTGCTATAACGACTTGGTTGGTGAATTGCCAGTTGACTTTGTTTTTAAAAGCATCCCCCGCACTCCATCGGGCAAAGTAATCAGACAGCAATTGTTAAACGGAAAGGCCTAAACCATGCCCCAACCGGGTAAGCACCTTGAGCCCAAATGCACAGACATGGTCCAGGCGCAGCCTAAACCGCGTGCCGGCACAACCGCCCGGCCGCCTATTCCAAGGCAGCCAAGAGTGCCAGTCAAGGACATGCGCCAATTCAGTAAAAAATATACCAAAAAGAAATAAGAAAAGCCCGCCTTGATTAAGGTGGGCTTTATTATTACAAGCCTTAGTATATTGGGGTAATTATTACGGGTTTTACTTTGAATGTTTTAACTTCATTGCCGACCAACCCGTAGTTTGTTTATTATTTGCATCATTATTTTTAGCTGTTGACTTTGCAACTCCGCCTTGTGCTAATGACTTTTTACGAGGGTATAATCCTGGAATAGCCCAACAAATGATCTTTCCAATACGATCCGTAAACCGAAGCAATGGCAACCCCCTTGCCTGAGGTGGCACTGATAAACTTGTCATTGCCCAAATAAATGCCGACATGAGTTATGTAACTGCCGGTTTTGAAGGCCACTAAATCACCGGGCTTGGCTTCGCTTGCCGATAGGACTTGTCCCGCATTATACTGTTCACCGGCGGTACGGGGTAAATCAATGCCAAAGTGAGCAAATACATACTTTGTGTACCCCGAGCAATCAAAACCACTGGGCGACCCGCCGGCCGAAACATAGGGCACGCCGATGAAGGAGCGTGAATAATCTAGAATTTCATCAATACGATCGCCACTTCTGGATACCGGTTGAACCGTGTTTGCCTGGCTTGCCGTGCCTGCCTGGCTCGACTGGCTGGTTTGATTAACTGCGTTGTTACTGCCATCAGGCACAACCAGTAATTTTTGACCGGGATGGATGGTGCTGGAACCCAGGCCGTTAAGGGACATAATTTTTTCAACCGTGGTACTGTACATGCGGGAAATTTTCCACAGGTTATCTCCCTGGTTGACTGTGTAATAAGTATTGGCCAGGGATGGAGCGGGTAAAATGAACAGGGATGCCCCCAGTGCAAGTGAAGTAATAAACACTTTTGCCTTGGACATGATGCCTCACTTTCCACACCTACGAGGTTAGCTGACGGGTTAGGGCCGAAGTGATAGCCCCATGCTGATTGCATTTCACCCCAAAACTGGTTCCCCCGCTTCCCCAGAAGGGAACTCGGTGACAAATTTTTTATACGCCTCCCTTAATTAGGCTTACTGCCTAATTTTATGTGTTTTATATTAACTAGTCAAACAATCAAACATTCATTTTGCCAAAATAACTCGATTTTATACATAACAGCTGCCTTTTTTAACCTATTTAGCAATTAATAATCGAAAGCTGTTACAGATCCTTAATGCTTGACTACAGACCAAAATCCGCAGCGGTAAACACAGGCTCCACTTTAACCCCCATCTCTTCCAAGTTTTGAGTACCGCCTTCCTGTCTATCCACCAGCACAATGGCCTTGACCACTTCGCAGCCGAGTTCCCGCACGGCCTGCACTGCCTTAATCACCGATCCCCCGGTGGTGATAACATCATCGACAATAACCACCCGCTGCCCGGGCTTAAGGGGCGGCCCTTCTATTTGCTGTTTGGTACCGTGCTTTTTAGCTTCCTTGCGTACAATAAATAAAGACAGGTCAAGACCCCGCCGGTAAGCCTCGGGCCCCAGAGCCCCCACAATGGGATCGGCTCCCATGGTCAGCCCGCCCACTGCTTCCACATTTTCACCCTCAAGCATATCGCAGATAATCTGAGCAATTAAATAAGCCCCCCGGGGACTCAGGGAAACCTTCCGGCCATCAAAATAATAATGGCTGGTTTTGCCCGAAGAAAGTACCACCGGCCGGCGTTCAAAAGCCTGACTGTCCAACAATTCTTTAAGCGCTTCACGATTATTTATTTCGCACACCTCCAGTTATGAGCTAAAACCCTTTTGCAGTTTCGCCAGGCGTCCCAGCGCGTCCAGCTTGTCCCTTTCACCAACCCGCACCCGCCGCAAGGCGGTTTCCAGCATATCTATGGTACGGTCATAATTTTGTCTATCCACCGGATAGGGATGACCATCTTTACCTCCATGGGCAAAAGAATAGCGCACAGGATCCCGAAAGCTGGCCCGCACACCGTACACCACTTCCCCCACCAGGGCAAAAGCTCGCACCGTAGCCGGCCCGACCCCCTGGGCGGCCAGCAGTTGCTCATAGTTCTCCGGTTGCAGATCATACAGACGGCGCAATGTCTTTTCGATCCGTCCAGCCTGGGGCACCGGGTGAGCAGCCGGCAAACTAAGACTTGCTATTTGCTCCTTGGGTAGGGCGGCAATTTTTTTCAATGCCGTGATAATTTTTTCCGGTTTCTCTTGGGTTTGAAAAACCGACGCACTGCGGGCCCGGTCACTTTCCCTGGATACCATATTGAGTACATTTGACCCACTTTGCCCGCAAACAGCGACATGGGGTTCCTCGACATAGCTCAGCAAATTATCACTGAGCCAGTGATAACGCCTGGCCCAGCCATTTTGGCCATCCATACCCTGCTGGACCACCGCCCAGCTGCCATCAGCGGTAAACATAAAAAAATGCTGGTATATCTGGTAGCCGTCCTGCACTGCCGCCGAATCCACCTTGGCACACATCCGGCTGGCATACTGCAAATCAACCACATGGTCCGGCAGCGCATACCGGTCAGTGTAACTGGCTATTTCGTGGGGCGTTTTGCGAGAGACCATCGCCTTACCCCCGGCAAAGAAAATGCCGGCATCTTTTTGCCGGGGGGCCATGCCCTGCTTCAAAGCACCGCAAAGCACCGTGGTTAGCCCCGAAGAATGCCAGTCAAAACCCACTACGCAGCCAAAGGCCTGAAACCAGAAAGGATCGGACATGCGGCGCAGCACTTCACGGGGCCCGAACTCTTCCACCACCGCCTCCACAATGGCCGCACTAAGGCGCACCATCCGGTCAAAAAGCCACCGGGGACAATGATGCCCATGCAAAGGCAAATTTGCAATACCAGTGCGCATTTACTCACCTCCCCAAACAGGTGTTTCATTTATTGTAACCTGCCGGGGTTAACCTGTCAATCACAGGGCATTATTGGGACATGTCCACAAAAATAGCTTCTTCTTGAGGATCAAACCTGGCTTCATAATTCCCCTTTTTACCTTCCAAATCGAAAAATTTAAAGATACCCCGGGCTCCGATTTTATTCTTGTTGAGTAACAGCCCGCCTTCATTCACCGCTTTAATCCTTAACTCCTGGGTATCCCTGTCATAAGCCACTTCAACCCGATTACTGCTCAGCTTTGCGGCCAATTTCACTCCCAGTCTGATATGATGTTTGGTAAAAGCAACTACATTTTCCCTGGATGACCTCGGTTTATAAACTTCAAACGCCAAAGCAAATACCTCCTACTATATTACTATATTTAATTTATTGCCCTTTATGGTTATCTATAGTCGTATTATATATTAAAATAAATATTAACATAAAAACTACAATATATAAAACCCTTTTTAACTCCCTTTATCTGTGTCAATTAGCCATAAAAACACAAAGACCCTGCCTAACGCAGGATCTTGATGTTTAAATGAACTTATAATCTATACAAACATTAATTATTAATAACAGTTAAATGCACTTCGCAGATTAACAGATCATACTACATTAGCATACCTGTGGACAGTTTAACGTCATACCCGGGACTTAAACGGGCATCCCCCTTTACAATGTACCACCGGACGGAGCATATATGGTTTCCTCATCATCAAAAATTTTCACCTCCCACTATATTAATTAGTACATTCGAAAAATCCCAAAGCCTTGCAAATACAGGCTTTATTTTTTTGCCTTTTGAGGCTTCACCTCAAAAAACAATTAATTTTATGTCCCATCGTAATTATTAGGTATGGCTATTATTAAAAAGATATCTGGGTTTAAATGAATTAAATAGTGATTCACGGTCATTTTACCTGCTTGACAATTCTAAAATCGCTCCAAAATTGAATTGGAAGCTATTTCCAATATATCGGTTTGAAAGGAGTAGATTTTATGTTAGTTGTCAAGTATTCTCATGAGCAGTATCAAGATTTCGTTTGTGATTTTTTAACTCGCTATTATATTTCGACCGGCCAGCAGATTACTATCGTAACTAAAGCTTCTTTAGTTGTTAAACTTTGGGGTGCCGATCTTACCGGCATTGTTAAGCTTATTAAAAACCGGTATTCAAGGGCTAATCGGGGCATCCCACCCAAAGATGCGGTGGCCTTGCTTCGCTCGCTTATCCTTATGACTTTTACTGGTGAAACCAGCATCCCCAAGTGGGTGGATTCTTTAAGGTCTGATCCTTTTCTTGCTGTTTTATCTGGTTTTTTGCCCGCCTGCTTTTCTACTGTTAAAGTTGATGATGTTCCGGCAGATCCTATCCCGGGCGTGGGTACTTTTTATAATTATATGGATAGGCTGATTCGTAAGAATCGGATCCTTTACAAATCGAAGCTGCGCAAGCTCAAGCGTAAGCCTAAAAAGAAGCAGAAGAAAAATCAGAAACTGGATTCATCCAAGCCCGGCGTAGTGGAACGCCTGGTTAATAGGGTGCTAAAATACAATAATGCCAAGCTCCCTGGTAATCTGGAATCTACTTTAAACCAGATTCTAAAAGATGTTTTTGTTATGCCATCCTTAGCCAGGGGTATCCTTGGCGACCCTAATAAATTGAATGTCGCCGCTGATGGCACTTGCATGCCTACTCATGCCTCTTACTACGGCAAAAAGGTTTGCAATTGTAAGTTAAAGCCCGGCGAACGTTGCGATTGCCTCCGCTTATTCGCTGACCCCTCTGCCTCTTGGGGTTGGGATAGTTACAATGAGCGTTACTTTTATGGCCATACTTTTCATGGCTTCACTGCTTGTGACTCTTTCTACAGCTTACCTATCCATATAAAATGTGTTTCTGGTGAACGTCATGATTCGGTAACTAGTGTTTATGAACTTAAAGAGCTTGTGGATTTGTACCCAGGGATTAATTTTAATGCTGCTGTTTACGATTCGGCTTATGACGCTAATCCATTCTATCTTCTCAATATGCATTATGGCATCAAGCCCGTTATTGATCTTAACGCTCGGGCTTCTAAGCCTGATGCAGTGAGTGATTTTATTGAATTTGATAAAAAAGGGATCCCTCACTGCAAATGTTTAGGACACCAATTACGTAACTGGGGCCTAATGTCCAAGTCCTTCAGACGAAAGTGGCTTTTCCCTGTGCAATGTAATTCCTGTGATAAGTGCCATTTATATAGCGAAAAAACGTTTTATACAAAAACAAGTGATAACCCCAGGTTCTTTACGCCTATTTTAAGGGGCTCGGATGAGTGGAAGCAGCTTTACAAAAGACGCTCTACCACCGAAAGGGCCTGGGACAGAATCAATAATGATTTTAACGCTGAATCTGCCGTTGTTTTTACCCGAGAACGTAGGATAGTTAGAGTATTTCTTGGTGCTTTCTGTTGTTATGTTGATGCATGGGCTGGCGAGAGCACCATTTCAATCACTGATATATTTCCTGTCCTTTCAAGGTTCGCTGCCTAATCTGGGTTATGCTTTAAGTTATATTCAAATTGTTTTTAGGCTTTTTTTAAATCAATTCAAAAAGGCCTATTTGGTATGCGCATTTTTATTCTCTTACTTACCCAGTTTGCTTATATTTTTCTAATCATCCTTTATATGGTATTTGGGATTTTATGTTTTTCGATTATACTCTATTAATATTTTTATTTCTGCAGTTTATGAATTTATTATTTGCCGGCCATGCATAAAACTCAAGCTATTGAAGAAAATACTGCTAAGCTATTATTCTCCATATCAAACTTTTCAATTTGCCACCGGACAAGGGCAAAACAAAAGAACAAGGCTAAAAAGGGCAGAAAAAGACCGGCCCTGTCAGGGTCGGCCTTTTTCCAAACTTGCTTAACTGAAATCCTATAACTAATCCTTTCTTACTAAGCTAAAACTATTAATATCCGTTTGTTATACTAAGGAGTCGGCTGCTGATTGGTTACCTGCGGGGTGGCGGGCTGCTGCCCCTGGGCCAGGCTCTGCTCATAAGCGGCTATCATTTTCTTCACCATGTTGCCGCCGACCGCTCCGTTTACCCTGGAGGGCAGATCGCCAAGATAACCCTGGTAGTTTTGAATACCCAATTCGGCTGCAGTTTCATATTTAAACTGGTCCATTGCATTGGCTGCCTGCGGTATTAATTTTCTGTTCCTGTTTTGTCCTTGTGCCATAAAAAAACCTCCTTAATGATGATTGTTTTTTGGTTTCTGGTGATGTTTTTATAATGTCCTTTATAACCACAAGTATGTGTGACACTATTTAGCGACCCAGGAACAAAAAAACCAAACTGCTATAATGCAACTTAGTAATATTTTAAAAGCAAAGGGACGGTTCCCACATGCTTCCTTCCTACTCCCTAGTTTAATAAATTAATGATCAATAGATGATCAAGAAATATCAAATCTAATTATTATTAATATCAAATTTTCTTGACTTAAAACACGTAATGCTTAATGCGAGATATATACATTTTGCAATTTTATGGGCGTCTGTCGAAGCTTAAGTGAAAAGGTGACGAAAGCTTTAAGAAACAGAGCTATACGGAAAATAAGTACATGCCCAAAGCCAGGCCAACACAGAAATTCGATATGAATCTCGTGCGGACTTTTCGTACAGGCTTTGTAATAAATAAAAATTAAACCCCGTGGTGTTTAATACCACGGGGTTTATTTGGTGACCCATCCGCGACTCGAACGCGGGACACCCTGATTAAAAGTCAGGTGCTCTACCAACTGAGCTAATGGGTCATATGCGGCCACCTTAAAGCGGCCATTTTGGCTGGGGCGGCTGGATTCGAACCAACGAATGACGAGTCCAAAGCCCGTTGCCTTACCACTTGGCTACGCCCCAAAAAACTGGGGTGGATGATGGGATTTGAACCCACGACCCCCAGAGCCACAATCTGGTACTCTAACCATCTGAGCTACATCCACCACGTTATTTGCTTTGCGCCGGTTCCCCAACGCAAGATTTATCTTATCACATTCGCTTCGCCAAGTCAAGAAACGTTTTTTTGTAATATTAACCAATAACCTGTTTGCCGGCCCAACGCCTCAGGCGCTATTATACCTTTATCATGGCATAAATTCCTGCCCGGCGCAAGACCCAAGCATCACCCAGCTAATCCATACATATAACCTGTCTGTCAGGTATTTACATTTATTATTCACGCTTGATTATTCCCGTTCCAGCGCCTGCTTTAGCTTGGTATAAGTTATTTCTAATGCCTCGGAAATTACTCGTACGTCGCCAAATACAGGCATGAAATTGGTGTCGCCACCCCAGCGGGCCACAATATGGATATGCAGATGACCGGGAATACCGGCCCCTGCTACTTTACCCAGGTTAATACCTATATTAAAGCCATCGGGGTTAAAAGCACTGCGCTGCACCCCGACCATGCGCCGGGTGACAGCAAACAATTCCTGCATTTCATCAAGGGTCAGTTCTTCAATATCACCCACGTGCCGTTTGGGAGCCACCAGCAAATGACCATTATTATAGGGATAAATATTCAGTATCACAAAAACCTTGTCGCCCCGGTAAAGTACATAATTATCCCCGTCTTTATCGGTGCCGGCATTTAATTTCTCACAAAATATACATCCATCGCCACGTTCCTTACCAACATAAACACCACGCCACGGTGCCCAGAGCCTGTCCATATCCATGCCCCCTGTTATTATTTTTGTGGAAATTGATAATAGCATATATTTCTATATTTACAGGGCAAGTCCTGCCGGACTAGGTTCTTTGCCATACCTCCAACTGCGGGTAATATTTATAAGATTGGCCGTTACCCCGGCCGAAGTAATTAAAGGCCATCAATCTTCCAATGCTGTCGAATTCCATTTCACCCGAAGCATCCCAGTGCGGACAGGTCAGCTCATTATAAAAGATAATTTTCCGCAGATCATTACTATGTTCTAAAAAATCAATGAATTTATCTAAAACCCCTATGGCGCGCACCTGGTCCTCTGCATGGTTCCACAACCCGTACTTTTCTTTGCCCAGCAAACTGCGCAACAGTTGAGGGTGGAAAAGGACTATATGATTAAACAGCCCGGTGGGCTTTATTTTCAATCCACACCGCCAGCCCGACAGATTCCAAAGCTTGATCCGCATTCTTTTCAACGTGGCCAGCAGGGGTCTTCTCACTACAAGCACCGACTGGCAATGCTCCCGCAAGACATCAATGCCATACTCGGCTTGCAGGCGCTGTGCTTTTTGGCCCACCAAATCGGCGGTCTTAAAATCGGGCTTGTCCCCAAAATAGGAAAACCTTTTGGCAGCCACCAGCTGGCCTATTGCCCTGGATGGAATCTCCATCAAAATATCATCCAGCACTATTCGCTCAATCATGTCAAAACCAAAATCACAGCCCATCTCCATACCCGTTTCATTTACCCCCGCGATGTAATACAAGCTGCTCACCTCCAATAATTATGATAAGGCTTTTTACTGCAGGCAACAACGATTTATAATGTCGCTTCCTGACTTCATTTAAGATGGCTCAGGGACAAAATCTGCGCTTCCAGCAAATAATGCCGAACCAATGTTGTGTGACCTGCGGGCAAAAATAATAAGCCCATATCCCTTCGGATATGGGCTTATTATGCAACCATTTTAATGTTTATATTATGATTCGGTAATTGAAACAGCACCATTCGGACAAACGCTTACGCAGGTTTCGCAGCCCAGGCAGTCATTGGGATCACCGGCTACGGTAGCTTTATCGCCATCCATTTCCAAAATTTCAGCCGGGCAGGATGCAGTGCATTCGCCGCAACCTTCGCATTTATCCGGGTCGATTTGTACCATGAACATATTGTGGACCTCCCTCTCCCTTATAAATTTTCGGGGCTCGTACCCCTTATTTCCGATTAGTCAACCGGTTAATTTAATTGTACAAAACCCCAACCGTTACGTCTATAGTAATTTTTGCAAAGTTAGATAAAAATAATTGAAAGCTAATTATGTCGACACCGCTCACCGGCACGCCATCATAACGACATATATCGCACATATAGATTGACAAATCGAGAATAGCCCGGGACATGATTACTACCATGAACAATTGAGTGTTACTTTCGTTAACATTTTACTCTTCCAATGTGAACTCCCACGCACAGTGGCAGCCATCTTGAAGTTCATCCGGCGGGCAACAGATGCACCGGATGCTGATACGCGGGTCAATGGCACGGGCAAAGCCGCTGTATTCCACCAGCCCCACCGGTTTGCACGGGAAAAAGTCCATTTTTTTGCGCTCCCGCGCCGCCTGTACCCGGCAGGCATTCATCCGAAAAACCAGCTTGTTGGGCGCCTGGCGGATAATTTCCTGTTTGTTTAAAAAAGCATATAAGCGGAACCGCAAAGCCTGGTCCAGCGCGTCCAGACCGCCTTGTTCGGGCAGGCCGAGAAACTGTTTAATCCGGTTGGCTTCCAGGACAGTGAACTTATCCCAGGCATCAGAGTCAGCATCAATAGCGTTTTCCAGGCCGTATTTTTTTTCTACAGCCTGAAACCACAGACCGTCATGGGCCAGCCAGCGTTTGCTCAAATCGGTTACAAAATCAATCAATTGCTCCTTGGTCAGATCCTGAATATTTTTCATTTGTGGCACAATACATCCCTCCATAAGTACTTTATTTATTATTTAGCAAAATAAACAAGCAAAAAATATGCCAAACCCGAAGCATATATGCTTAACACCACAACTCCGGCGGCATCCCCAAACCATAATACAGCAAATAATAAAAATATCCCGGGCGGTTTATTCAACACCCGGGATATGCTTGTTATGCTCCGGTAAGTATGACCTTTTTCACCCGGTCCATCAGGCTGCCGGCAAAGGCCTCCGCGCCAACATCGATCTGCGGCCCGTAGCCAAAACCCAAAGCCATGTCGGTAAGAATTAATTTAACGGCTTGCATGCGGCGGCGGTGGAATTCCCGGTGGTCAATTTGCTCCTCGTCAATGCCCAGCTTACCACGCAGCATGTCCGGAGCGAATAAAAAGGGCATCAGCATTTGCATTATCTTAGGGTTCATCCACTCCCGGCACTGTAGTACCCGGGCCGCGTAATCAATTAGTTCGGTATACTGGTCCGACATCTGGTAATACTCCTGGGCACCGGCATCTTCATACCATTCCTGCACCGTCCAAACCCGGTCTGCTGTATGGCCCAGGCAAAACTGCATGCGGTCAACCATGAAAACCCGCTCTTCTTTACTGCACTCATCACCATCGCGGTTGTAGCGCACCGCGCGGCCCAGGGGAAATGTGCGACAGTTCCGGGACCGGGCAGTGTAAATAGAACATTTACCATCTTCAAGCATAAAGGCGCAGCGGCCATTGGCGGCGTGGGCCAGCCACACCATAGGCCAGCCGGTATCCCGGTCGGGTTCCATCTCACAATAATTACTAAAAAACTGCTGGCCGGGCATATCAAGGTGCCGGGCCATAACTTCCACATCCCACGGGTCCAATAAAATAGTAATGTTTTGACAGCACCGGCCCATACACTCCGACCCACAAGCAAAGGTAAAACTGTCCTCCATGTTCAGCTGTTTCAAGGTGTCATTGGCCAGCTTGTCCATTATCCCCCGCTGAAAGTCAAAAACCATCAAGCGCTCTCCTCTCAATGTACTCCATATTTCATACCACAATCACATTATAACACAGAGGCTTTACACCGCTCCCGCCCGCTCCTGTTACGTCAAGCAAAGTGAGACCATTGCTTGAAACTACATCTGTCACGGCAAAATAACCATCCCAGTACCGGTGCTGGTCAAAGGGCTTTTCCGCCCCCAGCATAACTTTATCCCAGCTACTGCCAAAATGATGGTTAAACTCCTTTTTGAAGGTGTATTCATCATCCGCATCCGGCAGATCGGTCCACACGGCCTTTAGCTTGCCCACGGCAACAACTTTACGGGGCCAGTCTCAGCCCGGCTCGTAAAAATAGACGGGCACGGCATTACTCATATCCCCGGTATTAACTTTTTCCAACAGGCCGCCATCCATGGTACCAAATACAACTAGCCCCCGGGCTGCTCCAATGTGGCCGGCAGCGGCCAGCTGCGCCCGGTTGATGGCGGCCAGTATGATTTGCGCCGGTTGTTGTTCTCTTTCCTGTTCCCTGGCCAAGTCATCGCTTCCTTTGCTGATCTATTGCTCCAAATAGCAAGTATACCTCCGCCCTCACGAACATTAGGGGCATCCGGGCAACCCAGACGGCGAAAAAGTGGTGATAATATAAATAGCCCCGCTAAAGTGTAATGCATAAGGGTACCCCGGAGATTTCCCCTCTCACTGCGACACATGCCGACAGGCATTCTTAATAATTAATTCACTTCTTAAGTTAAATATCCTGCCGGGTAGCATTGGATACTGTAATTGGATACAACAATAAAAGTTGAGCAGACAGCGGACATGGACAGCTATTTATTGTTTTCCTCCAGTTTACTCCTTTCTTCTTCCACCAGGGCCCGGCGCAATATTTTACCCACCATCGTCTTAGGCAGCTCGTAGCGAAACTCTACTTTCCTGGGGACTTTATATTTAACCAGTTGTTCAGTGCAGTAATTAATAATTTCCTGTTCAGTGGCCTTTTCACCCTCTTTAAGGACGATATATGCTTTGAGCGTCTCGCCACGGTAGGTGTCGGGCACGCCGGCCACCACCACTTCCTTAACCTTGGCATGCCCGTACAGCACTTCTTCCACTTCACGGGGATAAATATTGTAGCCGCCGGCAATAACTATATCCTTTTTCCGGTCCACCACGTATGTAAACCCCCGTTCATCCATCCTGGCAATATCCCCGGTATACAGCCAGCCATCCCGAATGGTCCTGGCCGTTTCCTCGGGCATATTCCAGTAACCTTTCATTACCTGAGGACCTCGAATACAAAGTTCCCCAACCTCGCCCAGGGGCATTTCCTTTGTGCCCGTGCAATTATCCATAATCTTAACATCGGTATTGGGCAGGGGCTGCCCGATGGACCCCGAAACCTGATCCCCATTTATAGGATTGCAGTGGGTTACCGGAGAGGATTCCGTCAACCCGTAGCCTTCCACCAGCTTACCGCCGGTCAGCCTTTCAAACTTTTCCTGCACTTCCACCGGCAGGGGCGCCGCACCGCTGATACATGCCTTAATGGAGGAAATATCGTATTTATTCAGCTCGGGATGGGATACAACCGCCACGTACATGGTGGGAGCACCTGGAAACAAAGTTGGGTGGTATTTATTAATTTGTTTTAATACAGTGTCTATTTGGAAACGCGGCAGCAAAATCATAGTGGAACAGCAATATATGGCAAAGTTCATCACTACTGTCATGCCAAACACGTGAAAGAACGGCAAAGCTCCCAGCATCCTCTCTCCCGCATCACGGCAGTCGGTTAACCATGCGTGAACCTGCTTCACATTGGCCACCAGGTTCTTATGAGTTAACATAACCCCTTTGGACAAACCTGTGGTGCCTCCCGTATACTGCAGCAAAGCCAGGTCATTTTCCGGATCCAACTGAACCCGAGGCGACCGGGGTGAATACTTTTGTAAAAATTTCTTAAAATGCAAAACACCGCGGTCACCGGGCGCATCAAGTACCTGGCCCTGCTTTTTAGCCTGGATGGGATATAAATAGTTGAGCGGAAAGGGAAGGTAATCCTGCACCCCGGTGACAATTAAATTTTTTACCCTGGTCCGGTGCACCATATTTAGTACCTTATGGCCCATGGCATCCAGGTAAATTAATGTTTCCGCTTCCGCGTCCCTCAGCTGGTGCAATAATTCCCTTTCCATATAAAGGGGATTGGTCATAACAACCACGCCACCTATGCTAACGATGGCATAGTAAGCAATCACTGTCTGGGGGCAATTGGGGAGCATCACGGCCACCCGGTCCCCTTTTTTGACACCCAGGTCATTCAGTGCTGTGGCCAACCGGTCCACCTGCTCTTTAAGCCGGCTGAAAGTAAGCTTGTGGCCCATGAAAATAGTGGCTGTGTGGGCCGGGTACTTTTGGGCAGCCTGTTCCAAGAAATAGTAAAGAGATACATTTGGTATTTCTATCCGGTGGGGCACGCCTTGGGGATAGTGTTGGCACCAAAAGAAATCATCCTTAAACATGCTTTTTACCCCTTTATTCTTATTGAATGATTAATCATTCATATTAAAATGACAATTTATATATTTTTATTCCATTTATCTTAGCAATATCATAAAGTATTTTTTAAATTATTGTAATATTCAGATAGGTTTTGTGAAAACCTAAACAGCTTAAAATAACCGCTAAAGTGTTGGTTTTACCATTAAAGGGCATTCTTATTGCCTGCGATATTCAACTTGTTTAATATTTAACTCAACTTTCGCAGTTCAAAAATCAGTCTAACCCCTTACAAAATAAGAATTTAGGCCAACTTTTTTAAGCAAAAACAAACAGAAAACACGCCTTTTTTGGTAAAATGTAGTCACCACAACAACACACCAAGAAAGGATGTTTTCTGTGGCTATAATTTTACCAAAAAATGATAACAATGAACAGGCTAAATCTTATTCTGATCGGTTTATAAAGCAGGCAAAAATAGGAACCTTTTTGCACCAGGCGAATATCCGAAAAGAATCCGGTCTATCGCCATTGTTCCTTTTCCAATTTATCTTTTCCCTTGTATTTCAAGGGAAAAATCTTTATCGAACATTGGAGTCAGGTCGTATAGATAACGCTCCTTCCAAAGATGCGATATATCGTTTTCTAAACAGGCCTACATTCAATTGGCGGAAATTTCTTGTTACAATCAGCTCATTTCTCATCAAAACAAGACTTTTACCCCTGACATCAGAGGGCCGGGCTCGTGTATTGATTTTAGACGACTCTACTTATTCCAGAAACCGTAGTAAATCGGTTGAATTATTGTCCCGGGTTCACGATCATTCAACAAATCGGTATCTGAAAGGGTTTCGGATGCTGACCTTGGGTTGGTCTGATGGTGGAACCTTTCTGCCCCTTGCGTTCTCTCTGCTTAGCTCTGATAAAGAGAAAAATCGTTACCAGGGGCTAAATCAAAGGATTGACAAACGGACAGTTGGATACCGCCGTCGCAAAGAAGCTATTCAAAAATCCACAGAAACTATGTTCTCGCTTCTCGACCAAGTGAACCCTTTTCAACTTTGTGCGAGTACCCTGCTTTTTGATAGCTGGTTTGCCTTTCCAGTCGTAATCAAGCGGGTGCTGACAGAATACCATTTGCATGTTGTTTGTATGCTCAAGAATATGCACCGCGTTTATTACACCTATAATGGAAGCGAATATACATTGGGTCAACTTTACAAAGTTCTTCGCAAAAAACGCGGGCGGGCCAAGATTCTATCATCCGTCGTTGTCGGGCTTGGTAAGGCCCAAAACGGAAATGACGTTCTGGTAAAAATCATCTTCGTTCGAGACCGTAACCGCTCAAAAAAATGGTTGGCAATCTTAACAACAAACCTTGAGCTATCTGATGAAGAAGTTATCCGTATTTATGGCAAACGCTGGGAAATCGAGTGTTTCTTCAAAGTCACAAAGTCCCATTTGCATTTGGCAAAGGAATTCCAGTGCCGTAGTTATGATGCGCTTACTGCTCATACCACCATTGTCTTTGTGCGATATATCATGCTGGCTTTAAGTGCCAGAGAGGAGAAAGACCCCAAGACCCTTGGCGAGCTCTTTTATCTGTGTTGCGATGAAATTGAGGATATTCGCTTTACCGAAGCTGTTCTTTTAATCATAGATCTTTTCGCCTCATCATTTAGCAAGGAATTTCTTCTTTCTGAAGAACAAATTCAACATTTTTTGGATACGTTTTTCGAGCAATTACCTGCCTTTCTGAAAAGTTCGCTTCAGAAAAGAGCAGTTGCTTGATATTAATAATTCCAAAACGCTTGCATATTAAGAGCTTGAGCTTATTTTTAAGGTGCGAAAGTTGAGTATTTAATTAATACCGGACAACAAAAAATACTGGAGGTGTTGTTGATGCAGGAAAAACCGGAAACAATCAGTAAATTCATGGTTCCCTTTTCGGACTACCCCAGTATCAATCATAAATCCACCCTCGAACAGGCAGTAAACTTGATGTATCAAATGGCCGGGGAAAGGGGTTACCGCTGGCTTGTTGTGCTGGATGACAATGATAATATTAAAGGTTTTCTCACCCTGCGCAATGTGTTTGAAGCCATCAACAGTTTGGCCCCCAAGGCAGCCGGGTGGTTGGGCCTTTTTAACTATAGCCGCCCCGGCTTTTTCTACTGGGAAGGGGTGCAATTAATCAAGGATACCCCGCTGGATAAATGCATCCGCCCGCTGGTGGATGTAAAAGTAATGGAAACCGATCACCCCTCCAAGGCGGCGGAAATCATTTTAAACCGGCGCATCACCATTGTGCCGGTAGCCAACGAGCAAGGCCAGATAGTGGGCATTATCAGGCCAGTGGACCTGCTCCCGTTTATTCAAGGGCTGTTTGCCAATGCACCTTGGGTTTAGCAAAGAAAATTATATTCAGGCATCAAATTTAGGCATATTCATCCGGGGATTACCCCGGTTTTTTGTGTGTGCCCAAAGCAGAAGTACGTTAACACATAGCTATGCCAGGTGTTAAGTTGAACGGTCGTGGGAAAGATAGTTAATGTTTTCGGACAAGGAAGGTTTGACGAAGAATAATAAAGTATCTAAAATTTTCATATAAAGTGATTAATGGGCATTAATAAGGGCACTGATAAGGCTGGTGATTGTATTAAGGCTATATAAAGGTGGTGTTGGCCAGTATGGTTCGAGCTTTGATCTTTTTATCAATTATTTTACTATACGGCCTGCTCAATTACTGGATTGGCATGCGCCTGTGGCAGTTGGCCGGAAAATTCATACCCCATGTGACCGCAAGCTTATATTGGTTGGTTTTCTGGCTTGTCGTACTGTCTTTTTTAGCAGGTCGTCTATGTGAAAGATATGTTAATTATAAAATAGGCCAGCCTTTAATTCTGCTGGGATCCTATTGGATGGCAGCTATGGTTTATTTGGCCATAATTCTTGGCTTACTGGAATTGGTTCGCCTTGCGGATAAGCGTCTCACGTTTTTGCCCCGGGGAGCTTACGAGCAATTCCCCACTGCGCCGTTGATTGGCTTTAGTGTATTAATAATTGTTATTGTCATTATAGGTTATGGTTGGTGGAATGCCAGGATCCCCCATATCATTCATTATGATATTAATATTCCCAAACAAGCGGGTAGTATTAAACAACTACACGTAGTGGCGGTCTCTGATCTGCACCTGGGCAATACTGTGCACAATAAGCGTTTACAGGGATTGGTTGAAATGGTGAACGGTTTAAACCCGGATATCATACTGTTACCCGGTGATATAGTGGATGAAGACCCGATGCCATTTATCGAGCAAAATATGGGTCATACACTGCGCAAGCTGGCACCCCGGTACGGTATTTATGCTGTGCCGGGAAACCATGAGTACATAGGTGGTCGTTGGGTTGAAATCATTAACGGCCTGGAAAAGGCTGGGGTTAATGTACTGCAGGATGAAGTTATTAAGGTGGCGGACAGTTTTTATGTGGTGGGTCGAGATGATTTATATAGTAGGTATTATACAAATAATAAACGAAGTGATTTACAAACAATTGTACAAGGCATCGATAAAGCACTGCCGGTTATTGCAATTGACCATCAACCTGTCAACTTAAGCGAGCCCGAGGAGCAGGGAGTTGACCTGCAAATCTCGGGACACACGCACCGTGGCCAGTTCTTTCCCTTCAACATTGTTACAGCTCGCATATTTGAGATTGACCGGGGGTACTTGCGCAAAGAGAATCTGCAGGTCATTGTTTCCACCGGGTTTGGCACATGGGGTCCGCCCGTTAGAATTGGCAGCCAGTCTGAGATTTTAGATATCGTAATCAACTTTAACTCCCCTGCCGGCAAATCTCCGTCCTAAACTTGCAATGAACGGGGATCAAGGTAGATTAATAATGTGCTATGCGAACATCCGGAAATTTAGAAGCATCCTTGGGGCGGCATTTTCAAGCCGCCGGGTTTAAAGAAGATCAGGTGGTATTTTTCCATTACCCGTCAACTAAATCCACAAATTTAAACTGCTGTGTATCAACCAGGCCACGGTTGGTCAGGCGCAGTGCCGGCAGCACAGGCAGAGAAAGCAGCGACATGGTCATAAAGGGAGACACTAAACGACAGCCCAGCTCTACCCAAGCTTGTTGCACGGCCTGGACTTGTTTGGCCACCTCTTCCACCGGCGCGTTGGACATCAGACCGGCTATGGGCAGGGGCAATAAAGCGAGTACCTGGCCGTCGCGAACCGCCACCATACCACCGCCACAGCCGGCCAGGGTGTTGCCCGCCAGAGCCATATCGGCGTCATTCATGCCCACTATGAGTAAGTTGTGGCTGTCGTGGGCCACAGTTGAAGCTACTGCTCCACCGCTGAAGCCAAAGCCCCGGACAAAGCCCAGGCCAATACCGCCACTGCCGCCGTGCCGCTCCACCACCGCCACTTTGGCCAGATCACCGGCGGCATCTGCCTTTAGCTGCCCATCGCTTATGGGTAAATGGATAGTTACATGCCGGTTTATGACACTGGCTTCAATGATTTCCATCACCCTGACGCGAACTGTACCGGACACAGCCGGTGCCGGTATGGCAAAATGCTCCGCCGCCAGCAGTTCCCGCAAATGCACCGAATTGCGCACAGCCTCAGGGTAGGTAACCGCGGGCAAGTCCACCAGCAATTGACCCGCTTCAGCGATTAGCCGGCCATCGGCCAGCACTTTATCCACCTGCACTCCGGCCAGGTCTTTGAGAAACAGAATATCAGCCAACCGCCCGGGGGCAATGGCTCCCAGATCACGGGCCACACCAAAACACTCGGCGGTGTTAATGGTTACCGCCTGGATGGCCCGTACGGGGTCAAGCCCGTTGCTTATGGCCCGGCGCACTACATTGTTTAAATGTCCTACCGAAAGCAGAGTTTCAGGGTGGCAATCGTCACTTACCAGTATCGCCCGGCGACTGTCCACCCTGGTTTCAGTAAGGCTTTTTACCGTGGCCTGCACATCGTGCCAGGCCGAGCCCTCCCGCATTTTGGCATACATACCCAACCGCATGCGGTTTAAGGCATCCTCGGTCAGAACAGACTCGTGGCAGGAAATGATACCGGCTGCCGCGTAGGCCGCCAGTCCCTGAAAGTCACCCGGCACGGAATAGTGCCCGGTGATTGGCTTACCAGCCTGCATGGTTGCTTGCAGTTCACCGTGCACCAGCGTATCACCGGCCAGCACACCCGGGAAATTCATCATTTCCCCCAGCCCGCAAATACCCGGCCACTGCATGGCGGTGGCGATCTCCCGGGGGCCAAAGACGGCGCCGGCATCCTCAAAGCCTGGCGCAGCCGGAACACAGGAGGGCATGGTGGCAAATACTTTCAACGGTAAGTCAAACCCTTCCTCTACCATTAATTTCACACCGTCCAGCCCCAGCACGTTAGCAATTTCATGGGGGTCCATAAAAATGGTTGTGGTACCGCCGGCCAGAACAGCCCGGGCAAATTGAGTTACCGTCACCATGCTGCTTTCTACATGCACATGGCCATCCATAAAACCGGGGCTAAGATAATACCCGCCGGCATCGATAACCTCGGTTTGCGGACCCATGGTATGGCGGACATCGCCTACCGTGGCTATTCGCTGGCCCGTTATGGCAATATCCCAGTTCAAGATTTCGCCGGTAAAGACATTGATTACCCGGCCGCCAAGGATCACCAGGTCCGCCGGTTTTTTACCCGTGGCCACCGCCACCAGCTCCAGAGTTACTTCCTCCAGGGGACGCCTGGATAATACCATAATTTACCCTCCTCTGATTGTAAAAAATAACAGGGGCTTAAAGCCCCCGGTTTTTGTCGTTTCTAACTATAACAGGCTATTACATTATATTAACCTTTTTTACGGGCATTGATAAAATATCTGCGGCCATCATTAGTACCCCTGGGCTGAAAATCAAAATCATGTTCTGCTAAAAGATTGATTATTGGGTCGGCCTGATGGGCATCGGCTGACTCCATGTTTATATTAATCTCTTCCCCCGGGGCCATTTTGTTAATGGCATTGCGCACATGCTCCACAGCTCGATCGTCAATTTCAGGCGGCAAGGTAATGGACATTTTACTCATCGGCTGAAAAACCTCCAGTGATTTTGGATTATTTTATTAAGATAGTATTTATATTTTTTATTCTATTATACAAATTCATAATAAACGGGCCTCTTATAGTTTGGTAATCCAGCCTTTACCAGAAAGCTTGACCCCGGTAGTAAGGACGTTAAGAAAAGTGGAGCGGAACAAATCCCCAACCAATGCCTTTTTAACCGGGGGCAGTTTTAGAATCCCCCCCAGGATACCTCGCATCACCCGGTGGGTGACAGCGCCGGGGTCATCAAATATATAGTTTGGCAGGGTTCCCTTCTCCAGGCAGGCCAGTATGTTCCGCTCAAAAGTGGTTTCCGGGGGCAGCACTCTTTGCCGGCGCTTTTTAAGCTGCAGTGCCCCGTGAACACATCGCGCAGCGCATACCCCACAGCCCAAGCAAATGCTCTCATCCACCAGGGCAAGCCTTTTCCCCCTTCCTGCACCTTCTTCAGAACCCGGTCCAGTTGCAAAACAGCTGGTTACCTCACCAACTTGTGCAGAAATCAAATGGATACCCTTTACCGGGCAGGCTGCGACACAACTACCGCAACCAGTGCATTTCTCAGCGTTCACAACAGCGATAAAACTGGAAGTTTTAATAAAACCGACATATCCAAACTTGTTGATACCCCGAAGCAGGTTACAGCAACAGGCACAGCAGCAGCAGATAAACGTAATATTATGTTGCACGTTATCAGCACTGAAGACAAGTCCCATCTCCTTACAGCGGGCTAAGTTGTCCAGCACCTGTTCGCGGCTGACCTTTGTGGCCATTTGATGTCTGATTAAGTAATCTGCAGCATAACTAAAGGAGGTGCAAGTATCTAAAGGAATAGAACATTTTTTATAACCACTGTGCAGTTTCTCGTGCCGGCAGGCGCAGGTACCGATGGCATACCGGTTATGGCTGTCCACGATGGCTTCGGCTTTTTCGTAAGGCAAAATTTCCACCACATCTTCCGGCGCCACCGCATCTATATAGGGCACAGCCCTGGCCAGGGCTATTCGCTGCCCGTCACCAGCGTTAGCCCGGTAAAAATCGCCGCTGCCTGTCAGGTAGGCATGAAACAACCCCGCAGCAACTCCGGGATCAAAATTACCGCAGCTGCGCATCATGGTAAATTCAAATATGCCTACCATAATAGGCGAAGGCATGTAATAATAACGGCCACCATGATAAAGATCCAGCACCAAACCCTTATCCGCCAAACCGGCCAGTCTACCCTGTAAAATACCCGGATCATCACCAGTTATGCGGGCAATCCTATCCACGGTGGAGAGCAAGTAGGGCATTTGCACTACTAAATCCGCTTCTTGTTCAGTGTACAATTCTCTGAGCAACCTGTGTAAGGCTTCGTTCCACGGGGATTTAACGGTAAGGTTATCTATTTTTTCACCCAGCTTGCGATATACGTCTTTGCCCGCCATATGCCCCATACCTTTTGCCGTCCTTTCATACAAATCAAGTATGGATATACACTATCTGCATTCACATACACCATAGTTCGCCAATTAAATATCTACTCCTGCAAAGCATCCAGTCTCAAACTATAGCACCAAAGTAAAAACTCCCTTAGTTTAAAAGGTAAAGGTTTTTTGGTGAAGATATGATAAACTATTACTACTTTAAAAATTGAGGGGTATTAATGATTAAACATGTTATTTTCGATTTCGATGGTACCATTGTAGAGTCACGCTACCTGACTGTTGAATTATTAAATGAGCTGGCCCCCAAGTATAGGCTTAGAAAAATAAAGGAAAGCGAATATGAACACCTGCGTTCGTTATCCATCCCCCAGAGGTGTAAGGCCATCAATCTCCCTTTTTACAAGCTGCCCATGCTAAAGATGGAATTAACCCAAAAATACAGGCGGGCCGCCGCTTCTCTGGAAACTATCAGCGGCATCAAGGAAGTGCTTGGTAAGCTCAAGGCCGGGGGAATGGCACTCAGCATTATATCTTCTAACTCGGCGGAAAATATTAATACTTTTTTAACGCACAACAAGATCAACTTTTTCGACAATATCATTTCATCAAGCGGCCTGTTTGGTAAGGATAAAGCCATAAAGGTTTTTTTAACTAGACATACATTAAACAGTAAAGATGTAATTTACATAGGAGATGAATGCCGAGACATTATCGCCTGTCAAAAAAACAAGGTACGCATTATCGCCGTAACGTGGGGCTATGATACAGAGGAACTACTGGCCAGCTGTCATCCCGACGCACTTATACACAGCCCGCTGGAAATATGTAAAATTATTCACTAACATGCAAGACTATTTAGCAGCTTAATTTTCTTGGTGTTAAAAAAAGCAACACGGGCTACAGCCCGTGCGCATAAAAGATTCATGAATATGATACCCCTATGTTCCATAACCTTAAAATACATTATTACCAATACACCCACTAACAATTACTCTTTAGGGGGCTGCCATACTTCCCAAACTTTGCCCGCCCGATCGGTTGACGGTTTTAAAGTTGGACTACCTTCAACCCAACCGGAAGGCATTACTTCACCGGTTTTTTGATGATGCTGATAAGCCTTGACTTGGCGAATAAGCTCCTGCGGGTTTCTGCCTACGGGCGGGCTCAATATCTCTGCCGCCTGAATAACGCCTTCCGGATCAATTAAAAACCGGCCACGGATATTTACCCCTGCGTCTTCATCGTAAACACCGTATAGTTTGCCAATTGCTCCAGTTTGGTCTGATAGCATGGGGAAAGGAACACCGCCGTCGACCATTTTGGACAATTCGGTTTCATTCCAAATTTTATGGGAGAATACGCTGTCGGTGCTGCAGGATAAAACCTCCACATTCAGAGACTTGAGCTTATCATAGCCAACGGCTATGTGCGAAATCTCAGTGGGTCATACAAAGGTAAAATCTCCGGGGTAAAAGCAAAGCACAACCCATTTCCCTTTGAAATCTTCCAATGCTACCTGTTTAACCTGCCCCTGGTAAAATGCCTTGGCCTGAAAGGCAGGCGCTTTTTTGGTTACCAGCACATTAAAACCCCCTTAGTTGGCATTATAATATATATTTTAATTTAATAACTTATATTTATCAATATATATTATAAATAAATTTTAAATTTATTTTTCTGCATTAATCCAACATAAGAGAACGACCCTATAACGCTATTAGTATTATGTTTATACTAAAGGTCCCTGTTTTGATAAACCTTCAAAGATAGGACAAAAGACACTACCAGTGTAATTAATATCACAACCATAATTGTAGTGAATATTTGTATATCAGTTTGAGAATTAAAAAAAACCGTGATACTTTGTACCCAACCGACTTCCCTATTCACATAAAGAAAATTTACCACACCTGTTAGTCCAAAAAATAACAAGAAGAATAAAATAAGATTCAAAAATTTAATTTTAATATAGCCAAATTTAAAGTAAAAGGGTAAAAAAACACCGTTTATTAAACCTATGGCAAACAAGCCTCCGGCTAAACCTTCTAAAGAAATCGGGTGAACTTTTACGGGTAGACCTATTAATGCTATCAGTGTTGTTATCAACCAATAAGCCACAGTCCCTATGACAATATAAACAATAATAGATAAATATTTAGCCAATACAATATTGGCTCTTTTTAAAGGTAAGCTGTTCAGCATTACGTCAGCTTTGTTTTTTTCATCGTAAGCACAGGAGGTTAGTACCAGCATATAAGTAATAGCGGTCAAAGCCGTTGGGTACATTACCATTCCGGCCCCTTGCATGGCAATGGCAAAGAAAACAATATAGGCGAAGCTTAAGAGGATAATCTTCTTTTGAATTAATATGTCTTTTAATATTAAATTATACATTCTGCAGCCCCCTTGTGTAATGCAGCATAATATCTTCCAAAGCCGGTTTTTCGATAAGCACATGTTTATCAAAAAGTAATTGGGCCTGCCGCCGGTCTCTTACCAATCCTTCAAAGCCAAACTGGTTTTCCTTAATGCCGATAAATTCTTTCCTTATATCGTTATCCAATAGATCCCTGCCGCCTTTGACCAACCCGTGCCCATCCAGCAGTTCATCTTTAGCGGTACTGAAAATGATCTGCCCGTCATTGATAAACGTGATATAATCAGCTATTTTATCCAAATCCGAAGTTATATGAGTGGATAGAAAAACACCTTTGTTCTCATCCTGTATGATATAAGTTAATATTTCCAGCAATTCATTTCTAACCACGGGGTCAAGGCCTGCGGTGGGTTCATCCATAATCAGCAGATCGGGATGGTGAGCCAGGGCCATCGCCAAAGAATACTTCATCTTCATCCCCTTGGATAAATCCTTGATCTTCTTTTGGGGCGGTAAATGAAAATCCGCCAAATATTTTGCAAAGGTACGGTTATCCCAGTTCTTATACAGCGGGGCAATGATTTTAGTCATTTCCCGTACGGTCAATTCTTCATAAAAATGGTTTTCGTCAAATACAAAGCCGATCTTATTTTTAATTTCTATCTCGTGCCTGAGGTTATCCAGCCCGAAAACGTTAATAACCCCACCGTCTTTTTTCAGCAAGTTCAAAATCAGTTTTATCGTTGTGCTTTTACCTGCGCCGTTAGGGCCAATGAAGCCCATAATACAGCCCTTTTCCATGGTAAAGCTGATGTCTTGCAAACTAAACCCTTTGAAGTTTTTTCTGAGTTTTTTTACTTCCAAAATGGGCTTCATTTATCATTCCCCCTCATAAAACAGTTTGAGCATTTGTTGTAATTGCTCAAAGGATAGATGCACGGATTTAGCGGCCACCACCGCTTCCAGCAGTTTTTCTTCCACTATCTTCAGCCTCTTTTCATGGAGCAGCTCCTTGTTTTCCGCTGCTACATAGGACCCTTTGCCCGGCACGGTAACCACAAAACCTTCCTTTTCCAGCTCGTCATAAGCCCGCTTAGTGGTAATAACGCTGATTTGCAGTTCTTTGGCCAGATTTCTGATCGATGGCAAAGGGTCGGCCTCCAAAAGTTCACCCTGCATAATCATTTCTTTTATTTGAGAAACAATCTGCTCGTAAATTGGCAAACTAGAAGAGTTGGAAATAACAATATGCATAACCAAACATCCCTTCAAATAGCTGACCATACTGTATATATACAATATAAACAGCTATAACAGTTTTGTCAATGACTATTGCAGAAGCACGGGGACGGTTCCCTTGCTTCCGCAACAAAAAAATGCTCAACTACCGTGTATTACCGGCAGTTGAGCATTTGTCCAATAGCTGCGCTATTAAAATCTATTTTTTTCTCTTTTAGGTTGGTTATAACCACGTTCTCCATATGGTTGCAAATTGTTACGATTTCCCAAAGAAACATGAGAATCGCCCACTGTTTCCCCTGCCTTGGAAGCAAGAGAACCGTCCTCGTGCTTCTAGAGGGCCAGGTCCTCCAATTCCGCTACCAGGCGGGCAAATACGTCCAGGCATTCCTGCACGGGCTGCGGGATGGTCATATCTACCCCGGCCGATTTTAACAGGTTCAGGGGGTAATCAGAGCCACCCTTATGCAAAAACTCAATATAGCGGGCAACTGCGGAGCCGCCTTCTTCGGTAATGCGGCGCGTCAGAGCGGTGGCCGCTGAAAAGCCTGTGGCATATTTGTACACGTAAAACGCGGTGTAAAAGTGGGGTATCCGGGCCCATTCCATGTCCACTTCACTGTCCACCACCATCTCCGGTCCGTAATAATCCACATTCAGCCCGTGGTAAATCCGGCAAAGCAGTTCGGGGGTCAGCGCTTCCCCGGCTTCCACCCGCTCATGAATGATTTTTTCAAACTCGGCAAACATGGTTTGCCTGTAAACAGTACCCCGGAATTGTTCCAGGTAGTGATTGAGCAAATATATTTTCTTATCCCGGTCTTTAACAGTTTGGAGCAGATATTGCATCAGCAAAGATTCATTGACCGTGGAGGCTACTTCAGCGGTAAATATTTTATAATGAGCATAGACGTAAGGCTGCGTTTCAAAAGAATAGTAAGTATGCATGGCGTGGCCCATTTCGTGGGCCAGGGTAAACACATTATTCAAGTTATCCTGGTAGTTCAGCAGCACATAGGGATGGGTGCCGTACGGGCCCCAAGAATAGGCGCCGCTGGTTTTACCCTTGTTTTCGTAGACATCCACCCAGCCACCGTTAATTCCCTGCACCATTGTTTCCACATAGGCATCACCCAGCGGGGCCAGGCCTTCCCGCACCATATTTACCCCTTCCGGGTAAAGGATTTTCCAGTCCACATCCTGGACCACAGGATTATAAATATCGTACATGTGCAGTTCGTCAAGCCCCAGCAATTTTTTACGCAGGCGCATATAGCGGTAAAAAGGTTCCAGGCTGCCGCGCACCATGCTGATCAAATTGTCATATACCTCTTTAGACACATTATCGGCAAAAAGAGAGGCTTTAAGGGCTGAAGGATGCTTGCGTACCCGGGCATAAAACACATCTTTTTTGACACTGGCACCCAGGGTGGCGGCCAGGGTGTTTTGCAACCGGCGGTATGAGCCATACAGTGAAATAAAGGCATCCCTGCGCACCCGGCGGTCCCTGCTTTCCATAAACTTTAGATAGCGGCCGTGGGTAAGTTCCACCTCACGGCCCTGTTCATCCTGCACCGGGGCAAAGGTCAGATCGGCGTTGTTGATCATTCTGAATATGTTGGCTGAGGCCTGGGTTACTTCTTCTGCCCGGGCAATAATCTGCTCTTCCTCGGCGGACAGGATATGCGGCTTTTGCCTCACCAGTTCCTCCAGTACAAACCGGTACAAACCAAGGCCCGGTTCTTCTTGCAAAAACTGTTTTATAGTCTCATCCGGCACCGCCAGTATTTCAGGCACATAAAAGGAAACTGCCGCCTGCACCTGGGCGCTCAAGCTTTCAGACCGGTCGGTCAGGGCCTGGTAAACCGGATTGGTGTTATCCTCATCGCGACGCATGCGGGCATAGGTGTATATTTTTTCATTGACCGCTTCCAGCTGCTCCTGCAGTTGAAAGGCTTCCAATAGTGTCCGGGCCGACGTACCCAGCTTACCTTTGAAGGACTCCACCCGGGCTGCCAGGTCCAGCGCCTTGCGGTAGTCCTGCTCCCAGGCTTCGTCACCGGGATAAATATCCTCCAGCCGCCATTTAAACTGATCATCGATTTCCCGGCGGGTGGGCAGATTACCTTTGCTCACAACAAATCCCCCTCGTGTAAATAATCTCCTGCTTAAGAAAAGTATTCAAATAGCTTTTAACTATACCCTTTACTATATTTTGCCTGCAAATACCTGTTTTTTTACATTTATTTTTAAAGCGGGGCAGATGTGCATCTTTTCTGTACCGAAGAACAGTTTCTTTGCAGAGTTGCGTTTTAGTGGTATATTTTTGATAGCAAGCTTTGGCTGTATTGCTTTTTGCCGAAAGGGTGGTATAAATGTGCGGGCGCTTTACGCTGACTGTGGAGTTATCCACTGTTATAAGGATTTTTCAGGTTCATTGGGACTACAAAAGTTTCGATTATAGCAAGCGCTACAACATTGCCCCCACCCAGAATGTCCTGGTGATTACCCGCACGGAAGAAAGCAGGGAAATATCACTGATGCGCTGGGGTTTAATACCCCACTGGGCCAAGGATGCCTCAATCGCCAGTAAGCTCATTAACGCCCGGGCAGAAACAGTCGATCAAAAGCCCTCTTTTAAACCTTCCTTTTTGCACCGCAGGTGCCTTATTCCCGCTGACGGCTTTTACGAGTGGAAAAAGAAAGCCGGCGAAAAAACCCCCTTGCGTATCACGCTGCCCGATCAAGAGGTTTTTGCTTTCGCCGGCATCTGGGCCAGGTGGCGTTCGCCCAAGGGCCAGGATATCCATTCCTGCAGCATCATCACAACTGAAGCCAATAATCAAATGCGTGATATACATAACCGCATGCCGGTTATATTATCCGGGTCAAGTGCCCATCACGCCTGGCTGGCATCAAACGAGCCCGCCGTGCTCAAGGAACTGCTGCAACCCTACGGCGGGCCGATGGTGGTGTATCCGGTTGATGAGATTTCAAATAAATGAAAGGTATACCCGGCCTTGTGATTTATTGGGCCACTACCCGAAGACATTTCCCATTTCCCCTGCGACCGTTCAACTTTTAACTCAACTTTTAACACCTGGCACCAGTGTTGTTAACAACCCCCTCGTACCCAACCGATTTTCTAGTACACCGCCGGATTATTGTATTCAATTTCATTGACCTCGAATTGATACCAATTAAAGTCTCCACTTTCTAATTTCCAAATTACTTCCCCTTTGGTGGGCACCCTGATACCGTCTAATTCCCGGTAATCCCGCATGATAATTGACCATGTTTCCAGGACATACCGCCCGTCGAAATCACCGTATCTTTCAGCAACAAAGCTGGCAACCTCACCCTGGTCGTTAAAAGTGAACACCCCCGAAGCAGTTACCCCTCCATAGCTCATGGTAGCCCTGGCGGAATGCTCATCGACAGCTTCCCACATAATATAATCGGCCAGTGCCGCAGTGGGTATCCATACCGTCTCGGCAAGATACCGCACCAGCGAACCCTGGTCTATTTCTTTGCCCCTGCCATCCGCAACTGTTACCAGTGACATAAGTCTAATGAGCATGTTTCCCCGGCCTTGATAATACTTGTCCTTGCCGGCGATATGCACAAAGGGGGCCGCTTTAACTTTGGCTATCCAAATATATCCCGGTCTGTCCACCGTAAAATACTGTTCCGCTACCAGGGGCATCCACGGGTTTTCTTTTTTCATCCTCATTACCGCTGTCTGCTTTAAACGGGCAGAGGTGATTCTCTCTTGACCCACCACACCAGAGTTTACAAGCCAGTTTCGAACGCTTGGCGGCAGATCTTTTAAGTCGTCCTCCCGGATAATTTCACCTTTTGTTTTGACACCGGCAAAAAATTCTCCAACTTCAATTTTGGCTTTCCGGTAAAATCTGATATTTGCTATATGCGATATTATCAATATCGCTACAATAATTCCGGCCAGTATACCTATAATCAGAAGGGCTATCTTCGGCATAATTAAACAGTCCCCTTATATAAATAGTCAAAATACTAGGACGTTATAACTTCCGTTCTTTTTAACTGTTATTCACCGCCCCGCCTTGAGTTATGCCATGTAAGCTTTCAAAGCCCTGGGTTGTTTTGATATGTAACCGCGGATATGCCAGGGTAATACCTGCAGCCTGGAAGTACTCCAAAATTACCCGCCGGAATTCTCTTCCTAAAAACCAGTAGTGCGCGGGCTCAACCACAGCTACCAATGTGAACACCACTCCCCGCTCATCCTTGTTGATATCCGTAATGCCATAAATCTGGGGTGGTTCAACAAAAGAGCCGTTTTCCTGCTTGATCAGCTTATCGGCGTGGGTGCTGGTGATATTCTGACAAACTTTCTCCAGCGTCCTGATTACGCCTTGCAGATCTTCCTCAAAGGGTACCGAAACTGAGACTACGGTACGCAAATGGCCGCGGTTATAGTTTTTGACCGTTTTAATTTCCGAATTGGCAATATAAAATTTTTTACCGCTCCATTCCCTGATAGTGGTCATCCGCAAACCCAATTCCTCCACTGTTCCGGATACCTGGTCGTTGACTTCGATAAAATCGCCCACATGGAACTGGTCTTCAAACATGATAAAAAACCCCGTAATAATGTCCTTGACCAGGTTTTGGGCGCCAAAACCAACAGCCAAACCCACTATACCGGCACTGGCCAGCATGGGCGTAATGTTGATATCAAAAACGGCCAGCAAGGTAAGAACTGACACAATATAGATAACATAGCGGGTTCCTGAAAGCAGCAGCGTCTTTAATGTATTGGCTTTATTAAAATCACTTGTGGGCCGCTCAAATATTTTATTAACCAGGGTGACCCGCAGCTTTAATAGCAAATAGGTAATGAATAAAATGACGCCGGCGTACAATAATTTCGCCAGTAAAAATTGAAAGTTAATATTAATGTACTCCAAGATCAACCGGTACTGCTCCTGCCAGAAATCAATAAAAATTTTCCTCACCTCCACAACTCTATGGCAGCGATGCTTTTTCCAGGTGCCTCCTTTAAAGCGGCATGGGGGGATATAAAATTTGCCCGGTTTTCACATCAATTATCCCGCCGGCTGTAATCCGTGGTCCGGGTAGAAAATCGCATACTAAAAATAAAAGGGTATATATAATGTCGTGATATGGATAACCACATTCACGCACCTTCTCTTGCAAAGTATTAAGGGTCTCCATCGATACTTCATAGGGATCCGCGCTCATAATTCCGCCGTAAACCAGTGGCATTTTAAACATATCTTTATTACCATCAACCAGCGCAATACCACCTCCCATATCCACTACCGCTGCAGCTGCAGCCGCCATGGCTGTCCGGTTACGGCCCAGCACCAGTAGGTCATACGATGTTGTAAATGTGGCAGCCAAAGCTTCCATATGCCCAAAACCCTCAACAAATCCGTTGGTCACCCATTTACCCCGGTGGTCAACTAAAGCGCAGTAAAGCATGTCTTCCTTACGTTCTAAAAACCCGCCCCGGGATTCCAGCGTTCTTTCTTTTAAACGGTTGATGGCTGCTGATATAACTTCAATGACGGGAAAGATGGCGGAACTGTCCGAGGGGACACCAAACAAACCGGGATTGCTGACCAGTTCGCGGGGAGGCAGTTTGGCTTTAAGGCCCAAAGAAATCCAGTCGGGCTCAGGAATAGATACACAGCACTTCCCGTCTGCAGCAACTACATTTCCCCCGACGATAACCAGGCGGGGTTTAAAGTTTTGCAGATCCGGCAAAAGGAGGATATCGGCATGCATCCCGGGTGCGATAGCGCCGATTTTCCTGTCCAGACCAAGATAGGTGGCCGCATTAATAGTGGCCATTTGAATGGCTGTGACGGGTTCCACACCGACTTTAACCGCCTTTCTAACCATCCCTTCAATCCAGCCCTCACGCGCTAAAAACCCCGGCGTGGAGCCATCGGTGGAAAAAAGAAGTCTATGCGTCTGCACCTTATAATCTGTTACCGCCCTCAACAGCTCAGGCAAATCGCGCCTTAGCGAGCTGTGGCGAAGGATGGTCCAAAGGCCCAGGCGCAGTCTATTGATCGCTTCCTCCGCCGTAATGGCCTCATGACAGGATTCCACCCCGACCGCAGCCACCGCATTTAGCTTATCGTAAGAGCACCCGGCCGCATGCCCTTCAAACCCCAGACCTCGCTCCTCCGCCAGTTTAATTCTCCGCATGACGGACTCGTTCCCCTCAACCAGCTTTGGCCAGCGGGTAATTTCACCTACTTTAATAACGTGAGGATCCATGAAGACCTTGTCCAGGTTGGGAATGGAAAACAATTCTGGTTCCTCCGGGTCAATGGTTTGGTGCATTATCCGGGCCACCCAGTAGAGCCGGGCGGGAAGCTTGGCCAGGGCTTTCATTATTCTTAAAAAGCCGTCAGCCCCCAGGTAAGCATAAAAAAATAAATTGTCGCATACAAAGGTAGTGGTTCCGAGGGCCAGATGGACTTCAACCATAGTAGCCGGCGTGTAAACCATCCAGGGATGAGTATGTACCTCGATAAAGCCCGGGCACAAATAACACCCTGACGCGTCTATAATTTCTGTTCGTGGACCCACCATTTTACGGCTGTTTCCAACATAGGCTATTTTGCCCTGAAAAACCGCTATATTGGCCGGGTAAATTTCACCGGTAAACACGTTAACCAGAGAACCGCCCTCAATATATAAATCGGCTGCCCCTTTTCCAGCAGCCACCGCTACTATTTTCTGCATATCGGCAACTGTTTTACCCAAAAAATCATCACTCCAGTTAAGTCTTTATTCCGTATCTGTCTTCCGCATTTCCCGAAGACTGCATCTTATGTTAATGCTACCTTAATATAATAACTATTGCAACAACTCCCCGCCTGGTTTATAATGATATCGTAGTATGGCAGGATGGTAAATAGGGCAAATTGTAGTTTAATTCGGTAGTATTGTAGTATGGAACCGGTGATATTTTTACTCCGGTTATTCATACGTTGCCTTTGCACACCCCTGTGGGGGTGTTTTTTGTTTTTTCGGCAGTTTTACCGCCCTATGCATTCAGGTCACGCTGCGTCTATCGCACGTGTTTTTATTTTTAGGGCAGTTTTATATGCTTAGGATGTTTATCGGCGGGGAGGTGAAAATTTCAGGAGCCAGGGGTTATGATCTGGCTATTTATCCAAAGTTCAATGTAAATGGCATTTGCAACAATGAAAAATCAAGTACAACATGCCAATTAATTAATTATTACGGGAGGACAGTAGAATGGGAATGAACCAGGCAGTTTTAACGCCGCGCAAGCAGTCAATTGAAATCGGCATTTCCGGGGGACCGTTTGACCGCATTACCACGGTACTGGAGGAATTTGAGCCGGGGCAAAGGGATTTTATCGTTTACCCCCAGAGTTTTGACGTGGAACCCCGTACAGCAGCCAGTGTTGAAGAAAGCGAAGTGGAAGTTACCGTTCCGGCCCGCCTACACACCTCAGTGCTGGATATGAACAGATTTAACACCACCCGTCCCGGCGGGGGCGGCATCGGCTTTGCCGTGGGCATTTACTTCCGGGCCCGGGTGCAGGCGACCAAAAGGCCCGATATAGTGGTTAAAGGGCAGCGCACGCTGATTGTCAGGCACTTTGCCAGTGTTTTCAAAGAGATACTGGGCTACACCGGCGGTTTTGAAATTGAGCTGTATGACCACGGTCGTCGTCATGTGGGCATGGGTTCCTCGACGGGTACCATGTGCGCGGCCTGTATCGGAATTAACGAAGTGCTGGGGCGCCCTTTTAAAAACTGGGAACTGCGCCGCATATTGGGTTTTAACGCCTGCGAAGAAAGCCCGCTGAATAATACCTGCCTGATTCGCGCCTTTGAGACCGGCCTGGGGGCAATGGCCGGTATCAATGGGGGCATGGTGCTGGGCACCGATGATATGGAACTGATTTATCGCATATCTTTACCCGAAACCCGGGCATTAATCGTTATTCCTGATGTGCCCAGCCTGGAAGATGAGTTTACCGGCAAAGATACCGCAGCCCAATCGGAAGTGGAGCTGCTGATGCGCCGGGCCAGGTACCTGGACTACTTGCAATGCGGCACCAAATCACAAATTATTTTGCTGGATCTGCTGCCGGCCATGGTCAGGAGCGATCTCAAAGGGATAGGAAACGCTATTTTCGAGCTGGCTTTTCTGGGCTCCAAGCGGGCCGAATGCGAGCAGCACGGGCTGAGCGGCGCGCCTATTTACCGGTATATCGGCAGCGTGAGGCAAATGGGTGCCGAGGTGGTGGGCATGAGCTCAGTAGGTCCTACTGTTTATGCGCTGACCCGCAATGATGAAGTTTACCGGCGCATGTTAAAGTTTTTAGAGTCGGAAAATGTGCCGGCCAACAGAATTATCGAAACCCACGTAGATAATACCGGCGCCCGGGTGATGGAAAGCGGCAAAGAAAGGACTTACCAGCATGAAGGATGGTTGCGAAGTTAAAATATGCGGCATTACCAATATTGAAGACGCGCTGTCAGCAGCCCGGGAGGGGGCGGATTATTTGGGGGTGGTGGTGGAGGTGTCCTACTCTCCCCGCTCCCTCACGGTGGAAGGGGCACGGGAAATATTTTCCCGCACCCCCCTGCCCGCAGTAGCGCTGGTGTATCAGATGTCGCCGGAGCGGATTAAATACCTGGTAAATTCACTGCACCCCCATGCCCTGCAATTTCTTAACCTAGCGCCAGAGACCATTACCTGGTGTAAAAAGGAGTTCACCGAGCTTGAGTGCTGGCAGTCCCTGCACCTGCCCCCGGCAGGCGAAGGTTTGGACCGGGAAAATGTATTGGCGCAAATAAAGGCCGGCTGCGAGGCGGGTGCCGACGTGATTGTGCTGGATACGGCAGCGGTGGTGGGCGGCACTCAAAGGTATGGCGGAACGGGCCGGACAAGTGACTGGCAGCTGGTGCGGGAACTGGGGGTGGCCTGTACGGTGCCCCTGTTTTTGGCGGGGGGAATTAACCCGGCCAATGTTCAGGCAGCTATCAAGGTGGTAAACCCGGAAGGCATCGACCTCTGCTCGGGGGTGGAGGCCCAGCCCGGCAAAAAAAGTCCCGATAAAATCCGGGCCTTGATGCAAGCAGTCAGAGAAACAATCAGGGAAGCAACTAGCGAAAGGAATGGATAAAGATGAAAGCAGCCGTAGTACACGGCATGAACGATATTCGCATTGAAGATGTGCCCCGCCCACAGCCCGCTCCCGGAGAAGTGGTAATCAAAGTGCGGGCTGCGGGGATTTGCGCCACTGATGTTAAAATGCTGCTGGGCCAGGGTTTGCCCAAAAACTTACCCACCATCCTGGGCCACGAAGTGGCGGGAGAGATTTATGAGGTGGGGCGGGGAGTAACGGGGCTCGCCCCGGGGCAGCGGGTGGCTGCTTACCCTATTGCGGTATGCGGCGATTGTTTTTATTGTCGCCGGAACAGGCATAACCTGTGCGAAAGGGAATTCGGTCTGGGGCATGGTGCGGACGGTGCTTTTGCAGAGTTTGTGCGCCTTCCGGGTCAAATAGTGGCCATTGGTGGAATCAGCGAGCTGGAGCCGCAGGTTTCATTTGAGCAGGCGGCAATGGCTGAGCCCCTTTCCTGCTGTTTGGCCGCAGCCAGGACGGCGGGTGTGACCACAGGGGATGTGGTACTGGTGATCGGTGCCGGGCCAATGGGTCTGTTTCACCTGAAAGCGGCACAGTGGGCAGGTGCGCAAGTGATTATGGCCGATGTACTGGAAGAGCGGTTGGCCACAGCCCGCCGCATGGGGGCGGACTACTGCATCAACACCGGCAGCAGTGATTTGGTGTCCCTGGTTGGGGAAATTACCGGAGGACGTGGCGCCGACCTGGTGATTGCCGCTTTGGGCATCCCCGCGGTAATGGAAAAGTATCTGCCCGCCGTACGTAAAGGGGGCATATTCAATATCTTCGGCGGGCCCCCGGCGGGGCAGCCGCTTACCATAGACCCGCGCTGGCTCCACTATGGAGAGATTACCATTACCGGCACCTTTGCCTCAACTCCGGCGGACTTTCACCGCGCCCTGGAGCTGATTACCAGCGGTGCGATTGAAGTTAAGGATATGATTTCCCACCGCTTCAGCCTGGATAACATGCTGGACGCCGTGGATCAAGTAAAACAGCAAAAAATGATTAAAGGCGTTGTGCTGTTCAGCTAGCGCTTTTCAGGAAAGGGGATTTAAGCATGGACGGCATACAAATGCGCTTGCGTAAAATATTTCGCCAGGAAACGGGACGCTCACTGATAGTGGCCGTGGATCACGGAATGGCCCTGGGGCCCATGACGGGCCTCGTCGACATTAAAGAGACCATTGAACGGTTGGATGCCACGGGGCTGGTGGATACCTGGCTGTTAACCAAAGGGGTTTTTAAATATGCCTTTAATCCCCGGGGATGCCCGGGCACGCTGCTGCGCATCAGCGGCGGGGCCACCATTGCAGGGCCCGAACTAACCAGAGAAGGGCTCACCGGTACCGTGGAAGAAGGCCTGGCGCTGGGGGTTGACGGCGTGGCGGTGTCGGCTTTTGTCGGCTCCCCCTATGAGCATGAAACGCTGATTAACCTGGCCGCTGTGGCGAGCCAGTGCCGGCGCTGGAATATGCCCCTGCTGGGTGTAGTTGGAGTTGGTAAAATTAATGAGGATAAAAAACAAGACCCCCGCTTTATCGCCCTGGGGGCCAGGGTGGCGGCAGAACACGGTGCCGACCTGGTGAAGACTTACTACACCGAAAAGGATTTCGACCGGGTGGTGGCGGGCTGCCCCGTACCGGTGCTGATTGCCGGCGGCCCCAAGTGTGAAACCGACCTGGACACCCTGAAAATGGTGCACGGGGCCATCCAGGGCGGAGCCCGGGGCATTGTCATGGGACGAAACATCTGGCAAAGCCCCCACCCCGAGGCGCTGCTAACCGCTGTGGACGGCATTATCCACCGGAACATGGATGTGCAGGAGGCCTTTGTGGAACTCCTCAGAGAAAAGCAAAATTAAAAGCAGGGAATGGCATTTAAATAATTCAATGCACATAAGATTATGCTATGATGTAAAGTTTCACGGCCACATAAGCGATGTCAATATGCGACTTTATTCTTCTATGGCAATTGGAAATTTTGCGTAGCAGCTATTACGCGTTATTTATGATTAAGGCTCAAAATCAGGGGTTACCTGACATTGAGCCTTTTTTCTCCCGCAAATCCCCCTATTAGACCCTTTAAGAACCTTCGCCGTGCTTCCCCCGCGTTTTCAATAAGGAAGCAAGAAAACCGTCCCCGCGCTCCCCAAAGGTAAATATTGGAGATCAAAAATTGAAGGATTTTGTAGGTAATTGTAGAAATGTACCTCCTTGATGACATAAATAAGGAGGGTATCCCAGTAAATGATTAGTTTGAAAAAAATTTGTATCACGCTGGTTGTTGCACTATTGTTTTTAGTACCAGCACAGTATGCAGATGCCGCAATCGATGCAAGCACTTTAAAGAAATTATTTGATCAGGTAGACAACGAATCCAAATGGAGAACTAGTAGTAATAAGCCGGACGGTTATGAGATAACCTATACCGATGGTTACGTTATGCGCGCCTATCTGTTGATGTATCAGTCCACGGGGGATAAGCAGTATCTGAATAAATTTATTAGTTTTGCCGATAGCGTCCTGGCGCGCCGGGATAATGTAGTAGGCAAGACTGATTTTCGTGGTTTAAGACTGCCGGGCTGGAGCAGTAACCATTTTGATCCAAAACAAAATATGCATTATGCAATGGCTACAGGCATAATTGCCACGCCGCTGGCCCAGTTTGCCACAGTGGTGAAAAGTGATCCTGCTTTAGCTAACTATAAAACTAAAGCAAATATCTATGTGCAGGCAGCCAAGGATGCCATGGCCATCCACGATAAGCCAAGCAACTCTCAATACATTTATAGCGATAATAACTGGATTGAAGATAGCAACACTTTATATCTAAGAAGACCTGTGAACATGAATGTAGCCTATGGCAGTGCCCTGCTGGCTATTTACGAGGCCACGGGGGACAAGGCATACTACGACAAGGGGAAAAAGATAGCCAATTACTTTAAACCGTTACTTACCGTAAACCCGTCCACCAGCGGCTATTACTGGAAGTATTTCCCCGGTCATTCTTCGTACGGTAATGTTATTGAAGATTTAAGTCACTCTACGCTAGGTGCCGAGTTTGCTTACCTGGCTTATAAAAACGGTATCTATAATAGTACAGACATGCAAAGACTAGCTAATACTGCCAATAAGACCCTGGCTAAAAGTAATGGTTCTGTCGCCAATCGCTTAGATGGCAGCGGTGTCAGCACCCAGCCCGGATTATATTTACACTGGTTGTGGTTTGAGCCCTGGGCGCCATCTATTTTAGATAAGGCCTATAATATCGTTAAAAGCAGGACTTCAACATATCCTATGGAACTTACCGGGATAGCCATGTTAAACTATTTTAATTCCCACGGGGATGTCCCTGCTCCCGGTCCAGACCCTGAACCGGATCCGGATCCTGAACCGACACCACCAACAGATACCCAGCGGCCTGTGGTTAAAATAAACGCACCGGCCAGTGGCGGACAGTTAAATGGCACTGCAGTATTCCAAGTTTCTGCCAGCGATAACGTTGGTGTGGACAACCTGGTCCTGGGCTACGGACCAAGTGCAAACGGCCCGTGGACCGAGGTAAAAGGCGCTTCTGAATTGAAAAGCGGCACCGATGCCAGCGGTAATTGGCAGCTAAGCTGGGATGTCTCCGGCCTCAAAGACGGCACTTACTATGTGTTGGCCAGGGCCACAGATGCAGCCGGCAATATGGGCTTCTCAACCCCGTTCTCTTACGAAGTGAAGAACACTGTTCCCGATACCCAGCGGCCTGTAGTTAAGATTACCGCACCGGCCAGCGGCGCACAATTAAATGGTACTGCGGTGTTCCAGGTTACTGCAAGCGATAACGTTGGTGTGGACAACCTGGTCCTGGGATACGGACCAAGTGCAAACGGCCCGTGGACCGAGGTAAAAGGCACTTCTGAGTTGAAAAGCGGCACCGATGCCAGCGGTAATTGGCAGCTAAGCTGGGATGTCTCCGGCCTCAAAGACGGCACTTACTATGTGTTGGCCAGGGCCACAGATGCAGCCGGCAATATGGGCTTCTCAACCCCGTTCTCTTACGAAGTGAAGAACACTGTTCCCGATACCCAGCGGCCTGTGGTTAAGATTACCGCACCGGCCAGCGGCGCACAATTAAATGGCACTGCGGTGTTCCAGGTTACTGCAAGCGATAACGTTGGTGTGGACAACCTGGTCCTGGGATACGGACCCAGCGCAAACGGCCCGTGGACCGAGGTAAAAGGCGCTTCTGAGTTGAAAAGCGGCACCGATGCCAGCGGTAACTGGCAGCTAAACTGGGATGTCTCCGGCCTCAAAGACGGCACTTACTATGTGTTGGCCAAGGCCATAGATGCAGCCGGGAATATGGGCTTCTCGGCACCGTTGACCTACGAAGTAAAGAATCAGGCCCAGGCCCCGGCACCAGCGGGTAACCTGATTGAAAATGGTGACTTTAGCGCTGGTCTGCAGGGCTGGCTGAACAAGAATAACTCAGCCAAAATTAGCCGTGATTCCAGCGGTAATCCGGCATTAACCAATACGTTCAACTACGATTTTTTCCAGGAAATCAACCTACAGCCCGGCAATTATAAACTAAATGCCCGGACCTATGCGGGTACTTCCCAAAAAGCAGCTATGATTGTAATTATGTTTTATCACCGTGACGGCAGCCATACAACAGATTACGTATTCAAGCACCAGCATACCGGCAAGGGCTGGCAATCCATAAATGAAATGAATATAAAAGTACCGGCCACAGTAGTTAAGGCCAGGATATTCCTGACCGTGGAGTCGGGTGATAACGGTTACCATCACTTTGATGATGTAACATTAACAGCAGTTAAGTAAAGTATTACTAAAACGCGGGTGGCAAAATTATGCATGAAAATTGTTCATAAACATGTTAAAGGGGGCGTTTGCTTAACGCCCCCTTTAATTAATTTACAGGGATATACAGTATTTGACCAACTTCAAGGCGATTGGGGTCTATAATATTGTTTTCATCGATTAAAGTATCCAGATTGACCCCAAATTGTTCGGCTATTGCGGATGCTGTATCTCCGGCTTTTACTACATATTCGGTATGGTTATCCAGATATCCACGTGAATTTTCTGTTTGGGTCTGTGTTAAATCTTTTAATTCCTCATCAGTGGCTAATTTCATAGATATGTCGTCGAAGTCACAGGCTACGGAACTGGAGTCATCATTGGCCAGCAGGTAGATTCTGGCCTGGTGAATACCGGCGGGTATCCTAATAACTTCGGTTACATCATTCCATTCATTGTTCGTGTGAAAGCGCACAATATTATAAAATTCCGGAATCCTTAGACCCTGGTCATCTAAAAAGATTACTTTTATGCGGGTAGGCACCTGATTATCCGGTGTTCTGGTTTTAGCCCTAATCACATAGGTCTTTTCAGGTTCCACCTCAAGCTGCTGGTAAAGGCTCCAGTTATATCCGTTCCTTAGAAATTTATTATTTTCTTCTTCGTTAATTAAAGAAGATTCTCCAATCCAACCAAATAACCCCAGTTCAAAATCACCGTTAGTTAATAATTCATTTTGGTCCACTTGCATGTTTTTACGATCACCTATGGCACTGTTTCTAATAATTACAATATTATCAAAGCAATGATAGCCTTTAGGGTCATTGGTTAACAGGTGTATTTTAGTTATCGCGGCCTTATCGGGTATAGCAATATATTGTTGGGCAATATCTTCCCAACCGGTGCCAGCATGGGTATGCCTGATATCATAATATTGAAGCAGTTTATTTCCATTAATATCATGGAATGTAAAAACAATTCTGGCCGGCCCCTCCGCAGTTCCCTTCTTGGTTTGCGCATTTATTTGATAGGTCGTATGTGGAAGCAAGTTCATATCTTGCCTGATATCCCAACTGGCGTTGTTAATTATATAATGATTATTATTTTCATCCTGTTGTATTGCATATCTATTGTTCCAACCAACACCACCTTGTTCAAAATCACCATTAATAATAACAGGTTTTTCTAAGAAGATGCTATCAGGATCCTCGATATTGTCCGGTGCATTCTCAACAACATCATTTGGATTGGTTACAGAATTGGCTGGAGACTGGGAATCAAGTTTGTTATAAATAAAATAGAGGACTGCCAGAGCAAAAATTGCGGTTAAAACTATAACTATTAAACTTTTTCCTTTAATCTTTTTTCTCCTCCTTTTAATTAAAATATAGAAAAACAGGAACGGATAATTTACATTATGCTTTTATAGTCAGTTATGACATTAAACATCAACATGCAGTAAATGGAAAAACAATGTTACGATATGATCAGCTAATTACTTAATCTTTAGGTTCCTGTTTTCGCAAGCGCCCGGCCACCGCAAGCAGGTTTTTCAGATCTTGGGGATAAAACATAGTATTAATAACCAGCGTAACAGTGACCGCAATGAATGTGATTTCGCAAGCATAAATACACCATTTCACATAGTTGTCTATAACCATATCGGGTAGAAATTTTGCCAAAGTAACAGTGATTATAACTGCTAAAATATTTACTATGCATCTATTAGCGAACTGCCACATACTCCTGTGCAATATATGCTTTGAAAGATACATTACATACTGGATCGTTCTAAAAAGCATGGCGCACAGAGTTGCAATGGCAACTCCTATTAAGCCATAAAGTATTACTAAAGCAACAGATAATATAATATTGATAAATGCTTCAACAAAGGCGCCGTTTCTCGTTTGTTTAAAATGACCCGCAGCCAGTGTCACAACATGATATGGAAGTCTAATGCAATATATTGCCTCCGCTAATGTTAAAATATAGGCAAACGCCGGCCGGTAGTAATTAACATCAGATATACCGCTTATATATACCGATACAAAGGGCAGCACCAGTAAACCCACACTGGTGAACAAGATAGTGGTAACAACAAATGAAATAAACTCATACAAGCGAAAATTTTTGTCCAATGCCACTGTTTCATTTTTGGCGATTATATTGCCAAAACCAGCTTCCAAACCAGATGAAAAAGTGGTCATTATTTTTTCTATCCCAGAAACCACCATATAGTATACTGAATACACCGATACTTCTTTAATGTTTGTGAATAATGTCAGCACCACTACATCCGCGTGCGTATGCAAAAAAAAAGCTAAATGATGCCCAAGCCCATCCCACCTTTGTTTAATCGCCATATTATCGGCGGCACAGTTGCTGATTATTTTGTATTTCCTCTTGACATAAATATTTAGCATAACCGGTCTGATGATAAGTATAATTGCGCTGCCGAGCATTACAATGTGGATACCGGCTCCGATTTCAACAAGAATTATCACTAAAACCGTATTAATAATTGTCGTAAATATTTGCAACATTGAAGCTATATACCTTTTCTGATCCGCCTGCAGTAAAACTTGGTAGGTGATGCCAAAATAATATTGTACAAATGTACTGGCACCGATAATTAACACCAGTATAAAAGTAAACAGCCATTCAAAATCATTCCCTACCAAAAACGGGAATAGTCCTGCGACAAGTAGGGAGTATCCAATAAATATTAACGCTATTATTTTAAAAAAATTTTCCGTCGCTTTAACGATAGCACTAACCGAATCTGAATTATTATTTGCCAATGGTTTATAAAGGGCTGCTCTCACAACACCGCCCACACCAAACTCAAGCAGAGTAATATACCCTAAAAACTGTTTTATGGAGTATACCAACCCATTAACACTTGAACCAAATGATCCTATGATCAGTCTTGGGATGATAAAACCACAGATTATTGTCAGTATCTGTAATGCCAATGAGGCTACGGTATTATACAATGCTTTTCTGCTGCGCATGTTAAACTCTTCCTTCAATGTTTTACGGAAAAGAAAAACTTGGCGATATACTTCAAGTAGGCAAGATTACGCTTAACCGCAAATGGGGCCAGCTTAACGGACTGCCAGTATATTGCTATTGTTTTTCTTCTATCACCCAGTAGAAGATAAAATGGAGTGAGCATCATCAGCCGTACACTTTTAGCCTTCCTGTGGGTATTTAAGTAGTCCTCATATTTTTTATTAATGGCCTGTATACCTTGAAGCTTACTTTCAGGATTTGTGCTAATTCTCTCTCCGTCATGAGCATAATAAATAACCAGTGGCTCATCTACAAAATTAACCTGATACTTAAGCGATATTCTCAGCCACATATCGTGGTCTTGCGATGATCGCATAGCGGTATCAAACAGCCCGCATTCTTCAAAGCACTCCCGCCTGACCAAAACAAAAGAAGTTGAGCCGATAAAGTTGCTTAATATTAAATCGTCAAAAACGCTGCCAACCAAATTTTGCCCGGGAATCAACCTGGTGGTTTGAGTTGTGGCATCAAAAATTTTATATCCACAATATACAATACCAATACTTGGACCGGTCATCTTAGCCATTTGCTTGTGCAGTTTTTCCGGCAACCATTCATCGTCATCATCCAAAAAGGCAATAAATTTCCCCCTGGAAGCCTCAATGCCCGTGTTTCTTGCCGCACAGCCGCCCATGTTTTGCTCATGTTTAATATAGCTTACGCGACGATCATTCAAGCTTTTTATCGTTGCTTCAACCGCTCCCCGTTCAGCAAAATCAGCCGGACTATCATCTACAACTATTATTTCTATATTTTTGTAGGATTGGTTTATCACACTCTCCAAAGCTCTCTTCACCATTGGCGGTGGACGTTTATATGTAGGAATTACCACACTGATCAAAGATTCTTCCATAATAAGCAAGCCTCTCCCGGGGATTCATTACCAGCCTGAGTTATAATACGTTAAAATGAACAAGGATGTTACAAAACCGGGGGCAGGACAGGGGGACGTTTCGTTTGTCTCATCCAATGGTGAGACATAAGGGGACGAGACTGGGGGTTGTTTCATTTGTCTTAACAGATGGGGAACAGTGGTGGACGGGAAAGTTTCATTTGACTTGGGGGGAGGGAATTCAAAGGGACACAAAGACGAGATAATAGGAGTTTTCGTTTGTCTTTGAAATGAAATAACGATTACGGAAAGGTGGTGGGGCGGAACAAGAACGTTTCCACCTAAGACACACGAAACGCCCCCCTGTCTCCCCTTAACGTTAACCAGTATCAATAATTAGGTTTACATTTACTTTGTACTTTGGTAATATTTATTAAAGGCTTTTTATTATCAATTAATCGTCAACCTGAAAGACTAATACAGTTAACAATCCCATAAGGAAATGGCAATGAAACGAACCTAATCAGAAGGCAGGCTTTTATTGAAGTTTAAAAGGAGCATATATGGAATTTATAAAAGAGGAGTTAACCAGTCTCAAACAATACGGCATTTACCGCGACCTTAAAACGATGGTCGAATCCCAGGCCCCCCGCACAATGGTTAACGGCAAAAAGTGCATCTTATTATCGTCTAATAATTACCTGGGGTTAACTGAACACCCGGATTTAATAACAGCCGCCAGGAATGCTATAAGTATTTGGGGCACAGGTGCGGGGGGTTCCCGTTTAATCAGCGGCAATTTCAGGATCCATGAAGAACTGGAGGAAACCATTGCCCACTTTAAAAATACAGAATCAGCAATTGTCTTTAATAGCGGTTACATGGCTAATATGGGAACGATAACCGCGCTGGCCGGAAAAGAGGACATCATCTTCAGCGATGAGTTAAATCATGCCAGCATCATTGACGGCTGCCGGCTTAGCCGGGCAAAAACCAGAATATACCCCCATAAAAACACCGGTGTCCTTGAAAAATTATTACAAAAGTCTACCGGTTACCGACGGCGTCTTATAGTAACTGACGGGGTTTTCAGTATGGACGGCGATCTGGCCCCGTTACCCCGTTTAGTAGATTTGGCAGAAAAATATAACGCTGTATTAATGGTAGACGATGCCCATGCGACCGGAGTATTGGGGCGCCGGGGTGCCGGATCGGCGGAACATTTCGGTTTGGAAGGAAAAATTACTATCCAAATGGGTACCTTAAGCAAGGCAATAGGGAGCACAGGCGGCTATGTCGCCGGCTCCCATGATTTAATTAATTACCTTAGAAATAAAGCACGTAGCTTTATTTTCTCCACTGCTCTTCCCCCTTCTGTAATCGCCACTGGATTAGAGGCTTTTAGGGTTTTACAAAAATACCCCCGGATTCGGGAAAATCTACATAATAACGCTTTCTACCTCAGAACCGGATTAACGCAAATGGGCTTTACAATTCTATCCGAAGAATCACCCATAATACCTGTATTAATAGGTGATGCAAATAAGACGATACAAATGGCCCAATTACTTTTTTCCCTGGGCGTATTTACCCCGGGAATTAGGCCGCCCACAGTGCCGCCAGGTACGAGTAGAGTAAGGGTTACAGTGATGGCCACGCACACCCGGGAAGAATTGGACACGGCCTTGCACGCCTTTGCGCAGGCCGGCCAAACACTGGGCGTTATCTAATATTTCTTGGATTGTTTTTGGGGAACCAGCTATAGAGCTAATTATCAACCAAAATCTTCTCATGCGGCGTTCCACAACCTAGATGAACATCAGCCTGATGCCATTTTTCATTAAGACTACTTTATGGATAGGAGCGAAAACCATGCATGGTTTTTTTATCACCGGAACCGACACCGGTGTGGGTAAAACCGCCATTACCGCCGGACTGGCGGCAAATCTTAGACAAAGAGGACTTAACGTAGGAGTTATGAAGCCACTTCAAACAGGCAGTCAAAAAGCCGAACAAGGCTGGATTTCCATTGACGCCTTATATTCCATGCAGGTAGCAGGAATTACCGATCCTATGGAATTGGTCAGCCCATACTGTCTGGAACCACCTATGGCACCGCGCCTAGCGGCTGAAATTTCGGGTATTAATATTGAATTGGAAAAAATCAGCCGTGCTTACCGGGAGTTGTGCAATAGACATGAATTTATGTTGGTGGAAGGTGCCGGCGGCATCATGGTGCCTATTACAGGCCGTTTTCTAATGGCCGATTTGGCTAAATTGCTTGATTTACCAGTGTTAATCGTGGCTAGGCCTGGCCTGGGAACGGTTAATCATACATTACTAACTGTCGAATACGCAAAATCAAGTGGCCTTCGAGTCGCTGGAATTATTATCAACGATTTCAAGCAAAGTGAGGCCGGCACGGTAGAAAAGACAAACCCTGATCTAATTGAAGAGTTAGCCCAAGTCCCTATAGTCGGCATAATACCTCATGACAACGATTTGGATGTGGATACATATAACCCGGGCCAGGTCACTAAACTGGTTGGGGAAGGAATCAATTGGAAAAAGTTTATTAGCCTGCTTACTAACTAAAAGTTAAATTAGGAGGATTACAGTGAAGAATTATAAACCAGAACAATTAGAACGATGGGATAAGCAATATGTTTGGCACCCTTTTACCCAAATGCGCCAATGGCAAAAGGAAAGGCCGCTAATAATTGAAAAAGGTGAAGGCAGCTATCTTTATGATGTAGAGGGCAACAAATACCTGGATGGCATCTCCTCGCTGTGGGTTACTGTACACGGGCACCGAAAAAGGGAAATTAACCAGGCCATTATTGAACAATTGGACAAACTGGCCCACAGCACAATGCTAGGCCAAGCCAATATAACATCAACTTTATTGGCTCGTAAATTGGTAGAAATAACACCAGAGGGACTTAATAAGGTTTTTTATTCCGAAAGTGGATCCACCGCAGTGGAGATTGGGCTTAAGATAGCTTACCAGTACTGGCAGCAACAAGGAGAAGAAAAAGATAAGGACAAGCGTAAATTCGTGTCTTTAGTAAACGCTTACCACGGGGATACTATCGGTTCGGTAAGCGTTGGCGGCATTGACCTATTCCATAAAATATTTGCGTCGTTGTTATTTGAAACTATAAGCGCACCGTCTCCCTACTGTTATCGCTGCCCCCTGAATTTAAGTAAAGAAAATTGCTCAATGGAATGCGTTAATGAGATGGAGTCCCTTTTAGACCGCCATCACCATGAAATAGCCGGGGTGGTGATAGAACCCGTGGTGCAAGGAGCGGCTGGTATGCTTGTTGCGCCGGATGGCTATTTAGCTAAAGTAAGGGAACTTTGCAACCGATATAATGTTTTGCTTATTGCCGATGAAGTGGCTGTAGGGTTTGGGCGTACCGGGAAAATGTTTGCCTGTGCTCACGAAAATGTAAGCCCGGATATAATATGTCTGGCCAAAGGAATTACCGGCGGCTACCTGCCCCTAGCAGCTACTATGACCACCAACGAAATATATAATGCTTTTCTGGGGGAAGTATACGAATGTAAAACCTTTTATCACGGGCATACCTACACCGGAAATCCAGTGGCCTGTGCCGCCGCCCTGGCCAACCTGGAACTATTCGAAAAGGACAAATTAATTGAAACTTTACAGGGAAAAGTTACTTTATTCACGGAAGGTCTAAAAAGATTTAAAGAGCTACAACACGTTGGTGATGTACGTCAAAAGGGGTTAATGGCAGGCATTGAAATCGTGGAAAACACTGCCACCAAAGAACCATTTCCGGTAAAATACAATATCCCCCACCGCATTGTCCTGGAAGCTAGAAAAAACGGTTTAATTATCAGACCGCTGGACAATGTTATGGTACTCATGCCCATTCTTTCCATGAGCTTGACAGAACTTACACAGGTTTTAGACATTACTTACGCTGCAATTAAAAACGTTACAGAGGAGGAGACTCTTTGCTAAAGATGGGGGGGGGGAGACAGAGGGACGTTTCGTCTGTCTTATTGAGACAAAGGGACGTTTCGCTTGTCTTAGAAGGATGTGAAAGGACGTGGGAACGTTTGTTTTTCTTATATTAAACTTTCCATGATATCTTTGCTCCTCGTCTGGCCCCCCACACAAGACACATGAAACGTCCCCATGTCTTACCATGTCTATCTTTACGAGTGGCTTATACTGTGGTAATATACAGGCAGTTTTAAATAAAAGGTTTCCGGTCGCAGACACCCGGATTAACAAAACAAGGAGGCGGTTTTTTTGCGCTTATTTCCCATTTTAATGGCTATGTTTGTCACTATCTTGCTGGTTTCAAACACTGTGGCGGTTAAAATAACCCATGTTGGACCTTTTTATTTTGACGGCGCTACAATTCTTTTTCCAATAGCTTATATATTTGGAGACATATTGACTGAGGTATATGGATATAAGCGTAGCAGAATTGTTGTCTGGACCGGGTTTTTAGCCTGCATGATTATGTCATTGATTTACTGGCTGGTTGGCATACTGCCTGCCGCCAGCGATTGGTATCAACAAGATGCCTATATGGCAATTTTAGGTCAAACACCAAGGATAGTAGTTGCGAGTTTGATTGCCTACCTGTGCGGTGAATTTATTAATGCCTTTATACTGGCTAAAATGAAAATCGCCACCAAAGGGCGGTTTCTCTGGACCAGAACTATTGGCTCCACAATGGTGGGCCAGGGGGTAGACACAGTCTTATTTGTGATCATAGCTTTTTCAGGAATTATACCGGCCAACCTTTTAATGTATATGATTATATCAAATTACGTATTTAAGACAGCTTTTGAAATTTTGGCCACTCCCCTTACCTATGCCGTAGTCGGGTTTGTTAAAAAAGTAGATTCCGTAGATTATTACGACGATGATACTGACTTCAGTCCATTCAGAGTCTCCTTTAAAGACTTGGCATGAACCTCCTCAGAAACAATACCGGAGGCTACTTATTGCAAGGTTTCTATCCATTAAAAGCTGCCTTGCTATTCACCGATACATTACGCCGCCTTTTCCGGCGTTAAATTTTTGACCATGTATACACAAGCATTTGTGACGGCAAAAAGGGATTCCCAACCCGGGGAATCCCTTATACTTTTTGACTGATATGCCAACGTATAACGTTTTTTTTAATCAGGGGACTCTTTTTATTGAAAAAACAACTGTATTTTCATTATCAGGACACTGAAGTACTTTTACTTGATTAATCCAATCATCAGCGGGTGTTTCTCTACAAGCAGCCGTAAGGTACGGGAACATCGCTGATAAGGCATAAAGGCAAAGGGGAGCATTATCCTGCGGGGTAATTACAGGGTCATTAAAGATAAACTTTTGGCCTACCTGGCATCCAGCCGAGCAATACCCTTTAACCGATTGCACTTCCAACTCCAATTGAGCCATATTTTAAACCCTCCTTGGTTAAGTTAATTATCAGATAATTCTATAAAGATGCATATTTTCCTTTATATTTGGAAAACTGGCCCCACAGGCCAGGCACCAACGTTAAATTTTCAACTTTCAACACCCGGCATCAGCGTTAAAAATAGTTGTATATTTACCCAAATGGGAGTAATATTTGATTTGTAAAAATTTAATAACCAAACGCTGAATTCCTGATCAAACGGGGAAACCAATTTTTTGGGGTTAATCCACAAATATGTGGTAGGGTTACACTTCGACCCGCATCCGTCAGCTAACCTCGTAAGCGTTGAAGTGCTGTTGGGTTATATTTACAGGATTTATCCCACGGGATCATCCGCAAAAGCTAACGGCACATATGCCGTTAGCTTTTTTATTGTCTCTAATTAAGTTTAGGGGGGCATCTCTAATGAAACAATTTGCAGTTATAGGGCTTGGAAGATTCGGGTCGAGTGTGGCTAAAACTCTATCCAAAATGGGTTATGACGTACTGGGTATTGATATTGATGAAGAAATGGTCAATAGTATGGCTGAAGACCTAACATATACTGTAAAAGCCGATACCTTAGATGAGCAGACCCTAAAATCACTTGGCATCAGGAATTTTGATGTAGTAGTTGTTGCCATCGGAAGGGAAATACAGGCAAGTATACTGGTAACGGTTATGTTAAAAGAAATGGGGGTAAAAAAAGTAGTTGCTAAAGCCCAGACTGAGATACATGGTAAGGTTTTGGAACGGGTTGGAGCGGATAAGGTGGTTTTCCCGGAACGGGATATGGGCGAAAGGATAGCCAAAGCCCTGGTGTCCAAAAACATTTTGGATCAAATTGTCCTATCACCCGAATATAGTCTGGTGGAAATGGCAGTGCCGCCGGGTTTTATTAATAAAACTCTTGAGAAATCAGGTGCCCGTCAAAAATATGGCATAAGCATATTAGCCATTCGTAGAGGTTCCGATGTCATTATTTCTCCCAATGCCAGTAATATCATGCTGGAGGGCGATATTTTGGTCGTTATAGGTAGGAATGATAAATTGGGCAAATTTGAAACTATAGATATATAGTTTCCGGGAAGCATGCAGGAAGCATGGGGACGGTTCTCTTGCTTCCTACCCTGTGCTTCCTTACACTGTACACCAGCCTTGTCGAAATTATATATCGGAATCGATAGTTTTATTGGAGGAATAAACATTGGTTATAAAAAAGAGGATTAACCCTCCTCTCTTCATTATTCTGGGTTTTGCTGTAATTATATTAATTGGCACGGTTCTTTTGGCTCTCCCCGTGTCATCGTCTTCCGGAAACAGCCTGGGTTTGTTAGATTCATTATTTACAGCAACCTCCGCTGTATGCGTAACAGGACTTGTTGTTTTTGATACGGGAACCAAGTATTCTTCATTTGGTGAAATAATAATTATGATTTTAATACAGCTTGGCGGATTAGGATTTATGATCTTTGGTGTGACCACCGCGGTTTTGTTGGGGAAAAAAATCGGTTTAAAACAAAGGCTGCTAATACAAGAATCAACTCATGCAATCTCAACCGCCGGGCTGGTAAAGCTGAGTTTAAATATCCTGATCATTACCCTGGTTTTTGAAACGGTTGCAACTATAATTCTTACCGTTCGCTGGTATGGTGAAATGGGGTTATTCAAAGCCGTTTATTACGCATTGTTTCATTCGGTTTCCGCCTTTAATAACGCAGGCTTTTCCCTGTGGCCAGATAGTTTGACCCGTTACGTAGGAGACCCTGTTGTAAACCTGGTAATATCGGCTCTGTTTATTACAGGTGGGATAGGTTTTATCGTAATCATGGATCTTTATGTAAAACGTCAATGGCAAAAGCTATCACTAAATTCTAAAATTGTTCTGGTAACTTCCGGACTACTCAGTGTGGCAGGTTTCGTTGTCGTGTTTATACTGGAGTCTTTTAACTCTCAAACCTTTGGAGAATTGAACTTTAGTCAAAGATTATGGGCTGCTTATTTTCAGGGAGTTGTGCCAAGAACAGCAGGCTTTAATACCATTGAAATTGGACAAATGATAGCTGCATCTCAGCTTTTCATAATCTTTTTAATGTTTATTGGTGCATCTTCGGGTTCCACTGGTGGGGGTATTAAAACAAATACGTTTGCAATTCTAATTTTATCCCTTTTTGCAATTACTCGAGGCAGAAACGAAATATCTGTCTTTCACAGAACAGTTACTGTTGAAATAATACTAAGGTCACTGGCAGTCATAATAGCATCTATGGGAGTTATTATCACGGCATCCTTTTTACTGACCATAACAGAGCATAGCACACAGAGAGACTTCCTGGAAATCCTATTCGAGGCCACTTCCGCCTTTGGTACGGTAGGTCTTTCCATGGGTTTAACGGGTGATTTATCACCTTTGGGTAAATTAATAATCATTATAACGATGTTCATAGGACGCTTAGGACCACTAACAATGGCCTTCGCCTTAGCTCAAAAAGGTATTAAACCTAAAATCCGCTATACCGAGGAGAAAATTTTAATAGGTTAAAAAACCTAGATGTTATCTATCTGCTTTGTTTATTCTTTTCCACAAAAATTGAAAAAGCTCCACGATTTTTACATATTTAGCAGCAATAGATATAAAAATTTTTACTACTAATATGGATAACAATATGGCGAGTAAGTAATTTAATATATAATTCATGATCTACCCCTCAATAAATAATCATTTACGAAAAAAAATAATAATTGACGAAATAAAAAACTGTCAATTAAACACTCACATCTCATGTTGATTGTTTTTGTCTGTCAATCTTGATGCAAATTGGGTTGTATGAGGCCCAATTGGGCTCTGGTTATATCAAACTCCGCCCTCAAAAACGGAGCCAGGGGGCCCCAGGCATAAGCGCCCAGGGACATAGCCAACTGGGAAAGTGTTAAAAGACCGAGGATTACCCAACAGTAACTATTGGCACTTTTCACCAGCCCCCCACCTTACCTTAGATTTATTGCCCCACAACCTCTTAGGACTATGAGGATTAATTCAGGATAGACCACCATGCCCTGTAGCAGCACCATCAGATGATAAAATTACCTAACGCTATTTTCAGGAGACCAGCATATGCCCAGCATAGATCCAGCCAAGCCGCCGCCGGAATTTTTAATTCCTCAGGCTATCATTCTTTATTCCTTTACCGCCTCAATTATATAAGAAGCAACAAAGTCTTCAATATGCTTGTCTGGTGCCCATGACTTTACAATCTCTTTACTATTATACTTAGGCGTCATCTTAATATCCTTGAAGCCCGCGCTTTGCAGCATGGTTTTGATGTCTTCAATATATTCAGCGCCACCAATACAGCCGGCAATCAATGCCAGGTCCTGTTTAATATTTTGGGGTATTGGCGCTGTAGCAACAACGTCAGATGTTGACAGACGCCCACCAGACTTGAGTACCCTGAAAGCTTCTTTAAATACCTGCTCTTTATCCAGGGAAAGGTTGATTACACAATTTGAGATGATAACATCCACCGATGCATCGGCTGCAGGCAAATGCTCAATTTCCCCCAATCTGAATTCCACATTGGCATATCCACTTTGCTCGGCGTTTTTTCTGGCTAGCTTAATCATATCGGGTGTCATATCAACCCCTATGACATACCCGCTGTCGCCCACCTGCCTTCTGGCCAGGAAACAATCAAAACCTCCTCCGCAGCCAAGGTCAAGGACTGTTTCCCCTTCTTTAAGAGCCGCTATGGCGATGGGATTGCCGCATCCCAAACCCATGTTGGCTTCAGATGGCACATTTAAAAGATCATCCTTGGAATATCCTATTTTAAAGGACGTTGCAGTGACATCCAGCGGAACACTGCTACAGCTGCAGCCCCCACCGCAGCATCCTTCCCCGGAGCCTTTCATCGCAACCTCTGCATAATTTTTACGTATAAATTCCCTGATATCTTCTTTGTCTTTCATTAAATCACCTTCCAATTTTTTATGGCCTACAGATTTTTTATAGATAAAAGCAGTTTTTAAACCTACAGGGCTTTCATATATAAAGATGCAGTATAATAAAAAAAGACGCAAATTTTGGTGCCAAAGGGCTCCCGGCGAAATGCGCCCAGTCATACCACAAGGGTTTTATAATCCCGCAACAGCTAGCCCTTTCCCGTTCTGATAATGGCAGCAAATTCACCAGGCAGGCCGGCCTTTTCCACGGCCCTGGCGGCAGACTCATAGTCGTAGGGGACTTTAACAAAATCCACTTGGATATCTTGGCCGATGTTAATAAGGACATACACCGCCCGGGGATCTCCGTGTTTTGGCTTGCCAGCGCTGCCGGCGTTAATAATGTGCCGGCCTTCAACAATCCGGTGGTACGGCAAGTGGGTATGGCCGCACACCAGCACGTCGGCGTCCGCTTCCTGAAGCATGGGCAGCAGATCGCCGGCGGGAATGTCCTCGTACAGGTATTCGTTTAATTGCCGCGGGCTGCCGTGTACAAACAATACGCTGCGCCCCTCGATTTCTTTGCTGATCCTGTCCGGCAGGTTCAGCATGAATTCCTTACTTGCTTCACTGGTGTTTTCCATGGTCCAGGAAATCGATTTAACACCTGCTTCCATGGCCTTTTCATCTTTATAATCGCACCCGCAAACCATACGACGGTTAGCAATGGCATCGTCATAATTGCCCATTACGGTTATTATGGCGTTATCCCGTATGGCCTGCACCACCGCATCGGGATAAGCCCCGTACCCCACCAGGTCGCCCAGACAGACCACCAGGTCCGGTTCGCGACCCGGTATGTCGGCCAAAACCGCATCCATGGCATGTTTGTTGCCGTGGATATCCGAAAATACTGCTATCCGCATAGCTAATCCTCCTACCGCCAGCCACATGGCCAGCTCAATTTATTTTTTATTTGCCCTAAGGCAGGAGTACATTTCATTTTCAATGCGTAAACAGGCATCGTAATCACGGTGTAGCTGCCGGTTTTCCAGGTTGTTACGTATTTGATCAAATAAGTCATTATAGATGGACACAAATCCCCGGGCAAAGGCTTTTTGATTTAGAGAATAAAATACCCAGCGGCCATCTTTGTCATCACGTACTATGCCGCTTTTCTTTAAAATCCTGAGGTGGTGGGAAACGGCCGGTTGAGACATGGCGAGCTCATCCATGATTTCGCAGACACACATATCCCGTTGCGATAACATCATGATAATTTTTAGCCGTGTTTCATCAGCTAAAAGTTTTAAAAAATCCAGCACTTCCTTCATTATTTTCCTCCAAATATACAGCCGGGAGCAACGTCGCATCCCGGCTAACATGTTTCCTATCTGGTCGGCAGCACCCCGGGTTGGAAATATTTCCGTTTAAAAGAAAGGGCCACGTTGACCAGCCAAATCATCACGGGCACTTCGATCAGCGGACCGATTACCGCGGCAAAAGCCTGGCCGGAATTGATGCCGAACACCGCCACGGCCACTGCGATGGCCAGTTCGAAGTTATTGCTGGCAGCAGTAAAGGAAAGGGTTGTGGCCTGTTCATAATTGACCCCCATCTTTTTACTCATAAAGAACGAAAATAGAAACATAATTAAGAAGTATATGACCAGCGGTATGGCAATCCTAACCACATCCATCGGCAGGGCCACGATATAATTACCCTTCAAGGAGAACATAACCAGGATAGTAAATAACAAAGCGATTAAAGTTAAAGGTCCGATTTTAGGCATAAACTGTTTGTCATACCATTCCTTGCTCTTCACCGGCATTAAGGTAAACCGGGTAATAATGCCTGCTAAAAAGGGTATGCCAAGGTAAATAAATACGCTCTTGGCCACTTCCGCCATGGAAATGTGTACTTCCAGGGACTCCAGTCCAAACCACCGTGGCATCAAAGTAATGAACAGGTAAGCGTAGACTGTAAAGAACAGCACCTGGAAGATGGAGTTTAACGCCACCAGAGCGGCGGCGTACTCGGAATCGCCTTTGGCCAGTCCGTTCCACACAATCACCATCGCAATGCAGCGAGCCAGACCGATGAGGATAAGACCTACCATATATTCCGGGTAATCCCTCAAAAAAAATATGGCCAGAAAAAACATCAACAGTGGGCCGATAATCCAGTTCTGCACCAGGCTGAGTCCCATGACCCTGACGTTGGTAAACACTCTGCCGATTTCCTCATACTTTACCCTTGCCAGGGGCGGGTACATCATTATAATCAGGCCGATGGCAATGGGGATGTTAGTGGTGCCCACCTGGAACCTTCCCCAGAAATCGGCTATTTGCGGGTATATGTAGCCGCCCGCCACTCCCACTGCCATCGCCAGGAAAATCCATAGGGTTAAATACCGGTCTAGAAAATTTAATTTGCCAGTTACTGAATCGGGCATATCATTTTAGCCTCCCCATGTAATTAAAATATAAAAGTTATTTTATATTTTAGCCAAAAATAAAATTAGCAATCTTTAATCCAGCCGTTTTCATTTAACTTGCTTACGTACTCCCTGTATAAAGCCTCGGCATACCTTTCCCTGGCAGAACCGGGAATATAATTGGCGGAAGCAACCCTTTGCAGCAGTTCTTTTTTAGCATCTTCCTCGGGAAGCGGTTCCATTGAGCGCACCTCGGCCATAATTAAATCTAACCCTAATATGCCCATTGTGCCGGTATCTAATTTTATCTTATATATCTTCGGCGCCCGGGGATCACAGCAATTAGCCAGTCTTTGCACCCCCTTTCAATAAAGCTTATATAAAAGTACATTTATATATTACAGCAAACAACGATACATAATAATTTGCTTATATAATAATTACCTGTAGGTTTCATGTCAACAGCATGGTTGTTAAATATTTGTTAGCTTTAAGTAACTTCTACGGGCAGGCAACTATCTGCCTGGACCAAAGGCATTCGGCGCAAGACGGGCTGTTGCCCCAGCAATCAGCGTCATTGTTGTCCACAAATATGGTTCGCTTAACTGGGGAATAAAAGACTATCAGCCGATCCAGTCTCAAATGATCAATAACATCGAGCGAGCGCTGGATGAGATGAAGAGGTAAGACTTTAAAGGAAGGCAGAATCGAAGGCAGAACGTTTTCCAGCGCTGGAATACTTTGGGGTACCTTGTGTGGACGCCTCCCTGCCGGCGACAATGTCGAGCAGTTCCTCGGTGATGGCGCTTTGGCGCCGGTGGCGGTAAACCGCGTGCAGCTCATCCAGACGCTCGCCGATATTGCGCTCGGCCACCTGCATTGACGCGAGACGGCTGGCGTTTTCGCCGGCCAGGGACTCAACGAGGGCCCGGTATATAGACATAAACAGATACTCGCGAACTAAAGACGCGAATAACCGCTCCTGGTCCATTGTAAAAACCGGCAGCACCCGGTTGGGCCAATTTCTACGAGTCAGCGCGTGGAGCCAGGCCTGGTCCAGAGGAAGCAGGTGGCGGGCCAGCGGGCGGTAGGAAGCGCCGGACTGCGGTACATTGAAAAAAAGGGTGACCCGCTCCACGCGCCCCTGCCCGTGCAGCTCTTCCAGTTTGGCCAGCAGGTCCTGGACTGCAGCGGTAACCCCCTGGAGGGATTCCGGGACGCTAAACAGTGCCGTGACCGGCTGGCCTGCTTCTTCCAGATGGACGTGCGCCCGCGCACCCACGCAAATCACCGCCCTGCGCTCCCGCCTGGGCTCCAGCTGCGCCATCGTCTCCAGGGCATATGCCGCGATCTGGTCGTTAAAACGGCCGCACAAGCCCTGGTCGGAACCCATTACGACGGCGACAAGGCCCTCTTTTGGTTGCCCCGCCTGTGCCGCTGCCTCATACAGACCTTCTTTCAAGACCACATACAGACCCAGCTCAATAGTCCGGAAATAGTCATTCAGCGCCCCGGCCGCCCTTTCATACTGGCGAATGCTTACCGCAGCCAGAGTTTTCATCGTCCTGACCACCGCCTGCAGATCTTCCATGCCGGCGATGGCTCCCCGGATATGCTCAAGAGTTTGCATCTTATTCCTCCACGATCATGTGCACGACCCGTAAAGCTTTTTCAAGCAGAGCTTGCCGGTCTTCATTACGTATTTTTTCCCCGCTCTCAATGTGCCGGCTTAAGGCGGGCATTTCTTCCGCGACAGCCCTGGTTAAGGCCAGGGCTGCCTCTCCGATCCGGTCCAGGGGTAGTTCGTCAAAGCTCCCCCCGGTCACGGCCAGCAGAACTGCAATTTGCTCTGGAACCGGTATGGGTGCGTACTGGGGCTGCTTCAATATCTCCCGCACGCGCCAGCCCCGCTCGAGGGTTTTGCGGGTGCTTTCGTCCAGGCGCATACTAAACCTGGAGAATACCTCCAGTTCTTCGAACTGGGCGTAAGACAGCCGCAGGTCCCCGGCTACTGCCCGGTAAGCGGGCAATTGGGTTTTTCCACCCACCCGGGATACGGATTTACCCACGTCCACCGCCGGCAGCACCCCTTTTTGGAACAAGTCAGGGGAAAGGTATATCTGCCCATCGGTAATGGAAATCAAATTGGTCGGGATATAAGCGGCCAGGTTTTGCGCTTCGGTCTCGATAATGGGCAGGGCGGTGAGAGAACCCCCTCCGCGCTGCTCCCGCAAATGGGTGGAACGCTCCAGGAGGCGGGAGTGAATGTAGAAGATGTCGCCCGGAAAAGCCTCCCGCCCCGGCGGACGGCGCAGAAGAAGGGAAAGCTCACGGTAGGCCTGGGCGTGCCGGGTAAGGTCGTCATAGACAATAAGCACGTCGCAGCCCTGCTCCATGAAGTACTCCGCCATCGTGGTCGCCGCATAGGGGGTAATGAACTGCAGCCCCGGCGGGTCCGACCCTTCCGCCACCACCACGGTGGTGTAATCCATAGCGCCATGGTGCTGCAGATCAGACACCAGTTTGGCCACCGCCGCCCCCCTCTGGCCCACTGCACAATAAACGCACAATACCTCCTTCCCCTTCTGGTTGATGATCGTATCCAGGGCAATGGCAGTTTTGCCGGTCTGGCGGTCGCCGGCGATGAGCTCCCGCTGCCCGCGCCCCACGGGGACCATAGCATCTACAACTTTCAGCCCGGTTTGCAGGGGCACAGTCACCGGGGCGCGGTCCAGGATGGCCGGTGCCTCCCGCTCCGCCGGACGCCGCCCGCGGGCGCGCACCGGACCCCGGCTGTCCAGGGGACGGCCGATAGCGTCGACGACGCGGCCCAGCAAGGCCTCGCCAACCGGGACGTCCAACACCCGGCCGGTCCTTAACACTGTATCGCCAGCCTTGAGCTTCCCGCTGTCCCCGAGCATTACCACGCCAACCTCGCCAGGGTCCAAATTGTAAGCCATTCCCCAGAGTTCCCCGGGAAAGTGGAGCAATTCGTCCAATTGAACGTTGGGCAAGCCCTCCACCCGGGCAATGCCCCCGCTGACATAGGTCACCGTTCCCACTTCCCGGCCCCGCAGCTCTGCACGGCAGCGGTTCAGCGCCGTTTCAAAGGAGCGGTCAAGCTCGTTTAATACGGTGGTCAGTTCCATAGGTCACCTCAGCTAGCTTCCTTTTCCTCTTTTTCAGGCAATATTTCTTCATCCAAGACCCGGGCAAACGACTCCTTCAGCCGGTCCAGGTAATTGTCCAAATGCCAGGCCACCTGTCTGCCGTGGGCGGTCATTTCAAGCCCGGCAATCAGGCCCGGCACAGTTTCAAATCGCAACTCAATGTCACCCGCAATGACCTCCCGGATCGTGCTGTCCACTTTTGCACGCATTTCCGGATCGATTTCAAAAGCGCTGCGCAGCACCACAACTCCCCCCGACTGGCCAATGGCCTGCGCCAAAAGGCTCCGCTCACCAGGGTCGATGGCCCGGAATTGCTGCATGAATGCTTCAATCATTTGCTGGTTTAGCTTTACGCCGGCCAAGTCACGCAATGCTTGTTTGGCCACCGCGTACACCTGCTTCCCGGCACTGCGGCGCAGATCCAGGAGCAGAGTGTTCTTTTGCTCCTGAAAGGCCTCGTACCACCTGGCCTGTGCGGCATTGACCTCATTCCTCGCCCTATTCGACAAGTCTTTGCGCAGGGCTTCCGCTTCCTCCCTGACGCTGGCGAGCATAGCCGCGCTCTGTTCTTCCAGCTCACGCAGCTTTTGGCGGAAGGCCTCCGCCTCGGCCCCGGCATCTTTTTCCTTCTGCGCGGCTTTTTCCAGCCGGGCTGCAATCCCCGCCTCCCGCTGGTCCATGTTGCGCAGTATGGGGCCATAAAGAAAGCGTTTAAGCAGTGCTACAAAGATTAAAAAATTGATCACCTGGGCCAGTACCGTAAACCAATCAACATGCATGTTATGTCTAACCTCCCATTTTAGACACCGCTATATTCCAGAAGGGGTTGGCAAAGATCAAAATCAGCGATACGACGAAGCAGTAAATGGCCACGGACTCAATCATGGCCAGGCCGACAAAAAGGGTCCGGCTGATGGTGTTGGCTTCGTCGGGCTGCTGGGCGATAGCGGACAGGGCCTGCGCCACAGCCCGCCCCTCAGCCAGAGCAGGGGCAATGGAGCCGATGGAAATGGTCAAGCCTGACATAATCATGGCAACAGCCCCAATTATTCCGAGTGTATCCATATCAACTTTCTCCTTTCCCGGGCTGTTGCCCGGCCTGTTCTTTTTCAGCATGGGCAGTAGCCGCTGAGGCGATGTACACCATCGCCAGGACGGCGAAAATATAGGCCTGAATCAACCCCACCAAAAGCCCCAGCACCTGCATGATGATGGGAAAGAAAAGGGGGGCAATACTCAGCAGGATGGCGATGATGACGCTGCCGCTCATAATGTTGCCGTAAAGGCGGACGGCCAGAGAGACGGTTCTGGTGAACTCCCCGATAATGTGAAAGGGAAGCATGATGAAGGAAGGCTCGATATAATGCTTGACATACCCCCGCAGCCCGTTGCGGGCGACTCCATAAAAGGGAACGCTCAACAAAACGCAGGCAGCCAGCGCCACCGTCGTTGACAAAGAGCCCGTCGGCGGCTCGTAGCCAGGGATGATGATTAACAGGTTGGAAGCAGCGATAAATAAGAAGAGCGACCCCACGAAGGGCAAATACCGGCCCGGCTCCTGGCGGCTGATGTCGCGGATCTGATCCCGCATCAAGGTGACCAGAGCCTCCAGCAAATTCTGCCAGCGTGTTGGATGAAAGTCACCGGTCATCCGCCGGGTCGCCAGCCACGACCCCAAAACAAGCACCCCCATCACCAGCCAGGTAAAAAAAATAGTGGCGTTTAAGGTAACCGGACCCCAGTGCCAGAATATAATCTCGTCAGGACTCAGGCGCATCTCTATCACCTCTCCCCCCTGAACCTATTGCCGCTGTATGGCAGGCCGGCCGGAGCTGCCGCACCAAGATTAAACGTGCCGTCACAAAACCGGCCAGGCAGGCCAGAATACACTCCCACTGGCCTGCCATTACCAGGTAAAATCCCCAAAGGCAGCCCCCCGTGCGGACGACAAAGCTGCCCGCAGCAAGGAGCCCCGGCCGCCTTGCCACCGGCAGGCGGCGCACCGTCAGCCAGAGTCCGCCAAAGTAAAATAAGCCCAACCCCAGCCCCACCGCAAATATAATTAGCCAAGAAAGCGCGACAGCCACTGCACGCCACTCCTGTCCTGTGCCTGGCTTGATCAGCCGGCATGATACTTGTTTAAACAATAATCTTTTGTACTCAGACCGAACTATCACGCAGGGCCTGACACCGGCCGGGAACTTAGAACGGTAGTCTTTTGTGCTCAGTTTGAGACTATACCCACCGCTTGAGAGGTAGTTTGTAAAGCTACCTCTGCTTTCTTTCCCGCTTCAGCCGGTAACCAGTGGAATTACCTGCGCTTTCTTTCCCGCTCCACCCAGTACCAGGCATTAATGCAGCCCGCCAAAAGGCCGCCGACCAGCAGCATCAAGGTCCACGAAAATGGACCAGGCCATCTGGCGTCAATCCAGACACCCAGGGCAACGCCGAGCAAAGCGGGGATCGTCACTGACCACCCGACCATGCCGAACATACCCAGCCCGAACCAGATGCTCCGGGCTTGCTCCTGCCTTGCTTTCATTTTGCGCATTTCCTTTTTCTGGATTTGGCGAACCAGATCGTCTGCAGCCTTACCGGCATCCTTATCATGATACTCAGCCACGGGTATCCTCCTCCAGTTTAATGAAGCGCCGTACGAAGCTGGCTTCGAGTTTAGCCATCACGGAACGGGCCTGCTCCTCACGCTCGTCGATGGTGCGGAATTCCCGCAGGATAGTATCTTTCAGTTCACCCAGTACCGGCCCCCGCACTGCCCGCCGGGTGGACACCAGGACTTCCGGGCCGCACTTGACCAGGATCCCCGAGTCAACGGCGAGGAACACCTCCTCACCGCCCCGGGTAATAAAGGAAACCAGTCCGGGCACGATCGCCGTGACAAAGTCGATATGGCGGGGTAATAGGCAAAAAGAGCCATTTTCCGCTTCTGCGGATACCTTGGTCACTTCTTCTTCCAGGAAGACTTCTGTTGGTAACAGCACCTTGAGCTTCACAGCTTGCTCGCCTCGCTCACATTCCCGATCATATACAGGGAATTTTCCGGGTAACTGGTAAATTCATCGTTTAAAATACGCTCACACCCCTCCAGCGCATCCTCCAGGCGGACGAACCTTCCCTCGTGCCCAGTGAATTGCTCCGTGGTAAAGAAAGGCTGAGTTAAAAAGCGTTCCAGCCGCCGAGCCCTGAAGACAGTTTGCCGGTCTTCCCGGGACAGCTCCTCCAGGCCAAGCATGGCGATAATGTCCTTCAACTCTTTATATCCGGCCAGGGTTTTACGGATCTGCTGGGCAATCCGGAAGTGCCGCTCCCCGACGATATGGGGGACCAGCATTTTAGAACCGGACTGGAGCGGGTCAATGGCCGGGTAAAGCCCCTCACTGGCCCTCTCCCGCGAGAGAACAAGCAATGCCGAAAGATGAGCAAAAGTATGTATGGCGGACGGGTCCGTAAAATCATCCGCCGGCACGTAAACTGCCTGCACCGAGGTTATGGCACCAGTCGCTGTATTGCAAATACGCTCCTCCAGCTGGGCCAATTCGGTACCCAAGGTGGGCTGATAACCAACCCGGGAGGGAATTTGTCCCATCAGGCCTGATACCTCCGCGCCGGCCTGGATAAAGCGAAAGATATTATCGATCAGCAGCAGTACATCTTGCTTGGCGTCATCCCGAAAATATTCAGCCATCGTCAGCGCCGTGTGGCCGGCCAGAAACCTGGCTCCCGGCGGTTCGTTCATCTGAGCGAAGACCATGACGGTGTTGCCCAACACCCCTGCCGCCATCATCTCCCGGTAAAGCTCCTCGGCTTCCCGGCAACGCTCGCCGATACCGCAAAAGAAGCTCACCCCCTCATGGACGCCGGCCGTATTGTGGATCATTTCGGTGATAAGGACGGTCTTGCCCACCCCCGCACCGCCAAAAAGGCCGGCCTTCCCCCCTCTTTCCAAGGGGGCCAGCACATCGATGGCCTTGATGCCGGTGACGAAAATCTCCGACCTGGTAACCCGCCGGCTGAGGGGTACCGGTGGCTGGTGGATGGAGCGCCATTCCCCGCCAGATAGCTCCCGCTTACCATCGATGGGTGAGCCGAAAACGTTGAACATCCGCCCCAGAAGCCGTTTGCCCACCGGCGCCTTCAAGGGCTGCCCCGTATCAATTACCCTGGCACCCCGGGCGAGCCCCTGCGTTGTCGTCAAGGCGATTCCCCGGGCAATCTCCTCATTGATGTGGGCGGTTACCTCAATAAGAACATTGCCCGCAACGCCGGTAATCAACAGGTTATGCAGGGCCGGCAAACCAATGAAGCGGACATCGACCACACTACCCCGGACAGAAACCACTACACCCCAGGCTTGTTCAGCAGAATTGTTCATGATCATTCCCCTAAAATTCCATCCCCGCAGCAAATTAAAAGCAACGATAACTTAAAGACCCTTCGAGAGTAAGCCGGATATATACTATTGACCTTTTAGTTAATTGCACAGTATTTACCCCGTCAAAAAGGAGTTGCCGCCAATCCTGTACGCTGCCTCCAGTTTAGGATGTTAAAGATGAAGGTATGTGAAATATTACTCAATCTTAATTATAATAAAATTAATACTTTTTTCCAATACTTATTAAACTATCCATCTTTCATTCTATGCAGATGACATATCTATATCGTTATTTAGTTGCTTTATTCATAGATTTCATTTCTTTTTCAATCCGCAGGCAGGCAACGTAATTACGTTCAACCCGCCGTTTTTCCAGATTATTGCATATTTGATCAAATAAATCATTATGGTAACAATCTACTGCGTTTAAGGGATTGCTGGAAATATATAAAGATCACATGAAGAAAATCGGCACAGTCAAATATTACCACGAACAGGCCAAATTACCCAGATATTAGGGAAAGCACGATGACAATGTGTTGCTTGGGCCAGTGGGAGAGAGATAGCAAAATGAATTATCACTCACCGTTAAGATGTGAATTTAGTCTAATATTTCCAATCCTGATATATGAAAATGCTGCTATAGAAAACCAAATTAAAAAGGTTACCGGAGCGAAATATATATAATTACCTATATACTCATACATGCCTAATCCTTGTAATACCAATCCAACCATGTATCCAAACATAGAAAAACCAGCTACATATGGCAATAAAAATGGTATTCTGACTGGCAGAAAGTAAAAAAACAACATGAACGCGAACATCCACGATATAGGTGTCCAAAACGTAAATATACCCCAAATACCAAAAGGGCCTAAATGAAAATACTTATATAAATTGAGCACTGGCCCAGTTATTAATAAAACTATAATGTCTCCAATTGCCCCAAAAATAAAGCCATAAATTAAATACTTTTTAAATTCAGGCCTGGGGATTATAGCGTATGCTGCAATTCCAAACAGTAAAGCTTTATAAAAAAAGAAAATGCTTTTTCCAAACATGCTTTTCCCTCCCTATAATATACTCCAAAACTATTATTTACTGATAAGTTTAAGGTTATGAATTAAATTTGGAAGCACGGGGAAGCAAGGGAACGGTTCCTCTGCTTCCTTTCCTCTGCTTCCTTTTGATTAACTTGATGTTATTCGCATGGCCACAAATATTGAGCGCTTAATTAAGGAGTTCAAGTGACTATCAGCTGATCCAACCTAACGCTGGTCAACAAATCCTTGAAAGTGAACGTGTACTGGATGAAACCAAACCCCAGGATGTGGAAAATATGATCACCAATATTGAGCGGACGCTGGTGAGATGAAGAGGCAGGCCTTATTAGAGGCAGGATCGAAGGCAAACTTAAAGGTAAAGTTGAGATTGCAAAAATTGCTTTGAAAAATGGCTTCAATGCGAATGACGTAGTAGAAATAACTAGATTATCCATGATACAGTATATTGGAACTCAAGAAAGCACTGCAAAACTAGCAAACTTTTGAACAAATTGTCGCCTTGTTGTTCCATCGCTTAGATGAGCAATATGGTTGCCATTTCAATAATACTGGCAATAGGTATAATCAAGGTTTGGCCTTACCGCGATTTTATGGACACTCAGAACGTGTGATACAATAAAATCACGGTAAGGCCAAACCGTATTAATACGGTAATATAATATATATTACCTGTTTCAATTCCTCATGCACTTATACATATAGTAAAGGCCAAAAGGGGAATAGTTTCAATCCACGCCCCCGCGCGGGGGGCGACCTGAGGGCGCAGTCTTGGAGAACTTTAAGCGGAAAGTTTCAATCCACGCCCCCGCGCGGGGGGCGACATAACCGAACACGTCCAGGGGTTCCTCGCAGAAGTGTTTCAATCCACGCCCCCGCGCGGGGGGCGACGTAATATTATCCTTGCCGACATCAACCCCGATACCGTTTCAATCCACGCCCCCGCGCGGGGGGCGACAAGTTACGTACCCACGAGGTGATGCGCTTGTGTGGTTTCAATCCACGCCCCCGCGCGGGGGGCGACGCCGAGGATGCGGCCACAAATCTATTGCAGGAAATGTTTCAATCCACGCCCCCGCGCGGGGGGCGACGAATGTGCAGCGGCTTTTGTCAGTTCATAGCTATGTTTCAATCCACGCCCCCGCGCGGGGGGCGACAAATTATAAGCGCCATTGGCGTCGGTGACATCAAAGTTTCAATCCACGCCCCCGCGCGGGGGGCGACACATTTACTGATATGGTACGTGCAAAGGCATCAGAGTTTCAATCCACGCCCCCGCGCGGGGGGCGACTACCAGTACCTTTTAGATCGAGCCACCTGTGGGGGTTTCAATCCACGCCCCCGCGCGGGGGGCGACGCGGTATCCTCTCCGCGCAGGCTGCGGGGCATTGAGGTTTCAATCCACGCCCCCGCGCGGGGGGCGACAGCCATGTAAGACATCTCTCCTTTTAATTAATTAGTTTCAATCCACGCCCCCGCGCGGGGGGCGACCACCGGCTCCGGGCATCGTTGATCCGTTCAATGCAGTTTCAATCCACGCCCCCGCGCGGGGGGCGACGTTCGCCTTTAAAAACATGTTCGTTGAACAGCTGGTTTCAATCCACGCCCCCGCGCGGGGGGCGACGGATCGATATCAATTAGGAAAGGGGGCCGACGATGTTTCAATCCACGCCCCCGCGCGGGGGGCGACGACAGCACAACGCCGGGATAAATCTTTTTTATAGGTTTCAATCCACGCCCCCGCGCGGGGGGCGACAATACAAACTAGAATGCTTAGTAATATTTCTAGTGTTTCAATCCACGCCCCCGCGCGGGGGGCGACGCGAACCAGGCAACAACTCGCGCTTCAATCGCGGAGTTTCAATCCACGCCCCCGCGCGGGGGGCGACTTTCATCAATCGCTCTCATGCTACTGCCAATCTGTTGTTTCAATCCACGCCCCCGCGCGGGGGGCGACCGACAGCTTATATGGACGGCATGGCGGTGGCAGTGTTTCAATCCACGCCCCCGCGCGGGGGGCGACGGGTAAATTTCTCTTGTGTATTATGATTTATGTTGTTTCAATCCACGCCCCCGCGCGGGGGGCGACCCTAGTATTGTACGACCAACAAAGTCACAAGTTGAGTTTCAATCCACGCCCCCGCGCGGGGGGCGACATTGTGGATAATAGTATGGCCATGAGGAATAGGCGTTTCAATCCACGCCCCCGCGCGGGGGGCGACAAGTGTTTGGCTTATGCTTATTGGTTAAGTCAAACATGTTTCAATCCACGCCCCCGCGCGGGGGGCGACTTGAGGACATGCGCGAAGATGTAAAGGAAATCAAGTTTCAATCCACGCCCCCGCGCGGGGGGCGACATTGGATGCAATCAATCAACTAAAAGCCAGTGGGGTTTCAATCCACGCCCCCGCGCGGGGGGCGACAACGGTGAGGGGGAAAGTAAAAGATGAAAATAGATGTTTCAATCCACGCCCCCGCGCGGGGGGCGACAACCTCGGACGCACGATTAAAGCTTTGTTTAAATGTTTCAATCCACGCCCCCGCGCGGGGGGCGACTTTAGCCATTTGCAGCAGATTGTCTGCGGGTATTGGTTTCAATCCACGCCCCCGCGCGGGGGGCGACAATGCGTTTGTGATGCAGTGGGGGCTGAGATTAGTTTCAATCCACGCCCCCGCGCGGGGGGCGACTATCGCTTTTCGGAACCCAAGCCCAAGCGAGATTGTTTCAATCCACGCCCCCGCGCGGGGGGCGACACAAATCATAGCCGAGCTGCAGCGGCGGGAGCAGGTTTCAATCCACGCCCCCGCGCGGGGGGCGACAGCCCAATGCGCCCGCAATCGGAGCAACGTATTTGGTTTCAATCCACGCCCCCGCGCGGGGGGCGACATTTATGGAGATTATGTGTCGACTGACGGAATGGGTTTCAATCCACGCCCCCGCGCGGGGGGCGATGGAAATTATCGGCGGTGAAGATGAAATTTTATCGTTTCAATCCACGCCCCCGCGCGGGGGGCGACGGACATAGATTGCTGGCTGCAGGGTTTATAGTGGTTTCAATCCACGCCCCCGCGCGGGGGGCGACGTTATTTTGTTGAATTGGTTTTTGATATGGCAGAGTTTCAATCCACGCCCCCGCGCGGGGGGCGACGCATCGGCGGGCTCTTCATGGATATGGGGACTGGGTTTCAATCCACGCCCCCGCGCGGGGGGCGACCCACTGGCTGTGTATATGCTGGAAGGGAAAAAGGTTTCAATCCACGCCCCCGCGCGGGGGGCGACGGTCAACGGTTTCGCCGGGTTTGAATTCCCTGTCGTTTCAATCCACGCCCCCGCGCGGGGGGCGACCCCACCCATGGCCGTTCCGGATCTGGGTTGATGACGTTTCAATCCACGCCCCCGCGCGGGGGGCGACGTCAGCCGGCCAAATTGCTGACCTGTTAAATCAATGTTTCAATCCACGCCCCCGCGCGGGGGGCGACGAAATGGAGGGAAATACTGTGATTATCGAGAGTAAGTTTCAATCCACGCCCCCGCGCGGGGGGCGACTTTCAATAGCTTGCTTATGCAGCCCACATAATTCGTGTTTCAATCCACGCCCCCGCGCGGGGGGCGACATTGGGCGTAAAACGCCAAGTGTTTGCATATCTGGTTTCAATCCACGCCCCCGCGCGGGGGGCGACGGTTTCACCTCCTCCTGTTCTTTTTCATCCTGACAGTTTCAATCCACGCCCCCGCGCGGGGGGCGACTGGGCACTATACTTGTATCTCATCGAGCAGGGCGTTTCAATCCACGCCCCCGCGCGGGGGGCGACACTGCAAGCGCCGGGTGGCGGGCGGAAAGGAAGGTGTTTCAATCCACGCCCCCGCGCGGGGGGCGACCTTACCCAGACCCGGATAAGAAGCCTATTTTTGAGTTTCAATCCACGCCCCCGCGCGGGGGGCGACGCGTTGGCGTGATCGTTCCCGTATTCGCTAAATGTTTCAATCCACGCCCCCGCGCGGGGGGCGACTTGCCTGTCCAGCAAAAATATTTTGCTGCAAAAATGTTTCAATCCACGCCCCCGCGCGGGGGGCGACGGACATAGATTGCTGGCTGCAGGGTTTATAGTGCGTTTCAATCCACGCCCCCGCGCGGGGGGCGACATGGCATGAACATGGACGAGTTCTTTTCTGAGCTCGTTTCAATCCACGCCCCCGCGCGGGGGGCGACCTGCCCTATTGGTCGGTCAGTATGTGCATAGTTGGTTTCAATCCACGCCCCCGCGCGGGGGGCGACGCCAACACGGATCGGGGCCTTGTTCATGGAGATGGGTTTCAATCCACGCCCCCGCGCGGGGGGCGACGTATCTGTTTCTTTTTTTGCCTTTTGACCCATCAGTTTCAATCCACGCCCCCGCGCGGGGGGCGACGCTGGCTGTTTATGGCCGCTTCAAGGCGGATAAGGTTTCAATCCACGCCCCCGCGCGGGGGGCGACCCGTATGCAAAGGGTTCACAGCGGAAAGTTATCTCGTTTCAATCCACGCCCCCGCGCGGGGGGCGACATCAATAGCGGACGGTAAAGCGATGGTGCAGGTTGTTTCAATCCACGCCCCCGCGCGGGGGGCGACGGGCGAAGTCAGGCAAGACTACGCTGGCATTGCAGGTTTCAATCCACGCCCCCGCGCGGGGGGCGACGAGTCGGAGCCAGTACATCGGCTTTTTAGAATGTGTTTCAATCCACGCCCCCGCGCGGGGGGCGACGCATAAATAAAGTCTTTTGTAAACTGATCACCTGTTTCAATCCACGCCCCCGCGCGGGGGGCGACCTACAGGAAATACGGGTGTCTAGCTTGATACACGTTTCAATCCACGCCCCCGCGCGGGGGGCGACCGTTGTACCACCCACAGGATCACCTCCAGGTTCATGTTTCAATCCACGCCCCCGCGCGGGGGGCGACAACATAGATTCATCCTCCTTTTGTTTTGTTATATGTTTCAATCCACGCCCCCGCGCGGGGGGCGACTCTGACCATAGTTCAAACTGTGCTGCTGTGCCCGTGTTTCAATCCACGCCCCCGCGCGGGGGGCGACGACCGGGTCCGTATTCTGATCGGCCACAACAAAGGGTTTCAATCCACGCCCCCGCGCGGGGGGCGACATGGCGCTTCAGGAGATGTTAGACGATTTACTATCTTGTTTCAATCCACGCCCCCGCGCGGGGGGCGACACTGTACCGCCTCACCTTTAAACCCACCCGGTTTGTTTCAATCCACGCCCCCGCGCGGGGGGCGACCGGCGATGGGCTTCAGACAATGCCAGATGGGCCAGTTTCAATCCACGCCCCCGCGCGGGGGGCGACACCTCAATACTTTAATCCAGATGCGGACAATTACGTTTCAATCCACGCCCCCGCGCGGGGGGCGACTTCTACCTGAGCGCGATCAGCGGTCCTGGTGAAGGTGTTTCAATCCACGCCCCCGCGCGGGGGGCGACTATGCTTTAGATTGAGGTGTTTTAAATGAGTAAAGTTTCAATCCACGCCCCCGCGCGGGGGGCGACGGTGACACCTGGGGAATGTTCTTCCCTCCTACTATGGTTTCAATCCACGCCCCCGCGCGGGGGGCGACGATATTGGAACCAGCGAGTCAAGCGGGGTGTGTATGTTTCAATCCACGCCCCCGCGCGGGGGGCGACGTAGGCAAAGAGTATCTGTCCGAGTTTATTTTAGTTTCAATCCACGCCCCCGCGCGGGGGGCGACCGACTATATGTACAAGAAAGGTATGGGATTACAAGTTTCAATCCACGCCCCCGCGCGGGGGGCGACCGGAATAGCTCTAACGCCGGGAGATTACTTTTACGGTTTCAATCCACGCCCCCGCGCGGGGGGCGACGTGCCGCAGGTACCGCCAAGTCTGAACGTATGGAAGTTTCAATCCACGCCCCCGCGCGGGGGGCGACGCAACGCGCAACTCTTTCATTTGTTGTAGATTGTGTTTCAATCCACGCCCCCGCGCGGGGGGCGACTTATAGAGGAAATACAGGTGTCAGAACAACTAAGTGTTTCAATCCACGCCCCCGCGCGGGGGGCGACTATCCGACATTGGAACTAGCCGAGTATACCAGTAGTTTCAATCCACGCCCCCGCGCGGGGGGCGACCATAAAAGAATTCGCCGAAGATACTGGTATAGATGTTTCAATCCACGCCCCCGCGCGGGGGGCGACATCAACTAACTAATTAAGGAGTGATCTTTTTGATGTTTCAATCCACGCCCCCGCGCGGGGGGCGACACGTTAACTATTTTATTATTTTCATTTAATGTAATGTTTCAATCCACGCCCCCGCGCGGGGGGCGACCCGTATCTGTGTTGGCCTAGTTTTCTTCCAAAGAGTTTCAATCCACGCCCCCGCGCGGGGGGCGACGCCATTGAGGCCCGGGTGATTGCATGGCTTGCCGGAGTTTCAATCCACGCCCCCGCGCGGGGGGCGACGGTTAAAAGCCAAACTGTACGACCACATGGTAAAAGTTTCAATCCACGCCCCCGCGCGGGGGGCGACAATAGTTAGGCTCCTTTTCAATTAATTTTAAGGAGGTTTCAATCCACGCCCCCGCGCGGGGGGCGACTTAAAAATTCTTTTCTATTATCATTTTTATTATGTTTCAATCCACGCCCCCGCGCGGGGGGCGACTGGCTTCTTTTTGGTGCTCTTTATCTAACATCCGGTTTCAATCCACGCCCCCGCGCGGGGGGCGACGGAATTTCATTATGCACACCACCTTCAATTTAATGTTTCAATCCACGCCCCCGCGCGGGGGGCGACCCTTTGGCCGTTTTAACCAGCAAAAAGGCAAAAAGTTTCAATCCACGCCCCCGCGCGGGGGGCGACATTATCCACAAAGGCACAGCAACCGATTGCTTTAGTTTCAATCCACGCCCCCGCGCGGGGGGCGACTTATACTCCAACAACTTTTCATATTCTACTTTAGTTTCAATCCACGCCCCCGCGCGGGGGGCGACTTTCCAATTAGAATCTTGAAAACTAGCAGACATAGTTTCAATCCACGCCCCCGCGCGGGGGGCGACCTTCATCTGCTTTTTTCTTATTTTCAATCCAAATTGTTTCAATCCACGCCCCCGCGCGGGGGGCGACTATGTGATATAATGGTTTCGCTGAGTATGTGAGGGTTTCAATCCACGCCCCCGCGCGGGGGGCGACAGGTTCCGGGCCTGGAGGTACGCCCGGCGATGCCGGTTTCAATCCACGCCCCCGCGCGGGGGGCGACCTTTATTTTTATTTGTTTTTGTATTTATTTATTTGTTTCAATCCACGCCCCCGCGCGGGGGGCGACAAGTGAAGATTTTGATGGGTTAATTTTAGCATTAGTTTCAATCCACGCCCCCGCGCGGGGGGCGACGAGTACTGCCGGCAGGATGTTGTCACAGAAATGGTTTCAATCCACGCCCCCGCGCGGGGGGCGACAGCCCATGGGATGGCCAACACCTGGGACGAAATTGTTTCAATCCACGCCCCCGCGCGGGGGGCGACTGGAAAAGATGCTAACAGCATTTACACCACTATTGTTTCAATCCACGCCCCCGCGCGGGGGGCGACGTGTCAACCATGACCAATCTTTTGCATTTTCTTTGTTTCAATCCACGCCCCCGCGCGGGGGGCGACAAGCACTAATGTATTTTTGCAAGGGCTGGCCCACGTTTCAATCCACGCCCCCGCGCGGGGGGCGACAATATGAAAATTGGTGGTAGAGCTTTATCAAACGGTTTCAATCCACGCCCCCGCGCGGGGGGCGACATATTGGTGCTAGAGAATGTACTAGATATATGTATGTTTCAATCCACGCCCCCGCGCGGGGGGCGACATTACTGGATAATATTATTTTAAGTATGGTAAAAAGTTTCAATCCACGCCCCCGCGCGGGGGGCGACGCTTCCATTATAAACCCTTGCCACACAAGGGTTTATAACCTTAATTTCGCGAACATTACATGTTTAGCTTATTTTTTGTCTACATTTTAACAGCAAAACCCGCTTAAACCATTACAAATAAACCTCTGCGATAACTCCAGACTTTTTATGTTCGCTTATGGTTCGCACTTAAACAATGATTGTCCCCTCGGGGTCAAATGTTTGTCTGGCCCCAACGTGTTCAACTCTTCTTTTCCAGTTGCTCCCTAAAAAATAATATCTCAGGCTATCTTCATCCTTGTTAATAATACCTTCAAGCTTATTTTTTAATGCTGCAAACTGCGCTGGATCCAGTAGACATTCAAATACCGAGTTTTGCACCCGCTGGCCATAATTAACACACTGCTTGGCTACGTGACGCAACCTTTTTTTCCCGGCTTCAGTAGTAGTGCTCACGTCATAAGTGACCAATACCATCAACTTAAACTCCCCCTTATTTCCAAACAAACGGAGGGTACCTATCCAAATCGCCTCTTAAATGCCTGGCCAATAGTAACGCCTGCGCATATGGCAGTAAACCGGCGGGTATTTTTTTATTCAGAAAAGGATGGGTTATCTCCTCCCGCTTTCTTTTTTGCCAGGCCTCAATTACTGCCTTCCTGGCCGTGTCTTTCATAACCACACCGCCGGATTCTTTTTTTATAAAACCATCACCGGTCACTTGCCGCCTATTAATTAGACTCAATGCTAGCCTGTCCGCCATGTACGGGCGGAACTCTTCCATCAGATCCAGGGCCAAGCCAACCCGGCCTGGCCGGTCACGGTGCAAAAAGCCCACGTAAGGGTCAAGTCCTACCGTTTCCAGCGCAGCCCGTGCCTCATGCAAAAGCAGGCTGTATAGAAATGACAGTAGCGCATTAAAGTTATCTAACGGTGGTCTGCGGTTCCTGCCTTGTATATAGAAGTATTCCTTTTGTGCTACGATTAAATGATTAAGTACTGAGAAATACTCTCTAGCAGATTCGCCTTCAATACCTCTTACCTCGTCAAGATGAATTTCCTTATTAACCCGTAAAACATTACGCGCCAATATTTTACTGACATTGACAACCTGGGCGGCATCAACCTTTTCTCCATAATCACTGATAAACCGCCGGAGCACTGTCCTGCAATTGGCAAGCTTGCCGATGATAAACATTGATGCAATTTGAGCGGAATCATGATCAGAATCAGCCAACCGGTATTGTTTTCTTCTTAACAGCACATTGCCTTTAGGCGATCCGTGAACAGTAGCCTGATGTTTGCCGCTGGCAGTCAAAAATGACACTGTAACACCTTTTTCGACACACATACCCAATAAAGCCGGACTTGCCCCCATATACCCGAAGGTAACGATACCCTCCAGGTAGTGAATGGGAGTTCTAAAAGCCTCTTGATCCTGTATTCTTACAACAAGGTTCTCCCCATCCTTTACCAGGTACGCCTCGGGGTTAGTAACGTAGAGGACATTAAGCATTTTTCTCATGCCCGTACACCCCCATTATTCATTAGCCATTTCGTCAAACAAGCCGGTTAAATATTTTTCAGCTTTTTTATTGCCCTTGGCTAGATCAGGGACGCAGATACCGGCCATGGAACAATTTTTGCACCGTTTATCTTTTACGGGCAGGGGGGTTATGCCCCGGGCAAAATTTTGATGCATTTTATCCGCCAACTCTTTAACCCTCCCCCGAAGGAAATCATCAAACTGTACTTTATGCCTGCGTTTTGTTTCACCATAATACAAATAGCCATACTCCAACTGAATATCAAGCATTTCTTCCAGGCAGATGGCCTGGGCGCACAATTGTACCTCATCCCTGTCATCAGGCTTTGGCTTGCCCCTTTTATATTCAACTATACTATAGCTATGGTTTGTTTTACTTTTTGGCAACTTGTGCAGTTCAATTACATCCGCTACCCCATACAAGCCAAGTGTTTTGGAAACTAGAGGCACAGAACGTATTGTTTTAACATCACCACGAACTTCTGTAAAGTAAGGGTCGTCCGCCCTTTGGTGTAATATTTTACCTTCCACCGTACGCACATTATCCACCCACTGGTTTTCCACGTGGATAAGTGCCCACTGCCTTTCACAAAAGGCAAAATGCTGAATGCCAGATAAGGACAGCAGGTCTTCTTCCTGATCATATTTTTTCATATTACTTTTCGGTTAGCTTAACCCCTGCGGGAACAGCTGCCGCATTAACTGTCACTTCATAATCACTGTAAGCCCTGGCCGGCCGGGTTAAGTCTTTTTTGGCAACCGTAACGAGCTCAAATAGCTTGTGCGCGGGGGCATTGCCCAGCGCTGTCTCATGTTCAAATATAACCAGTTTTCTTGCAGCCATTTTCCCCCTGGCCGCCGACCGGTCATGGTCAAACATGTTAATCAGCGCCTCCCAGAGCAGCTCAAGATCATCGGTGGTAAAACCTGTTTTTTGCGCCAGATTGGCGGACACAAACCCTTCAGCCCGATAGAGTCCATAGGGTACAATGTGCTTGCGTCCCATTTCCCTGTCTTTTTTTTCGGCATCCTTTTCTGAGGTTACCGCCATTCGTGTGATGGTAATCTCCTGCTGAATAATGGGATCCATGCTGCGAGCGAAATTAATTTGAACGGGGCCGCGTACCTGACCGCAATTGACCTCCGTAGTCATTACTGCACCAAAAGAGCGAATATCATAAAAATGATGACACATAAAATCCGTAACTTTTTTGGCATCCGCTTCATTCTTGGGTAATTTCTTTGATTCCGGCTTAAGCTCATAATGTTCGTAAGCTTTCTTGTGCTGGACATTTAGTACTGCCCCCTCGCGCACGTAGATGTCATAACCTTCGTTCCCACCTCTTGCTATATCCACATAGTTACGTATTTTTCTCTTTAAGCACACGTCGGTCACCAGCCCAAGGCCGGTTTCAGCATCAATGCGCGGCATATTTCCGGCATCTGGATCACCGTTGGGATTTCCATTTTCTACATCAAATAATAATACAAACTCATATCGATTTTTAATTGCTTCCGCCATTAATTAACACTCTCCTTTTTCTCGGATTTGATAAAAAGAGCCTGGCGCTGCTGGTAATAGCCAAGGACAAATTGCCCTTGATCCTCAATGTTTAGGTAGGCCGGGAAACAATCAATGGCGGATATTACTTCCTCAATCCGCTTGTCGGTATACCGGCCATATTCGGCTTTGGAGATGTGGTGTTGAGCAAGTCTTAATAAAATAGGGAAAACTGAGCTCGGAGATGCGGAAGCCGATCCAAAATACCTGTCTCTAATAGTCGAATTTATACCAGGATTGGCATCCTCCTGCGCTTTTTCCAGCAAGGCAAACAGACGTCCCAACAGATACCCCGTGTTATTGTTTGACTCATTTAAAGCCACAGTTAAATCCACCTCGTTTCCTTTGTTATAGTAGCGGCGGTTCCTGGCCAGAAATGCTTTTATGGCGGCCGCCCGCACATAATTTACTTCCTGATCCGCCCTTATCCGGGAAATAATTGCGTTATATAAGGCCGTTGAATAAGGCATGCCGGTAAGTATGGAGCGCATTAGCAGGCCGCCCAAAAGCGGGGCGATTCTTTTGGTATCCCTTAGCGGTGCAGTTTCTTTTAGGAGCATGCTAATTGAAATAAAGTCCGGATCATTGTCATATCTTTTTACGATGGCCATATCGGCATAATGCTGACCTATTTTTTCTATAAATTTTACATATGGGTCCATGTGCCAAAAACGCACCGCCAGACGACTGGCATTGGGGGCTAAACCCAGTATGTAAAAGTTGGTGTCCCAATTAACCCCTACCAGACCCTGGCCAACGGGTTTACCAGCCCTGACCCGCTGAAATATATCATGCATAAGTTTTACCGTTTGAGGATCCCTAACTACCTGAAAGCTGTTTTTATTTTCTTTTTCCTTTTTAGCATCGCTTTCCTCGCCAACCGGGAAAAACAGCGCCCCCAGCAGGTCTTCCTCCAGGCCGCCCGTGGAACATTCCGCCCAAAAAACAGTTGTGGTGTCACCGATTCTAACCCGGTGCTTAGCATTGCTCAGCAGGTAATTCAACGCAGTAGTATAACCAAATGTCGCTTCCTCGCCTACCGGCGCGTTAAAGCTCTGCTTTTTGCCATAAGAAGTAAAAGCATCAAGGTTGAAGGAAACCAGCGAAGCCCCGCTGGTCTGAGCCCCGGTCACACCTTTTATATTAGGGTGTAAACGGGCTATACCCGTGTCCTTTCCGGTAACCAGGCATTGCATATTTATGTTAGAAGCTTGACCCGACCGGTACATTTCCCAGGCATCCACCATCGCCTTATTTTCATGTAAATAGCCAGTCGCCCCCTCCAGTTTAAACACCAGATTCAGGCCTTCGGACAGTTCGTCAATATGCCTGGATATCACAGGATGCTCCAGTGCACCGGTAATATCCCAGCTGTGCAAAAACTCCAAAAGTGCTGTCGCACCTTCATCAGCTACATTACCCAGTATTTGATCATGTTTTTGCACAAATTCTTGAAAGCATTTTTTAATTCTATCTAGTTTTACTGTTTTACCTTTCTGCCCCAGGCCCAAAACATAAGTACAGTTGTCACATAAAAAGTTGGCAAAAATATTAACTGCTCTTTTACCTTGTTCCGGCACTGTCATATCTCTAGATACCAGCTTTTTATCCCGTTCCACCCTCAGATCAAGAATATCCAGCAACCGGCCCTGCCTGGAAAGCACCAGGCAGTAACCCACTTTCACTTTATTAAAACCAGGTCGGCTAACCCCGGAATCCGGGTCATTTAATAGCGTTTCGTAGTGTCTATAGAGCGCGTTAATAATCATTTAACCGTCACCCCTTCCTGTACCCGGGGCACTTCGATTAAGCCATCTTTCATGCTGGCCCTGAAAAAGAGGGGATTCATGCCATCCCCATGGTCAATATCCCAAAGCATCCACCCCAAATCTTGCTCACCCCGAAGCTGAGAGTGCGGTAACGGTTCTCCTTCTTCAATTAGGCGAAAGCTGGCCGGGAACTCCCGGCAGCCCAGGTAGGGTTGTTGAAAACACTGACCCTGCCTGGCCCTGCGCGTAATAATGGCATAATGCTTTTCCGGCGTATCTTGGGACCCCGCTTCTGCGGTCATTTCAAAATGTGCTTCAATTACGTAAGCCACATTCCGTAACAGCAGGGTGGCCCTCTGCTGGCGATCTTGTGAAGCATACTGGCACAGCACCATGGGATTACCTTTCATAGCTTTTTTGACGTTTCCAGCAGGGATTTTGCCTCCCACCTCATTGCGCCTTACATTATCAAAACGGATCTCGTTAAGTACGAGTATACTATCTACCACCCACTTAATGGCCGGTTTCCAGTGCAGGGATTCCAGTATGCCCCTGGCGGCGGATGGGGTCATTACATCGTAACTGACCCTTTCCACTTTCATTTCCGGCCTGGTAAAGCAGGCATAATTCCCCCAGACCAATAGCCGGATACCATAACCCATGTGATTTCACCCCTTTTCCTAAATAATTAAAGTGTCGTTTAAAAACATGCTTTCCGTAAATGGATTAAGACCTGTTTTCCGGCTATAATACTTGATAAACACCTCCTCCTTAAGCACATAAAATGTTTCGGCAATCACTTCCAAAGCCTGGTTGTTAACTAGCTCATTAAACTCATTTTCATAAACTCCCACACCATAGCGCTGCAGTTTTCTGGCATATGTGCCGGGGAAAGGGCTGAACTTGGCTTGGGCTAGCGTTTTATTACAGGCTTCGCCCCACGGAATTATTATGGGAACAGTATTTTTGTCTATTATTTTGAACTTGTCGGCAATGGTTCTGAAAGGAAACTTTAATTGTTTTTCCTGTTCCTTTATTTCGGCCATAATACCCTCCTTATCCAACAGAGCGGTATCCACGTCGTATAAAGAAGAAAAGTATTCCTTAACACCATCGAGCCCCAGGGGATCCGAAAGGCGCTCAAAGACCATACCGCCCAGAGAGGCCGTCCGGGATAGCCACCCCCTGGGCAGGCCATGCTTTTCCGCTGGCCAAAATACAAATAACCGGCCAAATGGCAATAGACCTTCCCTGTTGCAGCGGCCTGCCGACTGGGCAATGGAATCAATACCCGCCATACTCCGGTAAACTACGGGAAAATCCACATCCACCCCTGCCTCGATTAGCTGGGTGGACACCACCCGGCACACCTGCCCCTTTTTCAACCTATCCTTGATTATCTTAAGTGTTTCGGATCTGTGTTCCGGACACATCCGGGTGCTCAGGTGGAAAGTCCCCTCAGCAGAAATCTGTTCATACAACAGCCGGGCATGTTTTTTTGTATTGACAATACACAACACCTGGTGGTAAGCGGTTAACCTTTCCGCCAAATCATCATCGACTACCGTACCAATGTTACACACTTTAACCCTTTTGAAGGCTTGGTATAACCCGTCCGGGTCGCCTATAATTTCTACAGGTTTAACACCATTGGGCAGAAGTTGCCCAATGGCTGGCTGAGTTGCTGTACATAGCACGATAGTGGTTTTATAGTTGGTTACCAGTTCGGATAATGCATTCAGGCATGGTTTTAAAAAACCGGTAGGAATCATCTGAGCCTCATCAATAATAATGACGCTATTAGCAATATTATGGATTTTTCTACACCGCGAACTTCTGGCCGCAAAAAGTGACTCAAAAAATTGCACGTTGGTGGTAGCAATGACAGGCATGTCCCAGTTTTCCGCGGCCAGTTTCAATTTTTGCCCGACGTCGGAGGCATACTCGGTATCGCTATCCTCCTGGTCTTGCTGCGGATAGGTAAAGTTACTATGGTGCTCAAGCACTTGCTCAATACCAAGCACTTTCCTAAAAACATCCGCATTTTGTTCAATAATGCTGGTATATGGTATGACGTATATTACCCGTTTTTGGCCATACTGTAGGGCATGTTTTAGAGCAAAGCTCAGGGAGGACAGCGTTTTTCCGCCACCGGTGGGCACGGTAAGGGTAAAAAGACCAGAGGCGTGTCGAGCTTTCTCCCTGCAGTGGGCCAGAATTTGGGCCCGCCACCGATTCACTACGGTATCCGGCGCTTTAGCGCACATATCATCTAGAAACCAGTCCAGTTTAGAAGATAATTCACCCAGCGCATATTGATTGTTACGGGCAGCTGACTTTGCCGGGCAGGCATACTTTTCTGTATCCAAAAAATCTGCATCCACCAGGCATGAGTATAAAAACCGGATCAGAAACTGCACACTGAATCCCGCGCCACAAACGGGCCTGATGGCGGGGAAACTTACCTCCCCCGCAGGCGGCAACTCTATTTCTCTGAAAAACGCACTATAATCATTTAATCTTTTATTTAATCTAGCGGCCAGCGATGACTCGTCCGCTGCACTGCCCCAGTCGGGAAGGCCGCAGTGATGACCGGCAATGATATAGGCTAAAATCCTTCCCACCGGGCCATACCGTTTTTCCGCTTCAACCGCCCCTGCTGTAGAATGATCAACCTTAATAATCCGGCCCTTTAAGCGTTCTTGGAATTGAACAGAATATTTACCCATATCATGCATCAACCCGGCCAAGTAAGAAATCTTTTCAGCTCCCCAAGGTTTTGCTGAAATAGACGCTGTTTCACCGGCGTGTTCAAGGTGATCCTTTAGCAACTGCCACTGGCTGGCCGGCTTGTCTTTATCAGAATGAGCAAAGTATGTCATAATGTACACCATCCTTTACAGGTCACTATTAGCAACTAAGTAATTTGTATTCACCCTCTGTGCAAGCCAAGTTGCTACCATAACAATACACTCACACCCGGACTACATTTTGTCACACTAAAAATATTTTTAAACTATTTAACCATCATAGTTAACACCTACCGGAATTGTCTTATTATGTATTGTAATATTTCGACATGAATTTATTAAAGCCTGCAAAAAATCTCAATTATTGGTTGTTAAGAAAGATGTTTTTTATCATTTACAAAGAAATAGCACCAAATGCTTTGTTTTACATGAATTTTGCCCAAAATTTGTCGTATGTTTATAATATAACTTGATTGCAACATTAAGCTATCCAAGAATATCATCAGCGACTTAACAAAAAACCAGGCCATGCACCTGACTTAAATTAATAACATCAATACCTCTTCGTTTTATTGTCATTACATCATTATGGAATTCCATCAAGTCAACCTATAATAAAAACCGACAATGTTTTTAGCATTATTTTGCAGGAAATGCTAATGCTCATCAAGAATTGTATAATCCCGAGGTGATACGCATGTCTCGGGAGGAAATAATAGCAGAAATAGAACGCCTGCGTGCCAGGATGTATGATCTGGTCGACGCAGGCGCAAATTATGACGATTTAATCTTGGCCAGCCAGGAGCTGGATAGGTATATAGTAATGTACCACATAGCCGCCAGGTTTTGACTCTCACACCATTAGACTCAGCTGTGACGGCTGCTCCGACACTGACTGTCTCCTGGTTTAATTCCTTTATCGATCCACCGGCTTTCACTCTTTGATAAGAACATGCCGGGCTAACAAGGCCCGATTTGCAGCTATTCATAATGGTAGTTAAAAGCATTATAACCATCCTCAATTTTATCAATATAGCTTGCTAGACCTAAGCCACTTGCTCAAGCTGAACACCACCAGCCCGTGGGTAAAAAAGAAACCTCCCTGGCTAACTAAACTAACAGTTCAATCGCCAGCAAGGTTTTCTTTTTTACATTCTCGTTTTACCCTTGATTAAGCCAGCTTAAAACGTTTAGATAACTCATCCAATTCCCCCGCTAAACCGGCCAAACTCTGCGTAGTGGAGGCAACCTCTTCCATGGTAGCTGTTTGCTCTTCAGTTGCTGCAGCCACATTTTGCACCCCTGAATTCATCTGCTCAATTGCCACTGCCACTGACTGTATATCATCCGCCATATTTTGAACAGCGCTAATAATTTTTTCTATGGTTACTCTTACTTCCCGTACTACCTGTGACCCGGTTTCCACCTGGGTTCCACTTTGCTGCATGCTTTCAACAGCTTTTTTCGATTCATGTTGGATAGAGGTTATGAGAATGTGGATTTCTTTGGCTGCCCCGGCGGACTGTTCAGCTAACTTTCTAACTTCATCGGCCACCACTGCAAAACCCCGACCGTGTTCACCCGCACGGGCCGACTCTATGGCTGCATTCAAAGCCAGTAGATTGGTCTGATCGGCAATGCTGGTAATAAGCTCAACAATTTGAGTGATTTTACCGGCAGATTCACTTAAACCGCTAACAACTTTTCCACTGCTTTCTGTCGTCTCTTGTATAATATCCATCTGGGCAACAACGCTGTCAAGTCCTTCGTTCCCTTCCTTTGCATGGGCAGCAGCCTGGGCGGAAACATCGGAGATATGTTGGGCATTGGCGGCAACCTGTTCCACAGTGGAGGCAACTTCGCCAACAGTGGAGGCGGTTTCCGTAGCTGCTGCTGATACATTTTCAGCACTGGCGGACAGCTCGGCGGCGGACGAGGCAACTTTCTGCGACTTTTCCTGAAGCTGCCTGGTGATATCTTTAAGGTTATGCAGCATATTATTGAAAGACTCAGCTAAATGGCCCACTTCATCTTTTGTTCTCACCTTGATCTCTTTTCCCGTAAGGTCACCTGTGGCTATTTTAGCCGCTTCAGTATCGACCAAACTTATAGGATTGGCAATCATGCGAGCAATAAGGAGGGCAATAACTAAACCCAATATTATTATTATTAATACTACGATATTTGAGGTAGTAATTATTTCCCGAACATTATCAGTATTTTGATTACCACCTTCTTCAAGCAACTTGGACTCATATTCACTGAAAGTTTGAGCAGCAGTGTCTAAATCCGTAATCGTTTTTTGGTTGGCTGCAAAAAAATCCGTAATTTTCTTTTGGGCAATAGCCCGTTCTTTTTCGCTTTGAGCTGATTCACGGGCACTTATCAAAGGAACTAATTGATCTAACATAAGTTTCCTATAAACATCGGCTTTAGTTTTATAGTCATTAATTAATTGCTTACCCTCGTCAGTTGACATCAATGGGGCGATCTTATCAATTAGCTTAATGCTGTTATCTAAAGATGCTTGGATTTTAGCCGGGCTGTCAGAATTACCATCTATAATGTAACCCCTAACGTTAACGGCTGCCATATTAAACCCTGCTCTGGCTGATTCGGCATAAATATAACCATAAGCTTTTTCGTTTATCAGTGCACTGTAGTTATCATCCATCGTTTTCATTTTATCAATAAGGTATAAACAAGAACCGAGCATCAACAATAAAACAACCCCGAAACCCAATAAAATTTTTCCCTTAATGTTTAATTTCACAACAACACCCCCGTAATATGGTCATTAAGGATTATCTAACAACGAACATATATTGATTTTATACCGTCATTTAATAAATTTACCCTTTTTCTAAAATATGTTAAACCATGCTTTATATGCAGTCAATTCTACAAAATAAATTATTACCCTTCATAATATAAAAAAATTGTTGAATTTTTCCTCTATAAGTATAACCGGGGGAAATAAAAGGGGAACCATTAAAAATCCCCCACCTGCACTTTGCCAACAAGTGGGGGAATAATGTTTAACCCTGATAAAACATTTAGTTAATCCTCAATCTCAAACTTGACTATTCCTTGCTGCAGTTCATCTGCCAAATTAGCCAGATTCTGAGCGGCACCGGCCACCTGCTGAATAGCCCTGACAACCTGATCGCTGGCACCGCTAAGCTGCCTTGTGTCCTCGCTGGCTTGCATGGCACCGGCAACAGCTTGTTTAATCATATCCGTATTTTTTTCCACAGCCCCGATAATCTGGCTCAAGGAGGCACCGGTCTGTCCCGCCACTTGCACGCCCCCGCTAACTTCATCGTTCCCGCGTTCAATGGCTGTTACAGCTTCCCCAACCCCCGACTGGATATCTTTAATCAATACCTTAATCTCATGGGCAGCACTGGCCGATTGTTCTGCCAGTTTGCGCACATCTTCCGCCACCACAGCAAATCCCCGGCCTTGCTCCCCGGCCCTGGCAGCTTCAATAGCTGCATTTAAGGCTAAAAGATTGGTCCGGTCGGCAATATTGGTGATAGTGCTGATAATCTCGCCAATTCGATTGGATTGTTCGCTAAGTTTATGCACAGTTTGATAGACATTTTGAGAAGCGGTGTCAATAGCATTTATCTTATCTACTGTTTTTAATACAGCCTGATTGCCTTGCTCCGCTATCTGACGCATTTGCTCGGATTCCTGGGATACTACGGCCAAACCTTGTGCACACCGATCCGACACTGACGAAACCTGACTTGTAGTGCTGGCCACTTCTTCGATGGAGGCGCTTACCTCTTCGCTGGAGGAAACTAATTCCTGGCTATATGCTGCCAGCCGCTGGGAATAAACTTTAATATCTGCGATAATCTCTCTTAAATTGTGCACCATAGTGGCCACCGCACCGGCCAAAACACCTACTTCATCCTTGCTTTTAACTGTTTCAACTTGCTGCGTCAGATCTCCCTCGGCCACGGCCTTAACAACTGCACCGAGCCTGGTTAAAGGTCTAATAATGATGGTGGTAATCATTAAAGTGGATATCAGTATTATCAACACTGCGGCAACAGCCTCTACCTGTGCAAACCTCAATTCACCGGCCAATTCCGTGATTACTTTTGAGCGGTCGTTAATTATCTTTATAAAGCCAACCGGCTTACCGCTATAATCCTCCAACGGGACTATGAGTGCCGCCTTGCGATTGTCATCCACATAAAAGGTTTTAGCCTTTTTGGCGGACAATACCGCGTTAATATCATTTTCGTTTATTGAATAATGATCTTCTTTCGTGGTAGACACCAGCAAGCCTTCCTGGTCCTCCCAGGATACGCCGGAACTACCCTTGCTGTATATGTAATAATCCCCGCCCATTTGTTTTTGCCACTTTTCCAATAAGGTGGCGTTAAGCCCGGGGCCATATTCCACGCTGCCCACTTGTTCACCCTGGTACATTACCGGCATCACCACCCGGAAACCAAAGCCGGCCTTGCCCTCCTCCAGGCCCTGCACTGTTTTACCGGTTTTGTTGCACTCTAATACCGTATGACGAAAGGACGACAAATCATCACCATATTTATCCGGCTGATGTAACCGTAAAAAAGATATAGCCGGAGCCAGGTGAAATTGAAATTGTTCTATACCTTCCTGACTGGTCTCCTGGTATATCGGTAGAGTTAAAGCAAGCAGTTTTTCACGGTCTTGTTCGGCAAAAGCTTTTTGAATTTCCGGATTGGCAGCTACCGCTTCCAATCCTAGCCTGGCCTGGTTAAAAACATTATCCATATCGGCCAAAACACGCTGCGCTACCAGTTCATAAATTTGACTTTCCTGGTCTAACTGCATAGCCACTTTGTTTTTGTAATCCTGGTAAATTATCAGGATTAATACCAGTGAAATAATGATCGTTATCGGTGCTATAATTTTAAAACGAACACTGTTTCCCATTTTACCCCCCTAACATACTAAAACCCTACTGCAGTATTACAGGACTGTGGAGTTATAACTGTTGAAGATACTATCAGCTATCAAATCCTATTGTTTAATACTTATAAGTACCCACGTGTAAAAATCTTTACCTCACCGCTTTCCCCCTTGTCTTAAAATTAATCTCAGGCAAAAAATACATATTACACTAGCATGAAACTATCAAATATTTACCATAGTTAATGTCAACATAACGACATTTACTATGTCATATATACGACATTTTGCTTCACATATAGCCCAAATTCCACAAATTCTATCTATTTGTCTCAACTTTCATACATGATTGAAGCCGCCGGCGTCAATTGCTTCAGCCAATGTCGGCGGGATATCCACGTTATAGGCTTTGCCGTAAACCGCATTATCCGGCGCACGCCCTTTACTATATAAAAATTCATTTCACAATCCTACCATACCGGCTATCCATGATATAATACCGTAAGGAAGCAGAACAGAATAAACAATTTTGATCTTTTAATTGCAGAGGTAGCAGATGATAAATTTACTAATAGGACTGGCGGCAGGGTTCTTCGGTGGGCTTGTGGGCCTCGGCGGCGGAGTAATCATGATCCCCCTGATGGTGGGCATACTAAAAATGAGCCAGCACAAGGCTCACGGCACAAGTCTTGTAGCGCTGGTGTTCACAGGAATATCAGGAGCATTCACCTACGCCCTAAATGGTTCGGTGGATATACTTGCCTCGTTGCTTTTGGCGTCCACCGCCATATTTACCGCCAGGGCGGGCGCGCGCTTTGCCAATGCCCTTCCGGAATGGAAGCTCAAGAGATCCTTCGGCGGGTTTTTAATCCTGGTCTCCCTGCTCTTGCTTTTGAAACCTTACCTGTACCATGTTGCCGAGCCCGACACGGGTTGGCTAAAAATATCAGTTCTCTTATTAACAGGAATTTTCACCGGCTTTCTCTCCGGTATGATGGGGGTTGGAGGGGGTACGATCATGGTACCTTCAATGGTGCTGATCATCGGCTTCACCCAGTACGCCGCCCAGGGCAGCTCCCTCCTGGCCATGGTCCCGGTGGGAATAGCAGGGGCTTATACTCACTGGCGTTTGGGGAATGTCAGCACCGGTATATTGCCGGGATTAATCCCCGGAATTCTATTAGGCACGTACCTGGGCGGCTCTCTCGCCTATATCCTGCCTGAGGAGGTATTACGCATTATCTTCGCCGCCGTACTGATATGGACGGGGGCAAGATATTTAAGAACACCAAAACCTTCGCCTGATGAGGAATCAATTGCAGTGGGAAATCGAGTAGGGTAGCGCCGCAGTATTTTCTGTAGCGTTATCCTCCGGGTAGAAGGGCTGCGCAATTCGCAGCCCAGATCCCCACGGAATCAGGCGTGCAGATTTCCCGCACCTGGCTCTTCAGAACTTGTTTCACAGCATTGCGTATCTCTGCATATCTTGATATGATATTTTGATAACTGGCCGCAATATCGGAAATGTCTCCCGAATTTGCATCAATGTTTACCTAAAAAATCTCTACCAATATTTTAAAATTTGGTAGAGATTTTATGTTTTGTTAAAACCTTTTCCAAGCAGAAAGCCCTATGATAATTTGGTAGCTGAACGAGTTAACTAAAATATTGTGTCGCCGCTTTTTCCATTTAAACCCGGGTGCACATCGAAGCGTACCGCGCCTACAGCTACATCCCCGCCCGCAACCCGGACGGCTCTGGCTACTCCCTCGTGACCGAAGCCCCCGCACAGTTCAATGGCTTTGACCCCTTCGGCAACCAACTTTTTGATGACCTCTTCGGCTGCTTGGTAGTCTTTTACACCTACCACTTTCAATTCCACCTCCGGAGTTTGCACCTCGGACTTATGTTGGGTGGGTTCGGCACCGGGTGCTAAAAAAATAAACGCAGCTTTAAGCATAAAAAAACCTCCTTTTTACATTTCCTAGAGAATTATAATGCAAAACATATGCCTGAACATGTAAGCTTTAAATTTAAGCAGGTGCTGTCCACGGCTACACCGGTATTAGAACACTATCCCATAAACGAACATTTTGAAGCAAGTTCTTAATTTAGGGGGAGATTTCAACTCCCCCCTAAATTTTAGAACTGCAAAATCCATGACTTAGTTGGTATTGTACTCCCACTTATAGAAGTGGGAGACTTACGCCAAGTTAGTCAGGTCAAAATGTGTAATTTCTTTAATTATTCCTTGAAATAAGTACTAGAGCTAGATACACTAATATTAAATATAATTGATAAATTAGAAAAGATTTTGTCAATTAATCTGGAAGTAATTGTATTAAACGGACACATAGCCAGACACTCATAACGCTTGGTGTGCACTTCGATGCCAACCTCTACGGGAATATTGTACAAGTATCATTGATTGGGGGGTCTGGGAAAACATGGTGGTAAGTTCTACACGGCTGAATAAAAAGAAAAAACTAGAAAAATATTGGGAAGGCTTTATTACCTCTGACAAATTTGATTTAAGCCAGCTAAACAGTACCATAGCTTCATCCTGGCAAAGATGTAAAGAGGCGGAGGTAAACCCCCTGGGCGGTAAGTGTGATCGCATATTCGGGCGGGACCGGCTGGAACAGCTGTGGGAGGCCAATAGAATACTTTTGGAAGTGGCTGCGCCTGTAATTGAGTCGGTATATTACACTGTTCAGGGGTCTGACTTCATGGTGGTGCTGGTAAATAACGAGGGTATTATACTTAAAACAATGGGTGATTATCAAACCCTTAGCAGCGCGGAGCGGTTAAATTTTAGACAGGGGGCCGTTTGGACGGAAGATTCGGTGGGTACCAATGCCATAGGCACCTCATTGACATCCGGTATTCCCATCCAGATCACCGGCCCTGAGCATTTTTGCTCCCATCACCATGTCTGGACTTGCTCGGCAGCACCCATACGCGATCCGGAGGGGCATGTGCTGGGCTGCTTGGATATGTCGGGACCCTATGATAAAATGCACCCGCATACGCTGGGCATGATTGTAGCGGCGGCTCAAGCCATTGAATACCAGCTGCGCAGAGAATTGTCCAAAAGTGAATTGGAATTGGCGCTTAAAAAGTTGACAACAGCGGTAGATACGGTTAACGACGGAATAATCTATATTAATAAAGATGGAATAATTACCGATGCCAATATTCCCGCCTGCAACTTGCTGGGCCTGTCGCATGGTAAATTAAAGGGGATGCGGTTCAATCATGTACTGGGCGGCGATATCGCTTCCGGCTGCCTAACGGCTGGAGCTTCAGCAAATGGGGAGGATTTTATTATCTCCGCTCCTCCGGGCAGGTTGGTTTGCTCTATCAAGACCATTACCCATAATAACGGCACAATAGGCGGCGCTGTGGCTGTTATCCGTATCCAAAAGAATGGCGCTAAAGGGCCAGTAAGCTATTGCACCGGCGGGAAGATGAAAGTTGCCGGTGGCCCAAGGACTGATACCGGTTCCGGCAACGGCCTTGTTCGGTCTTCCGGTGGGGTATCTGCCGGCACCACCAGCCGGCAAGCCAATCCTTTCAATGGTATTATAGGCTGCAGCCGGCCTATTTGCGCTGCGATTAATCTGGCCCGGCGGGCGGCGGCCTGTTCCTCCACCGTGCTGCTGCTGGGGGAAAGCGGCAGTGGCAAGGAAGTATTTGCCACGTCCATTCATATGGCAAGTGACCGCCGCCAGGGCCCCTTTATTCCGGTTAACTGTGCATCGCTGCCCAGCGGGTTGATCCAAAGCGAGCTATTCGGCTATAGCGGAGGATCGTTTACAGGCGCCAAGCGAGACGGTCAACAGGGCAAATTTGAGCTGGCTAACGGCGGTACACTGTTTTTAGATGAAATCGGCGATATGCCGTTGGACATGCAGGCCAATTTACTGCGTGTACTTCAGGAAAAAGCGGTGATGCGGGTTGGTGGCAGCAAAATGATTCCTGTGGATGTACGGGTGATAGCCGCCACCAATAAGGATTTGTTTCAGGAGATGCAACAGGGCCGCTTTCGGGAAGATCTTTTTTACCGGATTAATGTGCTTTGTATTGAAATACCTCCCTTGCGGGACAGGGGCGCAGGCGACCTGCAGCTGCTCACTCAACATTTGCTGGTTTCCATTGCCGCCAGGCTGGGAAGGCCGGTATGCAAAATTGACTCCGCAGCAATGGAGATGCTGGCGGAGTACCACTGGCCGGGTAATGTGCGAGAACTGGCCAATGTGCTGGAGCAGATGCTGATTATCACCGATGACGATGTTACCCGGGTGGAACATTTACCGCGTTACCTGCAAAAGTCGGCCCGGGATTCGAAAGGATTGGCCGGGCAGGTTTCCTGTGCACCGGAGGAATCAAGAAGCAGTAATCCGGTAAGTACACTGGAACAAATAGAGAAACAAGCTATTCGAGAGGCGCTGCAGTGTTTTGGCGGCAATATCAGCCGAACGGCACAGGCGCTGGGTATAGGCCGGAACACACTGTATGGAAAACTAAAAAAGTATGATCTTAATGATTGAGCAAAGGATAAGATTGGATAGAAAATACTGGCTGCCAGTAATAAAAGCAGCCGGTATTTTTTTGCCCAATAACAAGAGCTCCAGAAAGTACACGCTGTTCGAGTTATGACCATTGTACGGTTTCCGAACAGCAATATCGTAATAGCAATATTTTTGTGGCTTAGAACATTTTGTATTGCCAAGCAAAACTACAATTGTTCAACGATAATCGAACAGTTTTGCGTACCGGCTTTCTTCAAAGGTAAGGTTATTCTTTACTGTTTTTGGCGTTTTGCTTTATGGCATTGTCCTTGCTTAGACAAAAAAGTGTTTTAAATCTTCCAACAAGATTTAATTAAGTTAGGAGGGAAAGTTATGGCATTAACTAAAGAAGAAATGATGGAGATGTACCAAAGGATGCTGTTGATCCGGGAGTTTGAAGACTCAGTGGCCAATGTTTTTTCTCAGGGGCAGATCCCGGGTTTCGTACACCTGTACGTGGGAGAAGAGGCAGTGGCGGTAGGGGTCTGCAGCAATCTCAGCGACCAGGACTACATTGCCAGTACCCACCGTGGCCACGGGCACGGTATTGCCCGGGGAGCTTCAGTGGACAAAATGATGGCGGAAATCTTCGGTAAAATTGACGGTTACTGCAAAGGTAAAGGTGGTTCTATGCACATTGCCGATGTGGAACTGGGCTTTTTGGGTGCCAACGGTATCGTTGGAGCCGGTCTGCCATTGGCGGCGGGAGCGGCCTTTGCCAACAAATATTTAAACAATAATGGGGTGGCGGTTTGTTTCTTTGGTGACGCCGCTTCCAACAGGGCGACCTTTCATGAAGCGCTGAACCTGTCCAGCATCTGGAAGCTGCCGGTGGTATTTGTCTGTGAAAATAACATGTACGGCATTTCCATGTCCCAGGAGCGGCACCAAAATATCACCGATGTGGCGGACCGGGCCACAGCTTACGGTATTCCCGGCCTTACTGTGGATGGTAACGACTTGATGGCAGTTTACGAGGCTTCGTCGGAAGCGGTTAAACGGGCGCGGGCAGGAGAAGGCCCCACCCTCATTGAGTGCAAAACTTACCGACACCGGGGTCACTTTGAAGGCGATGCCTGTGTGTACAGAAGTGAAGATGAACTTAACCAATGGAAAAAGAAATGCCCCATTAAGCGGTTCGCTGCCAGGCTTTTGGAAATGGGCTTGGCCGGTCAGGATGAGCTGGACAAGATCAACGAGCAGGTAAAAGAACAAATCAAAAGTGCCCTGGAATTCGCCCGGCAAAGTCCTTTGCCCGATATAACAGAGCTGACCAAGGATGTTTATTGTGATTAAAAAATTAATTAGCAATTTATCTTGAAGGGGTGATTGATATGTTGGAAATGACTTATTCACAAGCCATCAACGCAGCTCTCAGGGAAGAAATGAGACGGGACGGCACAGTGTATATTCTGGGTGAAGACGTGGGCGTTTTTGGCGGCTGTTTTGGTGTAACTGTTGGATTAATTGATGAGTTCGGTGCCCAGCGGGTAATGGATACGCCCATATCAGAAACCGCTATTATGGGCAGCGCCGTAGGCGCGGCCGCGGCCGGACTGAGGCCTGTGCCTGAAATTATGTTTGTCGATTTTATGGCCGTATGTTTGGATGAATTTTTTAACCAGGCCGCTAAAATGAGGTATATGTTCGGCGGCAAAGCCAGGGTGCCCGTAACCCTGCGTACTGTGTGCGGGGCCGGAGTGGGGGCCGCGGCCCAGCACTCCCAGAGCCTGGAGGCCTGGTTTACCCATATGCCCGGGGTGAAAGTGGTGATGCCATCCACGCCGGCTGATGCCAAAGGTTTACTGGCGGCCTCAATTCGGGACGACAACCCGGTAATTTTTATCGAGCATAAAGTGCTTTACGGTTTGTCCGGTCCGGTTCCGGAAGGGGAATACACCATACCCCTGGGCAAAGCCGACATCAAGCGTCCGGGTGGGGACGTTACCGTGGTGGCCACCTCCATGATGCTGCATAAAGCGCTGGCTGCGGCTCAAACTCTGGCCGGTGAAGGGATAGAAGCGGAGGTTATCGACCCTCGCACACTGTCACCTTTGGACAAGGATACCATACTGGAATCCGTAGCTAAAACCGGCCGTTTGGTAGTTGTGCATGAAGCAGTAAAAACCGGCGGGTTTGGCGGGGAAATAGCCGCCATAGTGGCAGAGGAAGGATTTGATTACCTGGATGCGCCTATTAAGCGGGTGGGCGCCCCCTTTACTCCCGTGCCTTTCAGCCCGCCCCTGGAAGCGGCCTACATTCCCGATGAAAATAAGATCATTGCTGCTGTCAAAGAGCTGTTATAAACAGAGGGATTAGAGAGGAAGAGATATGTGTCATCTGTGGGCATAATAGCCAACCCGGCCTCCGGTAAGGATATCCGCAGGCTGGTGGCCTACGCCACGGTATTTGATAATAATGAAAAAGTAAATTTGATCAGAAGAGTGCTGCTGGGTTTGCATGCGGTGGGAGTACAGAGGGTTCATTTTATGCCCGATTACTTTGGCTTTTGCCACCGGGTCATGGACGGCCTGGCCGGGCAGCACCGGCCCGCGCTGGAAATCAGCTTGCTGGATATGCCTGTAGAAGCCAGCCAGTTGGATTCCCGGCGGGCAGCTGCCCTGATGACCGGCGCCGGGGTACGGTGTATCATCACGTTGGGCGGGGATGGAACCAACCGGGTGGTGGCCCGGGGTGCCGGCGAAGTGCCGCTGCTGCCCATTTCCACCGGCACCAACAATGTATTTCCCGTCTTGGTGGAGGGAACTATTGCCGGTTTGGCAGCGGGGCTTCTGGTTACCGGGGCGGTCCGGCCGGAACAAGCGCTGGTGCGAACCAAAAAATTAGTGATTTATATTAATGGCCGGCCGGTGGATAGCGCACTTATTGATGCCGTGGTGCTGTCGGACCGGTTTATCGGCTCCCGAGCGGTTTGGGAAGTAGATAAAATCAAGCAAATAGTGGTTACCAGGGGAGCTACCACCAATATCGGCATTGCTTCCGTGGCCGGCGGCATCCGGCATATCGGCATGAAGGAACCATTGGGCATGCACATAGTGGTAGGCGGTGATAACACGCCGCTGCAGGTTAAGGCTGCTATCGGGCCCGGCCTGATCAGGAGAGTGCCGGTGGCCCGGCATGAACTGCTGAGTCCCGGACAAAGGGTTACGGTGCTGGAAAATCCATGTGTAATAGCGTTGGACGGGGAGCGGGAAATTCAAGTTAACCGGGGTGACCGGGCCGAAGTGGAACTTTCCCCGGCCGGACCTCTGGTAGTGGATATAAACCGCACCATGTCCACGGCTGCCGCCGGGGGAGCGTTTAAGATTAATACTATTGACGGAGTGAGTGATTAACATGGCAAAAATTGTTTTAATGCCCAAATTGGGATTAACTATGCAAAAGGGTAGAATAACAAGCTGGCTAAAAAATGAAGGAGAGCAAGTAGAGCAGGGCGAACCATTGCTGGAAGTAATGACTGAAAAAGTCAACATTAAAGTGGAAGCTCCCTTTAGTGGAACGTTGTATAAAATTATCGGCGAAAAGGGCAAGACACTGCCCATATCGGTGCCAATTGCAGTGCTGGCCGAGGAAGGCGATACGGCAGGCGATTTGGAAACAACCGTGGCCCAGGCTCAGGAGGACTTGCGGCAGGCCCTGTCCGCACAGGATCAGGCAACAGATACTAAAAAAGCTGAGTCCAAGCCCGTCAAGCCCTTCGTGGTGCTCAGCGGCAACCGTAAAGTATCACCCCGGGCGGCCAAGTTGGCCCGCGAGGCCGGTGTGGACGTCAACTTGATCAGCGGCTCGGGATCAGGCGGCCGGTTGGTGGAAGAGGATGTCCGTGCTTACCTGGAACAGGTACAGGGAGGCGATAAAACACAGCTGATGCCTATTGACGGCATGCGGGCGGTTATCGCCGAAAGAATGTCCGCCAGCAGAAAACAGGCGGCTCTTGTTACAATCATGGAAGAAATAGACGTTACGCCCCTGGGGGACGTGCGCAGCCAGCTCAACGGGCTGGATAAAGCAGGCAAATTAAAGTTCTCATACACTGACTTGATAGTTAAGTTTGTGGCCCAGGCGCTTACGGAATATCCCATGGTTAATACCCGCAGTTCGGATAATGAAATCGAGATGTCGGAACATATTAACGTCGGGGTAGCCGTAGCCCTGGAAAACGGCCTGGTGGTACCCAACATTAAAAACGCCCACCGGCTGTCTCTGGAGCAAATTTCAGCCAAAATTAAAGACCTGGCAGCCCGTGCCCGCAACAATGAACTGGAGCCCCGGGAGGTGGAGGGCGGCACCTTTACCGTAAGTAACCTGGGAATGTTCGGTGCGGAAGGATTTACACCCATCATCAACCGGCCGGAAACAGCTATTCTGGGGGTGGGCGCCATGCGCGCCAAACCGGTGCTCAAAGGCGGACGGCTGGAGAAGTGCAACTTAATGACTTTAAGCCTTTCTTTTGACCATAGAATTATTGATGGTTCTTTGGCAGCGGAGTTCTTAAGCAGACTGCGCGAAATGCTGGAAAGTCCGCATCCCTGGTTCGAACTGGAGCCCCGGAGCAGCGGAGACAATGTGCTGGCCGGTGGCGGCAGCACCCCGGTGCAGATTCGCAAAGCTTACCAGGATGGCATTAGTAAGTTGATGGAAACAGCACCCGATGCGGTGCTGGGTTTTTCCGCCCTGACAGAAGGTGTTATGTTTGATGACGGTGAGATTTCCCGGTTAAATAAAGAACTTATACTGGTGGCCCTGGCAGTATATATTAAATGTGAATATTGCATCGCTGCGCATGTCTACAACGCGCTGGAACAAGGGGCCAGCCCCGAACAGATTCTGGAGGCGGCCAATGTATCCGTATTTTTCGGAGGTGGCGCGGCGCTGGCTCATAGTGCCGTTATGGTACAGGATTGCCTGGAGGCTTTTGCCAACAATAGTTGATCGGGGGATGTGTTAAGCAATTGAAAGGAACGGAGGAGAAGCTTACAATTCGTCGGGTCCTTGTATTGGACCTGGCTACGGAAGACTATTTTCGCACTTTGGAACTGCAGCGGGAGCTGCAAAAGCAGCGTATGGAAGGAGCCATACCGGATTGTTTGCTGGTGCTGGAGCACCCGCCCACTTTCACCCTGGGACGGGCCGGGGGCGCTGACAATATACTGGTAAATGAGGACCGGCTGGCCCGTGAGGGTATCGGCGTATACAACGTTGAGCGGGGCGGCGATGTTACTTACCACGGGCCGGGCCAACTGGTAGGTTACCCCATACTGGACCTGAAAAATTATGGACGTGATGTGCACAGGCTGGTGGAACGCCTGGAGGAAGTGCTGATTCGCACCCTGGCCGCCTTTGGTATTACTGCCGGCCGCCGAACCGGGTTGCCCGGAGTGTGGGTAGATAAGGCTAAAATAGCCAGCATCGGACTGGCCATAACCAGGTGGGTGACTATGCACGGCTTTGCCCTTAATGTACAACCGGATATGCGCCATTTTGGGATGATTAATCCTTGCGGATTACAGGGGGTGACGATGACCTCCATGTCCGGTTTATTGGGACGCCAGGTCAGTCTGGAGGAGGTAAAAAGCCGGGTGGTGGAGGAAATGGCCGGAGAGTTCGGCTGGGAACTGCTGCAGAGCGATTACCGGGTTGATGCGCTGCTGCAGAGGCTGGGCCTGGTGGCCCGAAACTTCCGGCCGGGCTGGCTCACGGTGGCGACGCCGGGACCGGGGGTGCTGGAGGGTATGACCGGTCTTTTTGAACGTTGCGGGCTGCACACTGTATGCGAGGGGGCTTGCTGCCCCAATGCGGCCGAATGCTTTGCCCTGGGCACCGCCACTTTCATGATCCTGGGGGACACCTGCACCCGTAATTGCCGGTTTTGCTCGGTAAGCAAGGGAACACCCGGGACGCCGGACCCCGGGGAACCCCTGGCGGTGGCTGAAGCAGTGCGGGAATTGGGTTTGCGTCATGCAGTTATTACCTCCGTTACCAGGGATGACCTATCCGATGGTGGAGCGTGCCACTTTGCGAATATGATTCGCGCAGTACACCGCCTGAATCCCCATACTACAGTGGAAGTGCTGGTGCCTGATTTTAAAGGCTCGGAAGAAGCTCTGGCCGAAGTGCTGGCGGCCCGGCCCGAAGTGCTGGGCCACAACCTGGAGACCGTGCCCCGGCTTTATAAGCAAGTACGTCCGGGTGCCGATTACCGACGTTCGCTTGAACTGTTGGCCCGGGCTCGGGAAATTGCCCCGGGGGTGGTCACCAAGAGCGGGCTAATGTTGGGATTGGGCGAGGAGTTCGGTGAAGTGTTGGCTGTTTTGGACGACCTGCGGGAGGTCGGATGCGCTTACATAACCATCGGTCAGTACCTGCAACCGTCAACGGACCAACTACCGGTGCATGGATTTATACCACCGGGAATATTTGCTCATTACCGTGAGGAGTGCCTGCGTCGCGGATTCAAACGAGCCGAGTGCGGCCCCCTGGTGCGCAGTTCTTACCACGCCGCCTCCCCTGATGCGCCGGAAGTAGACCTCCATGCCGCCGGCGCGGCATTATCGGCAGGATGAAAAAGGATGGCAAGGGTCAACGAATTGATAAGAGCATAACATATGTGACTATGAATAGGCTCTTGACCCAAGCTATTTAATTTCTTTTAGAGGAGGGAGTAGTAATATGGGACAATTGTTTGACGCTCTGGCTAACAATTACGATGGCTGGTACCTGGCTCCGGCGAGCCGGTTTGCCGACCGGGTGGAAAAAGACGCCGTACTGGGCTATCTGGAAATTAAAGATGGCATGAGTGTGCTGGATATCGGCTGCGGCACCGGTAACTATACTCTGCTGCTGTCCCGACAGGGTCTGCGGGTGACGGGGCTGGACATCTCTCCCGGCATGCTGGCCAGAGCGCGGGCCAAGGCGGAGGAAGCGCATTTGGATGTAGAACTGTTGCAGGGGGATGCTACAGCCCTGCCTTTTGGGGATAACTCATTTGATGCTGTGCTTTCCGTATCCGCCCTGGAATTTATGCCCCACCCGGATAAAGTCCTGCGGGAAGCTTACAGAGTGCTTAAACCCGGCGGCCGGCTGGTGGTTGGGGTGCTGGGGCAGGACAGTGCCTGGGGCCGCTATTACGCGGACAAAGTCCGGCGGAATCCCGGCAGTGTTTTTAGCCAGGCCAAGCTGTATACCCTGGAGGAACTGCGCAGCGCCATGCCCGGCGCAGGAGTGCAAGCCCGGGCGGTATTATTTACACCGCCGGATTTTGATTATACCAACGAACAGGCGGCGGCCGAACTGGAAAACGCTGCCCGGCAGGACGGCCGTACCGATGGTGGTTTTATTTGTGCAATGGTGATAAAGGGGTAAATTATATTAATGCTCGGGTAGGTTTTAGCATGGCTTTCGCCATACCCTAACGGCAGGGTTCTTCGGAGGGCTTGTGGGCCTCGGCGGCGGAGTAATCATGATCCCCTTGATGGTGGGCATACTAAAAATGAGCCAGTACAAGGCTCACGGCACAAGTCTTGTAACCTTCGCCTGATGAGGAATCAATTGTAGTGGGAAAAGAAGAAAAGAGCAGCTAAGCCTGCTCTTTTTTATCAATCCGGCAGTTGACCTATTACTATCCCTTACCATTCCAGCAGTATGTACAGATTTTATCCTTATTTATACCGATTGCATCAAGCATGTCATGTAAGTTTTGGTATTTTAACGTTGAAAAGTTGAGTATTTTTCTAATGCTATTCACCATACAATTGTACTTTTCATTTGTCGGATCACAATATGCTTCAAATGATTCCGGTTCTTTTCCTTCAATTTCAATGATGGCCTGTCTTGCTACAAGATCCATTTCCGACCGTGAAGATGAAAAATTTAAATATTTACAACCAAATACAAGAGGCGGGCAAGCTGATCGAACATGAACTTCACGGGCGTTACATCTATATAGCAAATCCACCGTTTCTCTCAACTGTGTGCCGCGAACAATTGAATCATCGCAGAAGAGCAGCCGTTTACCGGAAACTAGATCAGGTATAGGCATCAGTTTCATTCTTGCAACAAGATTTCTTATAGTCTGATCCTGCGGCATAAAACTCCTGGCCCAGGTTGGTGTATATTTTATGAAGGGACGCCCCAAAGGTATTTTGGATTGGTTTGAATAACCGATGGCATGTCCGGTACCCGAGTCAGGTATACCGGCAACCATATCGATTTCTACATTGTCGTTTTCGGCCATGGCTGCACCATTTCTATAACGCATAACCTCCACGTTCATTCCCTCGTATGTTGAGGATGGGTAGCCGTAATAGACCCATAAAAAAGCACATATTTTCATTTTATCCCTGGGGGGCGCAATTTTCTCAATTCCATCCGGTGTCAAATAAATGATTTCCCCTGGGCCAAGTTCATAATTAAAGCGATATCCCAGGTTTGCAAAAGTACAGGATTCAAAGGAAACGCAGTATGAACCTTCTTTTTCACCTACAATTAAAGGCGTTCTACCAAGTTTATCCCTTGAAGCATAAATCCCTTGCGGTGTTAAAATCAAAATCGAACAGGATCCCTCAATCATTTCCTGCGCTTTTAATAAACCATCCTTGAAAGAGTTTTCCTGATCTATAATCACAGACACAAGTTCAGTAGGGTAGATAGCACCCCTGTTAGTTTCTAAAAAATGGGCATGTTGATTGGCGAACGCTTTATCGACTATTTCATATAAATTATTGATTCTTCCTACTGTACTAATGGCGTATTGACCAAGGCGCGAACACACAGTCAAAGGCTGAGGTTCTGTATCGCTTATGCATCCTATACCCATATTGCCTTTTAAATTTGATAGCTCAGATTCAAATTTTGCTCTAAACTGAGTATTTTTAATGTTATGAATGGCTCTGTTAAAACTGTTTCCGCTCCATACCGCCATCCCACCCATACTAGTTCCCAGGTGCGAATGGTAATCCGTACCAAAATACACATCATTGACACAATCTTCCTTCGAAACAACACCAAAAAATCCACCCAAACCAACTCTACTCCTTAAAATGTATTATTAACTGACATGTTTTGTGTATATAGAATTACACTTTTATTATAATATTGTAATACTTTTTTACAAACATGGTATCATAATAAGTGGCACTTCATACAATCCCATGCGCCTTATATCATATGCCTAAGAAAATAACGGCATCGGGGCAAAGTTCTTAATCCAGGGCTGTAAATTATTATAAAAAAAGCTCTGGTTCTCTCCTACGAGTCAAATTAACCTCCAATTCATATTTATGCCTTAAATAATCTTTATCATCAAAATACTTTGCTTGAGTGGGGCATTTTTTAATACAAGCACCACATTTAATGCAGATTCCGTTTAATTTTGATACATCTTCATAATCAATGGAACCAACTGGGCAGATATTTACGCAAAGTTTACAATCAATACAATTACTATTTGTTTTTGGAGTAACCTTTCTAATATCAACAGGGATACCATCTTCATTTTTGGGCATATAGTGTTTTCTATAGGGATTATTTCCTCTCACAACTATGCTCTGAATTTTATTTTGGGTTGTTAGTTTGCTGTATATTTGATCCGCAAAGTCACTTACTATAGCCATATCTTTTTTATCAGGTCTGTTTTTGGCAAGAATTCTGGAAAATGAGTGTTCCCCTATAAATGCACCGCCTGCAATAACTGTAAAACCATTTAATTCAAGGATGTCCTTTAATTCTATTAAAGCATCGTCATAATCTCTATTTCCATAAACAACTACGGAAATTGCTAACGCGCCATTACCTTTAATAGAATTCAGGTATTTTAGCAAAATATTAGGAACCCTTCCCGCATAAACCGGAACCCCTATAATAACAATATCTTCTCGCGCAAAAAATACTGCTTCTTTTCTAACCTCCGGCAATGTAAAATCAATATTATTAATAATCATTTCTCCATCAATCTTAGCTGAAATTTTCTTTCCTATTGCAGATACAATTTTTTTAGTTGTACCTGTAGGACTAAAATACATTGTATTTAATTTATTATTCATAATAAACATCCATCCATTATCTATATTTTTTGAAATTTTATTATTAGTACTTGAATCAACAACGTAAAGCTCAGTGAGATATGAGTTTCTTCGCAAACAGTAAACCGCCTTTGCCAATTGAGTCAAGAAGAGCACTGATGATGTAAGCAGAACGGGAAACACCCGTAATGAGAGGCATGCCAGTTTCCCAACATACCCCATGATCCAAAAGCCATAACATTGTTAACAGGTCTTCTGAACTGGAGAGCTATTTTTTTTATTTAATTCTATGATATTGTTTGTGATCCTCTTCCTATAACTAAAAATATGAAAAAAACTATGCTTTACAACACCTCATCTCCCCAGGACCAGCAGGAAATGATTAAAACTAAAAAAGGCCTGGGCGAATTTATGGGTAACAGCATGTTCGTCCTGGCGGGGATAATTGCAGCGGGGGCTGTTTTAAAATATTTTGGTCTGGAAAAGGCCGCAGCTGTCTCTTATTCCATTGCATTCAAACTCCCCTATGTATATTAAAAAATTCTCCCTTCGGTGGACCATAGTTTTAACTCTTTATGGGCAGAGAAAAATAAAAAATACAGATCACCATCCACAAAGCGTGGCATTGATCTGCATATCAACTTTAAAGATAGACGGATAGAAACGGGTAACGTAATATGATATATGTCCCTTCTTCCATGATTCGTAAAAATAATCACAACAAAAAAGCCCACTCTTGTGGATGGTATAATATTACCGCTTTTTCGTTATTAGCTTACCTTATACAAACAAAGTAGATGGATTCTGTTTCCCCTACCCAAGGAATAAGATTATTATAACATAAAAGTCCTTTTCCGCATAAGACAAACCCAGGCTCTAGGAGGGTTTGGGCTGTTAGATCCAAAATGGCTTGAAACGAGCGAAAGTATCTCAAAGTAGGGTTCCACAGAGTTAACAATATCCCTTGCAGTCCGCTGCGGTGGACCTGGGCCAACACGCTGTTCATCGGCGTTGCCAACAATACTCAACCATAGGCCATCTTTTTCTAAATGAACGGCTACATTTTCAGCAAAGCTCTTCCGTTCTTCATCTGATTTAAATGAATGAAAACAGCCTCTATCAAATGCAAAGCCAAATGGCGTCCCTTCAATTTTGTTTTTATAGAAGTCAATTACATTAAAGGTACATTTGACATCAGCTTTTAGGGCTTTCTCTATAGCCTTCTGTATGGCAATCTCCGAAGTATCAATACCTATCACATCAAAGTTATTTTGGGAAAGCCATATGGAGTTATCGCCGGTCCCGCATCCAATATCCAGCGCTTTACAGGGTTTTATGGCCATCGTGGTTACAGTCTGAATAAGATTGAAATCAGGTTTGCCAATATTCCAAGGAGTATCACCCGCTTGATATCTTTTCTTATAACGTTCCTCTATCATAATTTTGTGCTACCTCCTATAGCCATAACGTAACATTCAGTGACGAACCACTTTCGGCGCATTGATTGGAACAAATTGCTAGGTGGTTTTAGCACTATTATATATTATTTTAAAATTAAAGTAACGCCTTTCCACCCAAAAGAAGGCTGCAATTTTTTAGCTGATGGACCAGTCAAATTATAGGATATCCTTATCAAGTCTTAGCTGCGAGGGTTGATTATTGATGGCACCAATATTGAACGACTGACTAAAGTAATTACAATTTTACTGCCAGCTAAAATTTTTCGCCCCGAAAAAAAATTTGTATCCATAAGGCAAACCAGCTAATGCAGAAAAAAATTTATCTAAATAATACCTTCATTAATAAAGGCTTTTTTGAACATTTTTATATTCTATAATCTCATTTTCCTTTAATCGTTTCTCTTTTTCTCTTTTGATATGGCTTTTTTATTGGAGATATTTGCGGGTAGAGGTTTGGCATATACAGTTATTTTTCCAAGCATTTTAGCTGGAAGCACTTTAAAAACATAATAAAGGATCAAGTAAAAGGCCGTTAGTATTAAACCGACATATAGGCCTGAGCCCTGTCCCGGAATAAAAGGCATGGTTAGTATAACAACTATTAGACCTGTAATAGCTAATAAAGAGCTATAAGGGAAACCAGCCAATTGGCAATTACCCTGAGGGGGACAGCCATTCATTTTCCTGTAACGGTAATGGGTGGCTAAAATTATTACATAGGCAAATAAAAGAGAAAAACCACCGGCACTGACCAGAAAGATATACATCTGTTCCGGCAATATATACCCCAAGCCCACAGAAGCCAGCATGGCAGCACCGGAGAAAATGATGCCACGCAGGGGTATATCACCACGGTCTTTCAAAAAAAAGGGCGCATGTCCTGCGTCTGCCAGCGACCGAACCATCCTACCCAAACCAAATGTAGCTGCCAGCATAGTTGAAAGAATAGCACTGACCAAAATTACGTTAATGGAGCCGGCAGCCCAGTTCAAACCACCGGCGGTTAAAGCTGCAACCATTGGGCTTACTTCTTCGGTGAGGGTTCCCGTCGGTGTAAGCGGGAGTAACGTGGCAATCACGGCACAGTACAGTCCCACCAGGCTTATCACTGTGAACTTTATAGCCCTGGGTATGGTTTTATGAGGTGTCCGGGCCTCCGAAGCGGCTAACCCTATTGTTTCAAATCCGGCATAGCTAAAGAGCACAATTAACATGCTTCCGGCAACCCCTGCTATGCCTCCCGGGAAAAGCGGTTCCCGGGTCAGAACTCCCAGTCCAACAGGGGCCTTTTGAGGAATTAGTCCCACTATCAAAGCTACAGCCAGGCCTATAAAACCTATTAAAGCCCCCAGTTTTATAGCCGCCAGACCGCCCTCCAGGCTGCTTAAAAGCTTTGCTCCCAGTAAATTTAAAAGAGTAACTGCAACTATGATTAAGATGGCTAAAACAAACAATGGAACTTCTGGTATCCAAGTTTGCAAGAAGATTGACGCTGCCGTTGCTTCACTTGACATGGCCAGGATCAAGCCTGTCCAATAGACCCAGCCCACCATAAACCCAAGCCACGGTCCAAATAATTGTTCCGAATAAGTTCTAAAAGAGCCGGGCTTAGGATCGGCTACTGTCATTTCGGAGAGTGCCGTTAGAATTATATAAACTAATATACCTCCCAGAATAAAAGCCGGCAAAATTGCCGGGCCGGCGGCTCTAATTGCTATTGATGAACCTAAAAAAAATGAACCTCCAACAACAGTTCCAAGTGCCAGCATGGTTAGCTGCCATGCAGATAAACCATTATTTTGTTTCATAGGACAAAAACTCCTCGAGATATTTAGCTATAGATTTAATATGTACAGAGTGCTGTCCCTGGATACGTAAAAACCCGTATTTCTTCAGTGGCTAAAAGCTAATACAATCTGATGTTTGCCATAACCTGCAGGAGAAGCTGGCACAGGTTTCGTCTGTGGCAATTGGTATGGATGTATTGATCACTTCGGCTATGTCGAAGGACGGGTATAAAAGTATTCAGTTTACATTCAAAACTTGAGGGCTGTGACTACCTTTTCCGCTACTCCTGATCGAGGAAATTTCAAAAGGGCCAATCGACCTTCCAAAATTTACCAAAGGCTACCAACCCTCTGGTTATCATCTGAAAAATCATATATACTATTGGCAATCATGACGAAAGGGGATGTTGATTTATGTACAAAACAACGGATATTGCAGTCATTCTATATAACAGGGAGGTGTGTGTAAAGTAAAATAAACACATTGAACCTCCCAAAAGGTGATTATGAATATCATTTTTTAGGAGGAAATTATTTTGGATAATATGCTAAAAAAATATGGTGCAAGTGAACGTTTTATACAGGAGGCAACCCTATATCCAAATTTGGCTATTGGCCGAATTTGTTCGCAATACAAGGATTTATATAAAGCAATTACCCACCAGGGGGAGGTTGCAGCGGAAATATCCGGCAAGTTTCGATATGCAGCGACCCGCTTATCCGATTATCCCGCAGTGGGAGATTTTGTTATGCTTGACCGCAGCGATAATAAAAATGGAAACGCAATTATTCACCATGTTCTTACCAGAAAGAGCTCCTTTGAGCGTAAGGCGGTGGGAACAGTGAATGATACACAGGTAGTTGCCGCAAATATTGACACGGTATTTCTTTGCATGGCACTGAATAATGACTACAATCTGCGCCGGCTGGAGCGTTACCTATCTATCGCGTGGGACAGCGGAGGTACTCCTGTAGTTGTGCTGACCAAATCTGATATCTGCCATAACTTACAGGAGAAGTTATCAGAGGTTTCGTCTGTGGCAATTGGTGTGGATGTTTTGGCCACTTCGGCTATATCAGAGGACGGATATAACAGTATTCTGTCACATATTCAGCCCGGGAAAACCGTAGCTTTTATTGGCTCATCCGGTGTAGGTAAGTCTACGCTAATTAATCGCCTGGTAGGTGGGGAAATTCTGCAAACCAGCGATATCCGCAAGGATGGTAAAGGCAGACATACCACTACAAGGAGACAATTACTGGTTCTTCAAAATGGTGGAATTGTCATTGATACACCCGGAATGCGAGAGCTGGGGGTTGAAAGCGCTGATTTTTCAAGAGCATTTGCAGATATTGATAAGCTGGCAGAGCAGTGTAAATTTCGAGATTGTACTCACCAAAGTGAACCGGGGTGTGCAGTGCAAAGGGCTATCCAAGATGGTACACTTGCAGAAAAACGATTGGAAAGTTACCTAAAGCTTAAAAAAGAAGCAAAATACGATGGACTAAACTCAAAGCAGATTGAAACAGAAAAAATTAATGCTATGTTTTCCGGTTTGGGCGGTATGAAAAACGCCAGGAAATTTATCAAAACAAAGAGTAAAAGAAGATAATAAAACTGTAAAACCACAGTATATACTACTGCAAAGGCCAAGAAGTCTAACTCATTTCTTGGCCTTTAGTCATACCCTCCTTGCCCTTTATCATTTCACCTCGTAAAAACAATTCCTTGGGTTTTCTTGTGGCTACACAAGCATTAATCCCCTCCGCAATTAACTAGACTCTATCTTGCTAATGATCAGTCAGTTATATACTATGGGGAAAATGAAGTGAAATCATGTTTTCGCATCTTTTATTTCCGTTAAGATTTTCTCTATATTACGAACCCTACGTCTAATGTCATTGATAATAGAAAATAAGTATATTAATAACACTATGGGCATGATTAAAAATACGACCAGCAGTATAAAATTTAATATCTGAACTGCAAACGTCATATTTAAACCAAGAGATTCAATCAGGCTGCCCATTTGGCTTCTCTCCCTTCATAATTGAAACTTACTTCGCGATAGGATATTTTTCAGGCGGTCTTCTTTGACTCGGTAGCGGAGCTAATTGTTTTCGTAGCTCCCACCGTCCCGCATTCAGCAGCCGGGTTACAGCTATTTTTTCTATACCGGTCAACTCTGCTATCTCGGTATAATTTAATCCTAATACCTCTCGCAAAACGAGTACTAACCTTTCTATGGGCGACAGAGTTAATAGTGCTTCTTGAATTTTGTCTGTGCTATTGTCTTTTGCCGGCGGGCTGCTTTTAGCTTTAGGTAAATTTTTGCCCGGGCTGGATGTGGTTTTGTTTCTATATATTAAACACAGGTTTTTCAAGGCTATGTTTATAGATATATTACCATTTAATGCGTTAAAAACGGCTGTTAACAGTTCTTGGGTTTTATTGTGACTACCGGTTAATCTATAACCTGTGTTGTAGAGTAAATTTACTATTTGCTCGGAAGAATTACCCTGCTTAGACATTTCTCCCAGTTTGGGCATGGTCCCTTCCCCTTCTCGTTTAAAATTCGGTTAACGTGCGACATCAAGTTCAAAATCAACCTTGGGCATCCTCTCCCCCACACTTCTCAATTGCAAAGTAACCCGGTCGTTCTCAGGCATGGGGAAAGATATTTTGACATGATTATCATCAAACCATTCCATACGGATATGCTTATGCCAGAATTCTTGATCTTTAATATGAAATTCAGGGCGGTAATAATAAGGCGGTTTATCCCCGATCCCTTTAAAACTGAAGTAACAAACCAACTGATTATCCTCTATAACAGCCTTTTCCAAGCTATAAGTAATAACCCCGTAGTTAAAAACTCCGCTTAATGCTTGTTCCCCCTGGCGGGGACAGTTGAACTCCATTGTTTGTTCATTTTCCGTGAAGCGGTACAGGTACAGCGGCGGTGAGGTCAGCTTTAATTCCCTGGCCGAGGGGTCTACAGGTTCAAAGTGGAACGAGCCCGTAATCCCACCCGTTACGGGGTCGGTTTGGGTGCGGGTTTCATTGAGCTTGATTCTTTTACCGTTGGTTTCGTCAATTAGATCCGCCCAGTGACCGGGTAAGAAGGCACCGTATTCTTTGATCATCGGTGCCGGCGGAGTGCTGCTACCCCGGCTTTCCATGCTGGTGGGCCCATTGGGTCCCATAACGGTATACATGGGACTGTCCAGCCCAATACCCACACCGGCTATGGACGGGTCCTGCGGCCAGCGTACCCGGAAAAAGATAATGCTTTCGGATAGGCCCAGCACTGCCCGGTCCAGGGCCATCTCTACCGGCTCTATGGTTTTTTTCAGGTTGGGGTAAAACTCCCTGGTGTTTTGGGCCACTAAAGTAGGGTCGACTGGTATTTCAAACTGCGTTTCCCCCGGCATTTCACCAGTGCTAAAGGACAGGGTTAATTTCTGGGCATCCAGATTAACCGGCTCCAGATCGTATACAAAATATTTACCCTGTATGCCCCTGCCGCCCCGTGGGTCATAATGCACACCTTTATCGTCGGCCATGTTGATATAGATATTGCTGTCTCCCTCCAGTTGCGGGTCGATACTATAAAAAACGGTGGTCCGGGCGGAATCCAGCAATATTTTATCTACTGTGATGGTATAGGGACCTAACTTTTTTGACTGGTTTACCTCTGTAAAGAGATCCATCTGCTTGGCCTGTTGGAATGACGGGTCCCGCAGAGCCATGTTTCGCCCCGCTTGGTATGAGGCCCAGGCGATGGTAGAAGCGGTAATGATTATACATGCCATAAAAACCGCCGCCACCCGGCGCAGCCGCCCCCAGGCTTTATCTAAACCGGATAAGGGTGAAGTTTTAGCTGCAGGGGATTTCGCAAAAACAGGCCGGGTGCATTCATCTAGCAGTTTCCGGCAGGATGCGCATTCTGCCAGGTGGCGTTCCACCATCTCCAATGAAGCCTCGCTGGCCACACCGTCGGCGTACAGAGGCAAAAGATCTTTTATTATTTCGCATTCATATTTAGTCATGGTCATCACCTTCTAATTGTTTATATAGTTGGTGAAATTTTTGCCTGGCCCGGAATAGAGTTACCCGAGCTGTTGCCGGGGATTTGCCCAGTATGTCCCCTATTTCCTCAAAAGATAATCGTTCCTGTTCCCTGAGAATTATCACCGTACGGTAATCCACAGGCAGCTGCTCAAGGGCTAGCCGTACCAGCCGCCGGTTTTCTGCTTCTTCCAGATGCCGGGCCGGATCGCCTGCCCTGTTCTCGTCCGGAATATCATGGTTTAGCGGTAAATTGCGCTCCCCGGGACGGCCCCGCAGATAGCCGGTGTAAACATAATAGGCTACGCGAAACAGCCAGGTGGACAGGGCGGATTCACCACGAAAGTTTTTTAGGGATACCAATGCCCGGCAAAAGGTTTCCTGGGTTAATTCATCCGCCAGGTGATAATCTCCGCCCATACGGTATAAGTACCGGAAGATCGATACTTTATAACTTTGATAAAGTTTTTCTATAGTTGACATGGCCATATCAAAAAACGCTCCTGGTTATTGGTGTCCGAACTTAGGAAAATGTTACAGCAATTATGCAATTTTTTTGCACAAAAAAAAAGATACTTTATTACGTTAAGTATCTTTTTCCTGATTACCTTTGGTACAACTATCCCATACCAAATCCAACTAAAATTACATTTTATACCTTTGCCCTGAAACTATCTAATATTTTATGAACTTCAATAAATAAAACAAGTTCCTTTATAATGAACTGGGCCAGGAGCGCTTTTTTTACATTTTTAAGCAATATTCTTTTTAGCATTTAAAAGCAGGGATGGAAATCCCTGCTTTTTTAACTTACGTATGGGGGTGGTAAATATCATACTAATACTTAATTTTGACCACTCACGGATGATTTGTGGCGAATTATGATTTCAAGAATACACATACTAAAGATTACAATAAATAAAAGGATGTGCTATATATGTATAATAAACCTCAAATTAACGTTTTTTCTCCTCATACAAGGCAGGATAAAATTGATAAAATTGCCGAGTTCTGCAACGATAAAAATTTGGATTGGCGTCATTTACTAGATATAGGTACTTCAAAATTATTAAGATCGTTATTAGATGAAAATGATCTGGATGATCATATCAGGTATTCCAAGTGCCGCAATTATGCAGATGAGGCTGTTCATTACTTAAACGATAAAGTAGGAAATGACAGGCTTCGTTTTCGAGGAATAGCCTACCTGTTAAAGTCAATGTGCGGTACCATGTTTCAAGTAGGTTATAATACCCCCTGTCATATAGAACCAGAGCTGCAAACTAATTTCTTTACGCCTATAACGTCTTCTATAAGTCTGGAAGCTATTTCACAATGCTGCCAGGAGAACGAGATAACAGCCCTTGAACTGCTGGACGTCGGGCTTTCTCTTTACGGTGTGGAAGAGGTTATTGCAGATTATTCTCCCCCTCGAGAGATTGCCATGCTTGATGCTGACAGGATCGGAAGTGGAGCTTTAGCCGGTAAGATGTTAAATGGATATTTAAGATACCTGGGAGCCTCTGTACTGGATAGAGTTATAGTCACGTTATTGATGACAAAAGCCGCTGCAGTAAACTTATTAGGCGTATGTGGGAAAAAGTGTAGTGGAGATTGTTCTTGCTAGGGCCATTGATATCAAGGGGAAGATAGCGGTAATACACGCATGGTAGTACAATTGGAAATCCCTTATAAGAAAGTAGTTGCTGTCCCTCTATATTACTATTTGTTTTTTTTAAACGGCGCCTGTACGCCTTCGGGCAACCGGCGCTGAATTTTATTTGTCCTTCAGGAACCTATGAAGTAAGACAAGGGGACGTTTCGTTTGTCCCAATAGACTGAGAGATGTTTATAGTTATTCTTGTTTAGGGGTGTTCTTTTTTTATGTACAGGAAATAGGTACCAAAGTAAAGACTAAATACCCAAAGCTGGTTTATAATGTGTCTATCAATTGGTTAATAAAAGGAGGTAGATCAGGTGCAAAGGATAGGAATAATTAGTGCATGGGTGCTCAGCATGCTGCTGCTCATCACCACTGTATCGGGCTGCAGCGGCGACTCAGGACAAGTGGAACAGCATCCTGCCGCAGGAGAGATTGGAACGCCGGTGGCCCTGGCTTCGAGTTTTGCCGTTTATAAAGATGTTCCGGTGGACTTTTCCCCGACACTGGAGCCCTATAAGGTGGATCCAGAGCTAGACAATGTAACTAATAAGGAAATGTTTCAACTCTCTCCAGAGGCAAAGCAGCTGCTGGTGGAAAACGGATTTGTGGTGGTGCCCAACCAATACAACCGGGAGTTTTTTATGCTCTATGAAACCAACCTCTATGAACCGGTGCCCAGCTTTATCACCACTGATTCAATGCTGCATAATTACCACTTGTTCTTCAGCCACCTGCTGCGGGTTATCGAAAAGGGAAAACTGGCCCCGGAATTAAAAGAGCTTACCGCAGCCATGCTCACCGCATCCCAAAAACAGTATGCTGCCCTTAAAGGCAGCGATTGGGAGAACGCCGCCCGGAGGAACATTGGCTTTTTCGCCGTGGCCGAAAAACTTTTAGATCCCCAAATGCCTGTTCCATATCAGGTAGAGCAGGTTGTGGAAGAGGAACTGCGGCTTATCGAAAACGCTTCAGGTATCCAGAACTCCCCTTTGATGAATATGGGGCAGGACCTGAAGGGTACGGACACCCTGCAGGAAGATTACTCCCAGTACATTCCTCGGGGCCACTACACTACTGACGAGATGCTGCAGTCATATTTCAAGGCTATGATGTGGTACGGAAGAATGACTTTCCGGATCAAGAGTGAAGATGAAACCAAATCCGCTGTTTTGATAACTTCGGCCCTTGGTGAAAGCGATTTCGAGCAAAAATGGGATAAAATATACCAGCCCACCAGCTTTTTTGTAGGCAAAGCCGACGACCTGTCCTACCCGCAGTATCGGGAACTGTTGGACAAAACCTATGGCACCGGGATCAGGCTAAAGGACCTGGCCTCCGGTAGCGATCAATGGACAGCCTTTATGGAAGCGGCAGCAGAGCTGGAACCCCCGGTTATAAACTCCATTCCCATCTTTGATGAGGAATTACAACCCGATCGCGAAGGTGCAATCAAAGGCTTTCGCTTTATGGGGCAGCGCTTTACCCTTGATGCCGCCGTTTTCCAGCGGCTGGTTTACCGCAATGTTAAAGAAAATAGCCAGGGCGAGCGCAGGATGCTGCCCAAGGGCCTGGACATCCCTGCAGCCATGGGCTCTGGGGAAGCTTACTCCATATTGGAGGCTGAGGGGGAAACGGATTATGCGGGCTACCCTGCTAACATGAATAAACTGCAGCAATACATCGCCGGCCTGGATAAAGAAATTTGGACCCAGAACCTGTACTGGGGCTGGCTTTATACCCTGGAACCCCTGCTGCAGGAAAGAGGAAAAGGTTATCCCTCATTTATGCAAAGCCAGGCCTGGACCAGAAAAGATTTGAATAGCTTTTTAGCCAGCTGGACCGAGCTCAAGCACGATACCATCCTTTACGCCAAACAGATTTACGCTGAAATGGGCGGCGGTATGGCTGGAGTGGATGACCGTGGTTATGTGGAGCCAAACCCGCACCTTTACGCTCGCCTGGCCGCACTGGTGAACATGACGCGGGAGGGTCTAGCATCGCGGGATCTTCTTGATCAGACAGATCGGGACAGTCTGGACCGGCTGGAACAGCTGGCCCTCTCTTTAAAGACCATTTCGGAAAAGGAACTTTCCGATATACCCCTGACTGACGAGGAATTTGAACTGATCCGCTCCTACGGCGGGCAGCTGGAGCATTTCTGGCTGGAGGCACTAAGCGATATAGGGGTGGACCACCGCTCAGCAATAGACGAAAACCCTGCAGCACTGGTGGCCGATGTAGCCACCGATCCAGGAGGCCGGGTGCTGCAGGAGGCTACGGGGCACATCTTTGAAATTTATGCTGTAGTGCCCGTTGATGGTAGCCTGAGAATTGCCCGGGGCGGTGTTTACTCCCACTATGAGTTTTCCTGGCCACTCAGTGACCGCTTAACCGATAAAAAATGGCATGAGCTGCTGGATTCCGGACAGGCGCCACCCCTGGCCGGGTGGACTAAAACCTTTATCGCCCAGTGAGATTCCCCCAGTTAGTGCCGGTCCTCATGCTGGCGGTGGGACTGCTGTACTGCTTCGGAGGCTGTACCCCGCAGCAGTACGGCGGCAGCAGGGTTTTCCATGACCTCGCGTCTTTTAAAGAATACCGCATGAAACTTCCGGAAAAACATGATTCCCTGTGTCTGGTGGCTGTGGGAGATATCATGCTCTCCCGGTACGTGGCTCAAAAAATAAAAGAACACGACGACCCGAACTATCCTTTCGCCGGGGTTAAATGGTTCTTGCAAGGCGGGGACGTTGGCTTCGGCAACCTGGAAGGCCCGGTAACCCCGGGGCGGGAAATAAAGATTCCCGAGATGGTTTTAAGGGCTGACCCCCGTGTGGCTCCGGCCCTTAAAGATGCCGGTTTTGACATCCTGTCGCTGGCCAATAACCATGTGCCCGATTTTGGTGAACAGGGAATACTGGACACCTTACATTACCTGGACGATGCTGCAATCCTCCATGCCGGTGCCGGTAGAAATAAGCAAGAAGCTTTTGCGCCCCAATATATGGAGGTAAAGGGTGTAAAACTTGCTTTTTTGGCCTTCAATGACCCGGCGGTTGTGCCGGATTCCTACATGGCAGGTGATAGCCCCGGCACCGCTGTCCTGGAACCTGAAAAGGTAACTGCCACCGTCAAGGAGGCGGCGGATAATGCTGATTTCACGGTGGTTTCCCTTCATGCCGGCACCGAATATGCACCCATGCCGGATGACACCCAGGTACACTTTGCCCGCCTGGCCATAAACGCCGGGGCTGATCTGGTGTTGGGCAGCCACCCGCACGTGGTACAAAAAATCGAGCAATACCGGGGAAAATACATCCTTTATAGCCTGGGCAACTTTATTTTTGACCAGCTATGGTCCCGGGACACTCGGGAGGGTGTTATCGCCAGGATCTATATCAGCGAAAACAGTGTGGAAAAGATGGAATTCCTGCCGGTATACATCAACGATGATGCACGTCCCGTGGCTTTAAGCAGGCGGGAGGGACAAAAAGTACTGGAAAAACTGGGACTGAAACTGGATATAAAAACTTTACCGGCATGGGATAATGAAAAAAAGATTTTCGCAACAACTGAACAATATGTATTCCAGGCCAGCAAGTCCCCGCTGGAATACAGACTGGTGCAAAGCCAACAGTTCGATATGGACGGCGATGGCATCCTCGAAGAATTTAATCTAAGGAACGGGAGAATAACGGTACGGAGCTCTTCCCGCATTCTCTGGCAGTCACCGGATGACTGGTGGGTGGACTATTTCTTTTCGGGCGACGCCAACAACGATGGTACGCCGGAGTTTAACCTGCTGGTTTGGAAAGCAGGAAGTTTCGGTCCCCACAGGCCTTTTTGGGTAAAAGAAGAAGATACCAGCATTAAAAACCACCTCTTTGTCTTCAAGCTGAGAGAAGGCAGCGTTAAACCGGTGTGGCAGTCGTCCAACCTGGACCGTCCCAATTACCGTGCCGCCCTTATTGACCTTAACGACGATGGTAACAACGAGCTGGTGGTTACAGAAGGCAGTTATATCGACCCCGCCAGTAGAGAAGTGACCTTATGGAAGTGGAACGGCTGGGGCTTTTCCCGTATTACTTTAGCGGATGAGTGACTTTGTTTTATCTCCGGGATGCCCAGCCCCTCACCGTTTTTTTAAATCATTTATTAAAGATGTCATATCGTCCGGCAGAGGGGCCTCCAGTTGCATGATCTCCTTTGTGACAGGATGGTTAAATTGCAAACGCCAGCTATGTAAAGCCTGGCGTTGGATCAGGTCTAAACTGCCCCCGTATAAATCGTCCCCCATCAAGGGATGGCCTATATGTTTCATATGAACTCTTATTTGGTGGGTACGACCAGTTTCCAACCGCAATTTGACCAGACTGCCGCTGGCGAAACGCTGCATTACGGTAAAATGAGTGATCGCTTCTTTGCCACGGGGTGTTACTCCAAAGATAAGGGAGTCCTCATAGGGCCTGCCAATCGGTAAATCAATTATTCCCGAATTTGCAGTTATTGGGCCATGCACCACCGCCAGGTATTTCCTCCGGCATATGCCGTTTTGCATTTGCTCGGCAAGCTGATGACAGATGTAACTGCTCTTGGCGATTAAGATGGCTCCGGAGGTATCTTTATCCAACCGGCTGACCGCTCTAAATTTACTATTATGCCCTTGCAGCTGCCAGTGATAAATTACGCCGTTAGCCAGGGTATTCAGAACATGATGGGAAAGCGGGTGTACCAGCATATTGCATGGTTTGTTCACTACCAGGATGTGCTCGTCCTCAAAGAGAATATCCAGGGGAATATCCTGGGGTATCACCGGCTGTTCCTCATCCTGAAAATTTACCCGTATTAAATCGCCTTCTTTTACCAATGTATTTAAACGAACGGTTTGATCGTTCACCATAAGTCCGGCACAACGTTTAATCCTTCGTATTTCACCACGGGAAAATTTTAGTTGGGTCTTAAGTATCTGTGAAACTTTTCGATTAGCATTATCTTTTACTACCCTGTATTCGATATACATGACTATTTCACCCTTCAATTATACGCATTATTCTTCTTTCCCAATTGGCTTATTCATAAACCCACCTCTAATAAGATGTCTCATAATGTTTATGACTGGCTTGCCATTCACCTGTCGAACCCAGATGGTAGGTTTTTATATTTTTCGGACAATCATCTCCAAAAAAATATTAAAACCTTGCCTTTAGCTTATGCCACAAACCACTGCCGATCATTTTATCAGCTATCTTTAAGATTCGCTGTATAACTTCTAATACATCCCCTTCACCAGCCCAATGTTTTCTTACAACATCAGGGTCCGTGTTATTTATAATAGAATTTAAAACATAGGCGGCTACTGCAATGTCATCAACATATCCAGCGGGGCCAAGTAAAGCTTCCGGAACTATATCTATTGGGCTGATGAAATAAGCAATTGCTGCTACCAGTTTTGCTTTGTCAGCAACCAATACCTCCCTATCAAGGGTCAGCTTATATAACAAATAAAACAAATCAGGGGCAAGCATGATGTACTCAGCCCACTTGTTATTTGAACCGTCTTTATTTAGCCAGTCTTTAATTTTCCACCTGAGACTTAGGTAGAAATCAGCCTCTTTGGACATGGCAATCACTCCAACAATTTTAGTTTAAAGCAAGTTCTTATTTTATTCCCTTTATCCTTTTATTCGGCCATTTCATCTAATATAAGGTTTTGGCAGTCCATTTGATATACTCCTTTATTGGTAGCAGCTAATATAATATTATCATTAATTATCAAATCAAGTACATCACCATTAATTTTTATTATTTGCCATGTCTGCCCTTTATCTATCTATAAAAAAAATGCTGGATTAAACGCTACCACAGTTTTAAATTAAATCCATGATTAATTTCGCTCTGAATTGGTATTCTATAGCCAGGAGGGGATTCTCGTGAATAAATACGGATCACAAAAACCTCATATCCGCTTTAGGACACCGGAGCAACTGCAAGGTTACCTGGAAAGAGCAGGCAATGCCGAGTTTAACTTTCGTGCTTATCCTATATCCGGGTCTCCTGAAACCTTCCATTACAGCGGTGAGGAGAAAGTTGTTACCAGGGAAAACGACCGGAAGTCCTTTGACAACCTGGAGGACTTTACCTGCTACACCTTTCAGTGTGATGCTGAAGGTTACAGCCACACCGAATATGTTGATTTTGAATTGTTAAACTGAACCCCAACCCGGTTTCATTTGTTAACATTGCTATTTTTTAGACCGTTCACTGAACAGCAATTATTCCATCCTTAATGGAAGAATAACCGCTATTTGTAAAAATGTCGCACATAACTTTTTTATAAAAAATAATAGTTTGTGAAAAGTTCGACTACGGAAATTGGTAATTGGCAGCAAAAAGGTTTCTACCAGCAGCCAAGAGGGATAATATATCATAAAGAATTGCTCAGAAATTCGTCGAGGCCATGGAAGGAAGCGTCATCCCGACCAAAATTCCGGGCGGGTCTTACAACGTTATTTGAAAATTCAGCAACTTGTTTCAAATATATTCACCTCGCATAATATTTTAAAAACCTTTTACCAGAAAAAATTTGCTTAAAGTACCGACATAAAAAAATTCCACTTCGAGTTCATAATGTTTTGTATTTTCTGATAATCACTTTAGCATATTGAACATGACTTGAACATGTCCTAAGTAGTTGAAAATGCAGGACAATTTATTAACCAATGTAGGCTATGAGCCACTCTACTAGCTTACTTAAAACATTATCTACCACGTTAAGCCAGAAAAAAAAAGCTCTGGTTGCTTCCCTGTGCGGGTGATTAAACATAGCCTCGGTTGTTCCGTATTCCACTACCTGGCCATCAGCCATAAAACGGTATCTTGTGCCACCCTTTTAGCCTGAAAAAGATTGTGGGTTACAATGACTATGGTCAGCTGCGCGGATAGATCGACCAATAGCTTTTCAATTAACAATGTAGAGGGTCCAAATTGGAGCAAGGCTCATCCAATAACAGGCACCGTCAAAGCATTTGCCACCGGCAAAAACAGCAAAGACGGCACACAGATATTACTCTACGATGGTGATGAGTACTTCTACATCTCAGCCACATACGAAACCGTAATCATTGAAAGCGATGAGGACATTCCTGATTATGGGCACGAGGCTGAACTGGAAGAATATCTGGAATACAACATGAAAGTTAAAATTTGGCTGGATGAAAATGAAGAAGATGACTCTGCGGATAAAGACGAAATTAAATTGTACCTGAACTAACAGTTTTAAAATATTCACCGAAAAAAGGGGGCTGTTGCATAACGAGCTACAAGTTCGTAGTGCTGCAGCCTCTTTTTTGTCACTAAATACAAACAACGGGTCCCAAAGAACCCGCTGTTGCAGTATAATTAAGTTATGCCACTAACAAAATTATACAGTAAAAATTATACTGAATTTAAAAGGACTTATCAATTATTTCTTCCATTTAATTTTGAAGTATTAATACCGGAAGATGACTCAGTTCGACTGCTAAGCCACATATTAACAGAATATTTTACAATCCCTTATATTGTGAACAAAGCCGGACAATAACAGACACCCGCAACTTAACACTAAATTACAAACGAAGGGTAGCAATTAATCTCTTGGGCTGCAGCAGCAGGTCCAGGCCATCTGTGATTTCCTTTACCGCCACATCGGCATTTTGCAGCGCCTGTACAGAAGTTCCTTCCGGTCCCAATATAACAATACCCAGGGCCGCTTTCGCCAGCATCAGCCTGTCATTGGCTCCATTGCCCACCGCCACGGTATGCTCCGCCCCCAGGCTTTCCACAAAGGCTTCTTTTGCTTCGCCCCCAACCGGCTGGGACAGGATCTGGACGGTGCCATTGATGCCTTTGCACTCCCCCCGGCATTTACCGAAGGTGTCGGCAGTCAGAATGTGCACTTTCAGACACTCGCTAAGCCGGTTTAAACTTTTCTCGACGCCGGGCAGCAGCATGCCGTCTTTAGCCATTGTGCCGTTGTAATCCAGCACGATGTGTTTAAGCTGCAGCGTGCCGCGGCCGGGTATATCCACTGAAATCAAGCTTTCCACCTGGTTTCTGAAACCTATCAAAACCTACAATAGGTTCCTCACCCGTTCGACTACAACCTCAAGGGTTGCCAGCGGGCGGCAGTATCACAGGATTCAACTGCTTAGCTACAGGCTTTCGCCTGTATTTCGAGTAGATTATCTTACGATAACCCGCCGCTAACCTTGAAGGCTAACGTGCTGCCCGAAAGGGGGTGTTACCCACCGCCTGGTTGTTAACTGTACAGCACAGCCTTTCACCACGTGTACCGTGCCATACTTTAGCGCGAAATTTATGTCAAGGTGTTAACCCGAAACTAACAGTTGTTTTCTGTAATGTTGCCAAGAGACCAGGCTTTGCACCTCCTTCTTGGTATGTTTTTTTATTGCGGCAACCACCGCTTTTTTTATGGAACTCCACTGTTTCCAGTTGGTTAGCTTAGAAAAACCGTCTTTCTTTTTCTTTTTGATAAACTGCTTTACCAGTGGCTTGGGTACTTTTTCACAGTTAAGACCTAATCCCCGCCGGGCTATTACATAGCCTGCCGCTTCGTGGTTGGAAAGACCGTATTGAACCTGATATTTTAAGATTCCGATAACTGATGTAAAAGCCGGTTTTATTTTAACCAATGGTACACCTTTTCTTAAAGCCCGGCGCTGGGTCATAGCTAAAAACTTCGACCAAATAAAACCGTGACTCATCCGGTTAAACTTAGCAGTCATCGATTTATCGTCTTTAAATTCCAGGTCTTCCACTACCAAGAGGCAGTTTAACTTTTGGGCTAAGTCCACTACGTTTGCCGCAGTTTCACCGATGAGGTTTTCCCGCCGGTTTGTCCGGGCATAGGTACACTCACTTAAAGACAGCCACATATTCTCTTTAAACTGCCCAAGGTAGTCAGTACGTGTTATTCCTAGCCCATCCGGGTTAGTATCTACCCCGATAGCACCATTTCTTGCTGTATATGGGGCAGGTGTTTCTTCTTCAATACTTACATGGATATAGTAGCGTCCTTGTTCCCTGATGATTTCTACCTGATATGCATTACCTGTTTTTAGATAATCCAGTACTATTTGCCGGTAGTTAATGCCGTTTATCTGCCCGGTTTTCTTAGACGGCTTGTGAGCTAAGTAGACAGGTACGGTAATACGGTTGTATCTTACCGACTTTCCTGCCTGAACCTGTTCAGCAGCTATATCCAGGTAAATGTTGTCATCTACGAGGTATATTCTGGTGTTTAAGTTACCGCCTTTGGTTTTGTCTCCCCGTGATAGATAACGGTTACTTCTGGCCTCCCGCCATTCTTCCCGGCTGATTAAGCCTCTACACCTTTTAAGAAAGAGTTTCTTGCCACCAAAGACTACCGGTGGAAATGTACCGTTATCTATATGTTTTTGCCAGAAGGCTAGTGCTCGATGCTCTTTGTCCAACCGCTTTTGTAGATTAGTTATTCTTTTAGGGGATTTGGCTTTCTTCAGTCTCTTTTCGATGAATTCCACTTTTTTTTGAGCATTGGCATAATGCAGTTTAACCAACTCTTTTTGTGAGGTAATCACTGTTTTGGCATCGTATACTGCATCATTAGCTTGTCGGGAGTTGAGGTTAAAGTTAGGTTGTACGGCTAACCGTATGTCCTGCGTTTTTAAGCCTTCCAATAGCCTTTTAAATGACCAGCGAACGGCGGCACAGTAGCGATTCATGAGGTCACTGAGAAAGGATTCTTGTTCCGCTGTAAGAGCTGGAATAACACCTCTAACTGTTGTTTTCATCGGTGCTCACCTCTTGCTCTATGATATTACTTAACTTTTTTGCGACCCGACCGCCACGCTTACCATAGATTCTTGCCGAAAACGAGGTGGTGATAGTAATCAGGTCTTCAACTAATTCTTGCTGGTCGTTAACTTCTTTTTCTTCCACCACGAGTATTTGACCACCAAAATCAGAGACGTATCGTTCTAAGTAAATATAACCAAAGCGTGTTAGGCGATCTTTGTATTCAACGATTACCAAGGCATTGTTACTTTCTCGTACTGTTTGAAGAAGTTTTTGTAACCCTTTCCGATTTTCATTTAAACCACTTGCAATATCTTTAAAAACTTTATGAATGGTATACCCGTTTTTAATGGCATATTCAGTTAACCTGCCAATTTGCCGGTCAAGGTTTCCAGCATCCGCTTGTTTTTGAGTTGACACTCGAGCGTATATGTAAGCTGACTTGGGAGTAGTTCTTTGATATTTCTTTAATTCAAATGATTCTATTTGTGATAGTTCATAACGCCGGTGTCCTGTGGGAGTACGTTTGGGAACTAAGATACCTCTTTTTTCCCACATTCTTAATGCGGATATACTTACTCCTAGTATTTTAGATGCCTTTCCAATACTTATCCATTTTTCCATGTTTATCACCTATCTACTATTATATTATGTTTAGATAGATGAAGATAGATTAAATTAGTTTTTTAGAAGCAGTTTCAACCTCCTTTCCAGGGGAATGACCCGCCCTTCGGGGCTTTCACCCAAACTGATTAAGCTTTGCAGCTTTAGTAGGTCTTTTTTAACCTGCTCGACCTGCGCCAGCTGCATTTGAATTTCCGCCATGGCCACGCCGGTATATATTTCTCCTGATTCTTTTTAGCCAGAGCGCGCTCCAGCACGGCCCGCGTTTGACTGACCACCGCTTGAAATTTTTCTTCCAGTACCTTGGCAAACAAGCGCACACTTTTCTCTACCCGCTCCGTCATATCATACCGCACCCGGGCGTTGCGGGGTAGACCCCAATAACTGACGCAGAATTAGAAAGAGGTTTAGTGATCATGAACGAGCAAGATATTCAAGGGGAAGCCATTGGCACCTGGATGAATAAAAGTGAGCTGGAAAAAACATTGTCCATTGGCATGTACGGGCCTCCAGAACTCAAACACGATGAAAAAATTCATTAGGCAGCCTCTTTATTAGCTTCGCTAACCTGGAGGTTAGAGTTTATGTCAGGTGCGGGAATAGCCGGCCAGCACATGGATCGCCTTCCTGTGCGTCATTAAAGTAATTAACTATACCCGTGCAGATAGATCGGGCTAGATTCTCGCGGTACATGGCGTCCAACTTAGCTTTACTATTGGCAGGTAAAGAGTTCCTGTATTTATGAAACAAATCTGTTGCCCCCAAAGCAAGTCTAATTTATATTTAATGAGAGGTGTTAATTAATTATGAGAAAGTACTCAAAATCAGATGATGATGATTCCGGGCTAATTTGGGGCTTTTTGGACAAATACTCAAAAGGAAGGCGTGTTTTTAATTAATATGAGTAATAAGTTTAATATTGTTAAGGGTTCCATTGAAGTTATTGAGAAAATGGTATTATTGCATTTAGCACTTTTTGAAGAACTAGATAAATTAAAACCTCTTCAAGAGGAACATCTTATTGAAACTTCAACAAAAGAGTATTTGCAAAAAGCACTTTCAAACAATGAATTTATATCCTATATTGCGGAAACCAATAGCGAAACTGTAAGTATCTGTGGAATATCTTTATTTAAGGGACCACCATATTCAGAAAATTCTCAAGGGATTGAGGGCTACATTCTTAGTATGTATACCGTCCCTAAGTATCGTGGAAATGGTTTAGCGAAACGATTGCTCGGAAATTGTATTGAGATAAGTAAAAAAAGCGGCGTTAAACGGATTTGGGTGCACGCATCTGAAGATGGGAAACATCTATACAAAAAAATGGGCTTTACCTATACAATGAAGAATAATGAAATGGAACTGTTCCTATAATAACCATAGGTAGGGGTTATTATATTATATTTGACTACCTGATCATCCTGAATGATAGCGCTGTGCAGGAGACAACCCCGCATGGTATCAACAACTGATGTTGCCTGTGTTTTAACAGGTGTATTTTTTTGCTTGTCGCATAAGCTATATTATGAAAAATTTGCAATATCAGGTCCTGGTGCTGGGTTTAGGTAATTTAATTATGTCAGATGATGGCCTGGGTGTTTACGCGGTTAATGAACTTAAAAAGCAAAAATGGTTGCCAGGGGCAGCCATATTAGAGGTGGGAACTTCTATAATCAATTACCTGGAGGAAATAAGCCACGCTCAAAATATTATTGTTATAGATGCAATCAGCTTTGGTTACCCCCCCGGAAAGATCTACCGGTTTAATTTTGATGATATTGACTGGCCCAGTGCGTCATTGGATGCCCACGGTATATCATTGCCCGCGATAATTGCAATGGCCAGGGTAATATCGCGCCTTCCGGCCAAGGTAATTATTTATGGAATTGAACCGGCGTTTGTGCTGCTGGGCAGCAAACTTTCAGAACCAGTAAATAAATCGCTGCCTTTATTAATAGAAAAGGTCTCCCGCGAGGTACAAATGATACTAGAGTAGGTACCATTTTCCTTCTTCGGAATATCATATATTTACCAGGCATAGATTTGTATTAGTTAATTGCTATTTATGCAATGTCTGTGAGAGGAAGTTCAGAATGTCCCTGGCTATAACGATTTTTATATGTACATATGTTTTAATCATTTTTGGACTGGTTCACCGGACTGCTGCCGCTTTCGCCGGTGCTGTGTTAATGCTTGCTTTGAGGGTTATAAATCCGACCCAAGCGTTTAACTCCATTGACTTTGATACCGTTGGATTGCTGACCGGCATGATGATAATAATGGGCATTACCAGAAGGACTGGGTTATTTGAATTTCTTGCCATTAAGGCAGCTCAGGGCGTTAAGGGCGAACCGATTAGAATTCTGTCCTCGTTGTGTCTGATAACGGCTTTTTTTTCAGCATTTTTAGATAATGTAACCACGGTGATGCTGATTATCCCCGTTACCTTTGCCATCACCCAACAGCTAAGAATAAACCCAGTCCCTTTTTTAATAGCGATTATTATTGCGTCCAATATCGGCGGTACCGCCACGCTTGTCGGTGACCCGCCCAATATCATGATCAGCGGCTTCACAGGCCTTGGTTTTATGGACTTTGTTGCCAATTTATTGCCCGCCGTACTGCTTATTTATATTATTATCATATCGGTTATTAAGTTTTTATACAGGTACCAAATAACAACTTTCCCGAGTCTTCAAATGCGGCTGATGAGTTTAAACGCAGCGGACGAGCTTAACGACAGGGCATTGCTCCGCAAATGCCTGGCAGTAATTTTTGTAACCGTCCTGGGCTTTGTTCTGCACCAGCAAATAAGGCTGGAACCGGCTCTTATTGCTATGGTTAGCGCTTGTGTATTGCTTTTCATATCCAAAAGCAGCGTGTTAAGGTCTTTGAAATATGTAGAATGGTCTGTGATTGTATTTTTTATAAGTCTATTTATTATGATAGGTGCTATGGAACAGATTGGCTTATTCGAAAAGTTGGCCGGAGTCGGTCTGGATATAACAGGCGGCCATATTTTACCCACAGCACTAATAATCCTGTGGCTATCCGCCATTTTATCCGCCTTTGTCGACAACATACCCTTTGTTGGGGCCATGATCCCTCTAATTCAGGATATGGGTCGACTTGGTGAAATTTACGATTTAAATTTTCTTTGGTGGTCCCTGTCTCTAGGCTCGTGTCTTGGCGGTAATGGAACGGCCATAGGCGCGTCGGCTAATGTTGTGGTTATCGGCATGGCGGAAAAAAGGGGGATTCATATAAGCTTTATAGATTTTATGAAAGTTGCCTTCCCGTTAATGATTACAACCATATTAATCTCAACAGGATATCTGTTTGGCTGGTATTACATAAATATAATGCGTTGATGTTATTCCCGACTGTTCAAGACAAAGGACTGCAAACCACCATCATTGTTAAAAAGTTTTTTATAAGACAGTCCCACCAATATCAGACAGCCGATGGCCACAGCAGCAGCGATCATCAGCACTACGACTATTTGATAACGCACTGCTTCCCTTGGGTCGGCACCCCCTAAGATTTGTCCCGTCATCATCCCAGGTAGACTAACAAGCCCAACAACCATTAATGAGTTGATAGTAGGGGTCATGCCAGCCCTGATGGATTCACGAACACTGGTTTGAATAGCTTCCCAAGGAGTTGCGCCGAAGGTGAGCATGGCCTCAATTTCGAAAGCGCGGGACCTAGCCTCCAGGTAGAGGCGGTCCAGGGACAGGGCTATGCCGTTCATGGAATTACCAAGGATCATGCCAAAAATGGGTATGGCAATCCGGGCCGAGTACCAGGGGTCGGGAGAAATGATGAGGGTGGTAACAATAGTTCCAACCAAGTAGGTACTGGCGACAAGGGATAAAAAGGCCAGTGCGGTAGGATAGCCGGTCACGTTGGGCGTCCTTTTTACCGCGGCACGGGAGGCAATATAACACATAATTGTAATGATTAAAATTATTAACCACAGGTTATTAACCTGGAAAATATAGGTTAATGCATAGCCTATCAATGTTAGTTGCACGAAGGTTCGTATAGTACCCCAAACTAATGGTCTTAAAAGTCCCAATTTTAAAAATGAGGAAATGCCTCCGGTAATTAAAATTAAGATAAAGGTAAATGTGAGCTGAAGATTTGTAATCGGGATAACGGAACTTTCCAAATTAACGACCTCTTTCCAAAGGTTTGATGTCTAGATACTTAAAATGTTCCATCTGCTGGTAGTCATTATTATGGGATATTAGCAATGCGGCATGGTCCGCTACCTTTAACCACCCGGAAAGAACCCGGTACAGAGCCTGCCGTGCCAGCTCATCAAGGGCTGCAGTGGGCTCATCCAAGAGTAAAACTGTTGGGTCAACAAGTAAGGCACGGATAAAGGCAAGCCTGGATGCTTCACCACCGGACACTGTTCGGGCATCCTGATTCCATAACTCCGGTGATAAATGCAACTGTTCCATTAACTCTTTGGCCCTGTTTTTGTCCAGTTTTCTTTGGCCTCCTACCCTGGTTTCGAAGGGTTTGAATAAGTTGCCCGCTACTGTGCCATCAAAAAGAGCCGGTTTTTGAGCCAGGTAATGGACATTTATTCGCCAGCTAGTACTTGGTATTTGCAGCCAGTTTTTCCCCCGCAGGAAAGCTTCACCCCCGGAACCAGGTTGGAGGCGGGATAGAATTCTTAACAAAGTTGATTTTCCGGCTCCCGAAGGGCCTCTGACTATTAAAACCTCCCCGCTTTTGACTGCTCCTGAAACAACAATATTACGTCCTGAATCATTTCCAAGGGTGTAGGTAATATCTCTAAACTCAAACAGCAAATTAAAGATCCTCCCCAAGCACTTCCAGGGCAAGTTCCCGAATCCTTTTTTTGGATTCAAGTAAAACATTGTTGCCTTCTTCGGTAATGCTATAGTATTTTCTTATTTTTCCTTCCACATTCACCTTCTCGGATACCAGGAGACCGCTTTGTTCTAGTTTTTGCAGGATGGGATACATGGTCCCGGGGCTTACGTGGTAACCGTGGCTTTCAAGCTCTTCAATTAATTCCAACCCATAAACCGGACTTAGCGAAGCATGATAAAGAATATGCACCCGAATAAAACCCAAAAAAATATCTCTTAACAATTCAAACCACCTCTTTATCGCGAGGCGATATCGGTTTTAATTATTATTATCATATACTAATAGATTTTGCAAGATAAAATAAATAAAAGAAATCTACGTTGACCAAAGTGTTATGTTATTACTGCGTAAGTAATTCAAAATGCAAAATGGACTTCCCAAAAACCAATGCGGCAACCCCCCTAATGCAAAGTTGGACGAAGGTTCGTATCGTACCCCAAATTAATAATGGCCTTAAAAGGCCTAGTATTTTCTTATCTTTCCTTCCACCATTAACCTTCAGCGCCAATCATCAGCAGCCCCTTCTAGATCAAAGGCTAGCCCTGCCTGAGGATTAGTTAGTTTTAGTCCGTTAGGGGTACCTAGTGGAATGGTTGCAGTCCTTGGTACTAAACAGCCGGGAATAAAGAAAAAAGAAGCCACTTGCTTAGTAGTGACTTCTTTTCGCTCTATTTACTTTTTCCCCAGCTTTTGAGCCACAACTATTTCCAGCTCTTCCTGATTTGCGTTTTTACCTAATTCCACATCATCACAAATAAATTGGGGATTAATGCCGTCATCTCCTTTATTACCCAGACCCATGAATCCTTTGTAAATAACTTCTACCTTTACAACATCAGAACCAAACTTTTCACTGGCCGCACCGGCCATTTTAGAAAGACCGGCTCAGCAGGGGCCTGCAGAACGGTTTGAGTATACTTTGATGTTGCTAAAAAATATGAAGTTGTATCATGGCTAAAGCGCCAAGCAACAAAGCGAAAATAATGCTGATACCAAAGACCCGGCGTAGTAATTCTCCTTCAATTCCCGGCTTATTTAATGTTGCACTAGCAATAACCAGGTCCTGAAAAGCTATAGCTTTACCCATTGTGCCACCAGAAGCCAGCGTTCCGGCCGAAAAGACCGGGTCGATGCCCAACTGCGCTCCACTAACCACCGAAAGGTTGCCAAACAAAGCGTTGGAAGCTGCAACACTACCTGCCAGCGTACATCCCAGCATACCCATCAAGGCAACGGCCACTGGAAAGAGAAAACCGGTAGCAGCAAAAGCAAGACCAATGGTGTAGGTCATAGCGGCATAATTCATAAGATAAGCAATGCCTAAAATACAGATAATGGTAACGCCCGGCAGCAGTAAATTTTTTAGTGTGGAAACGTAAATTTGCGCTGCTTTGGACGGTTTTATACCCAGGACAAAAACTGAAATAATTCCCGCAAAGAATACCAGAGAACCACCAACTACCAGTAGGGGTTGGCTGTAAACAGCCGCGTATGGCTCCGGCTGCGGAACAACGGGCGCTAACTTCCAAACCGCATTATGAAGCCCCGCCCATTCAAAATTAACGGTACTAATCTGGGTCAGCCATTTTTTCATCGGAGTACCGGTTACTAACCCGATAACGGCAATTAACAGTAAGTACGGTGACCAGGCCCGGATAATCTGCCCTGTAGGTAATTTTTCTTCCGCCTTGTCTTGGATATCGGTATTCTTTTCACCTGGAAATAGCCAGGTGTTCTTAGGGCGCCAAAACCGTAAAAAGATAAGTATAGTTAAAATAGATGCCAGGGAAGCTGAAATACCTACAATATAGGGACCTGATTTGGATGCCAGCATACCGACAACAGCATAACTGAATCCAACGGCAAAGGTTAACGGCCAGATTTCTTTAAAACCTTTCCAACCCGCAATTAATATTACCAGGGCAATAGGGAAGAAGGCTGTAAGTATGGGCGCCTGCATCCCGGACATGGCCGAAAGTTCATTGATGTCCAAACCAGTCACTGAGTTCAAGACTACTACAGGCATACCCTGAGTACCCCACACGCTTGGCGTGGTATCGGATAGGAGTGCCACCGTGGCGGCAGTTAGAGGGGGGAATCCAAATCCAAGCAGCATAGCCGTTACAATGGCTATGGGCGCACCAAAAGCCGCTATACCCTCCAATAGCGTAGTAAAACCAAAGCCCACCAGCAATGTTTGTATCCGACGATCTTTACTAACATAGCCCAGCGAACTTTTAACAATTTCAAAATAACCGCTTTCTACAGTCATATTAAATATCCATACCGCACTGGACAGTGTCCATAAAATGGGAAATACCGCCATCAGCATCCCCATTAAGGTACTATTAAAAGCAAGCCCAACCGGCATTTTCCATACCCCAATAGCCACTAGTAATGTTGCCAGCAGGGAAATTATTGCTGAAACGTGAGCCGGCTTTTTCAAACCGCCTAGCAAGAGGAACATTGAAAGAATAGGGGTACCCGCCAGTAAGGCTGATAGATACAGATTATCTCCTATCGGGGTATAGTTTTGCACCCATTTAATAGTCTCGGTGGAGAATAAACCGCCAGGCAGCCATGCTGTTATTAAAAAAACCAGAAAAAAGCAGGCTGCCACTGCTGGCCGCACCCAGTTTCTTGGTTCGGGGTGTATTTGCTGTTCCTTTCTTTGTTGCTTCATGCACGTCACCTCCAGTTTAAAAAATATTGCCCGATAGCTGTAGTAGACTTTCGGGCAGAAAACAAACCTTTCTAAATTATAAAGAACTATGATGAATGGTAAGAGAAGAGTTGTAATTAGTTAATTGATTTTTTAAACAGTTTTGTAATAAATAAAGTTTATATCCGCTATAAGTGTTTATAAACCAGGAGGCATTGTGTAAAATGGCAACTTCAACACGCCCACCGTGATAACAAAGTATATAATTGTGACTATCGAACATATAAATGCTACCAGAAGTCCATAATAAAACATTCTTTTAATATTGGAGCCGAACCCCGCTACCATAGCCTGGGCGCCTGTGGCGGATACCACCGCAAAGCTCCAGCTCAATGAAGCACCGGCAATCCAGATAAAAGCAACGGAACCCTTTTGTAAACCGGCCCAATTATTAAACGCTTCCATTGCAATGGGGATAAGGATACCTGCCGCTGCCGTATCGGACACGAACTGGGACAAGAATGTAGAGCCCACGCTAATACCAATTATCGCTGGTATAGTACCTGCATCGATAATTGGTTGAAGCCATCCTGCGAAAACTGCGTCGGCACCGGTTTTAGATATCACCCTTCCTAAAGCTATTGCTCCTGGCCAGATAAATAATATGGCAGCCGGGAAGTTTTGTACTACGGTTGGAATAGTAAGCAGCGTCTCTCCCTCTTTTTTAGATGGAACTATGAACAGCAACATTGCAAAGATAAAGAACATATGCGCCGGATGCAGCCATTCAAACCAGGGACCCGATAGAACATCGACGTATAGCGGACGAGCAATGGCCAGGATAATGATTAGTAAAAAACCATAGCCGGTAAACTTTTCCTCAAAGCTCATAGGACCCATTTTTTTAAGTTCTTGCTTATAGAAATCACGGGTCCCTTTAAATCTTTCTTCTTCGGGGTCTGGTTTCATTACATAATAAAAAACCAATGATACTACTGTCATAACCAGTAGGGAAACGGGGAGCATTCTCGCAGTCCAATCCAGGAAAAATACTTCTCTGCCTACATATTCATTTAGGAAGCTCCAGGTGACCAATGCCTGACCGCCGCCCAGCGGGGTTACCATTCCGCCAATAGAAGCGCCCCAAGCGACCGCTACAAGAACATTAGAAGCAGCTTTGCTATCATATCTTTGTTGGAAGGTTTTGTAACCCGCATAAAAAAGTGCAGCTACGGCAATAGGCGCAAATATTGCACCCACCGGCGTATTTCCCATTACGAAACTGGCTATGCCGCATAGCCAGAACCAGCCCACAGCCTGTACCCGGGTATTGTTACTAAAATAACTTAAAAAGTTGAGCGATACTCTCTTGGCCAGATCCCACCTTACCCAGGCACAGGTAATTAAAGATGCGCCTACGATAAGGAACAGGTCTTTATGCATATATAGTTTTAGAACATCTTCACGTGGTATAAAGGGGTAAAAAGCTACCACAATTATTGGCACCAGGCAGGTAATTTTCATATCTACAACTGCAGTTACCCACCAGTAGACCATCCAAAAAAGTATACCAAAACCCAATCTCGGTGTCAGCGTTTCACCGAAAAAGGGGACAGCTAAAGCAATTAACATCAGCAGCGGTCCAACCATTATTTTGGGTAGTTTAGAAGCATCCATTTTCTTCCCCCTTGTCATTAACGATTTCCCAGCAACACTCTAAGTTTAATTGGTAGGTAATGCGGGGGCTACCCCCGCATTTTTTTAGAAAACAATCCCTTTGGCTGTATATTGTCTTTTAATGCTGAAATGCTCTTTCCATTTCTTCCAGGCCCGGAATCCTACGATAAGTTCTTCGTGAGAATGTCCGATGGGGAACATATCCTTGGGAATATCTGCTTCACTCCAGATACCTTGCCTTCTTCTTGCCTCGCGCTGGTCTACCAGCCAATCGCGGTAGCTTTCAAAGAGGATGTGCCCTTCGGGGGCGTCCAGCAGTGCCGCCCTAATCCGGCCGTCAAACTCCCTCCAGCGGGCTTCGTCCTCCGGAGTAATCGTCAGGGGCTCCACATCATTCTGATAACCGGCTTCTGCCAATTCCTTACCTGCTACGGCTGCAAAGATTCGCTGATCCCGAATGCTGAGCAGCTCTTTATAAATACCAATATATTTGTCGCTGACCGCATGACCAAGCGGTTTGTGATCGCGGGTGGTGCCGCGTTTTTGGCCAATGTCGCCCTTCCAAAAGTCCAGCATGGTGGATTCGTATTCTTCGCCTATAAAATCACAAATCTTCCTGAGTACTTCTTCAGGCTTGCGGACCAGGTCCTCATAGGTAATATCCATCCACTCTTCAGCGCTAAGTTTCTCGCGCCAGGGTTTAACTGCGTTCCAGGTCATCTTCCAGTTTTCCGCGGCACAGAAAATATTCGCCGGCCCGAAGGAGGATTCCAAATAATCTACGCTGGCATCACGGCCGTCTCTGACAATATAGATAAATTGAGCATCGGGGAAACATTCTTTGATAGGGCCGACAAAATAGAGGTTGTGTGGCGTCTTCTGGCCCCAACGAGGCTTATTGCCGTTTTTACGGGCAAACATCTCATGCATCGCACAGTATACGCCGGCAAAACTTTTTTCTTTAACTTCAGCTAAAAGTTCATTAACCGCTGTTCTGGGATTTAAATCCATTCCCCAAAGATGACGATTTAGACCAAAAAGCATCTCGTCTGCAAGAGTTCTAAGATTTTCTTCTTTATTTAAATCACCATAGGTATACAAATAGGGGTAAAAACGGGGGAACAACCAGCCTACCTCAGGTACAGCAATTCGGGAATGCTGGCCTAACATAACCATTACTAATGTGGTTCCGGACCTCTCATTTCCAATAACAAAGATTGGTTTTTCCTTTAACATAATAGCCACTTTTGTTTACCTCCATTTAATAATTTGAAATAATTCTCTAGCTACATAAAATTTTAACTTTTAATTTACCATTGCCAACCAAGTTGCAGATAACCTATAACTATAAACATCACTCCTTGCTCAAACACGGTAGACCAACAAAATCTTTGTGCAATTAAAATAATTATTTAAGAATAAATAAACTAGAAAGGAACATCTTAGCAAATTTAACATTGTACTTATAATAACTTGAACTTAATCTAAAAGTAACACAACCATTACGCTTATTCAAATTACCTCCCGGAATAACTGTATTACCATATGGAATGATAAAAATAAGTTATGGTTATCTTTGACTTTGGACTATAGATGTGCAGGAAATAAAAAAAGCACGTACATTATTTTGTACGTGCTTCACAAAAACAATTTAGTATTAGCTGTTATTTAAGTGGCTTTTTACCTGTGCAATTAGTTCTTAAATAATCTATAAAATTATTAAAAGTTTTAGAAGACATTTTTTCTTCGTTATACAATAAATAAAAGTACCTGTGCAGATCTAAGTTCTTAATTTTAACTGTTTTAACTCTGTTTAATTCAAGGTCTTCAGCAATAGCATATTCGGATACAATAGAAACTCCAAGTCCTGCTTCAACTAGTTTTACTATCGCTTCGTTGTTAGGCATTTCAGTAACGTTATCTAACTCAATACCGGCTTTGCGCAGCCTCTCTTCAACCACGTACCTTAGCCCGGAACCTTTTTCCCGCAAGAAAAAAGGCTGACTTTTTAAATCGGATGCCGATATTTCGCTTTTCTGACACCAGGGATGGTGCTTGGCTACTATAAGTTTCAATTCTTCTGAGATAAAGGGCAGGTATTTTAAACTTGTCTTATGCACCAAAGCCCCTATAATACCCACATCAATCGAACCATCCACAAACTCGTCCAGAATTTTTTGGGCGTTGCTTATTTCAATTGTAAATTGTACCTTGGGGTATTTTTTTAAAAAACTTTTTAATACCTCTGGTAAAATATAAACTCCTACCGTTGATCCAGAACTTATAACAATTTTTTCTTCAGACTGTAGTTTATCTTCATTTAAAGCTTCTTTAGCTTCGTCAGCCAGTTTCAGAATTTCATTGGCAAACTGCAGCAGCTTATTACCCGCCTCTGTCAGTTCAATATGTTTTCCTATGCGACGGAAAAGGACCACCCCGTAAAAATCTTCAATTAGCTTAATATTTTTAGAAATAGCCGGCTGCGTCATAAACAATTCATCTGCCGCACGAGTGAAGCTTTTAAATTGAGCTACTTTACTGAATACCTTAAATCTTTCTATATTCATGCCACACCTCTTCTCATCCAGCTCTATAAAAATAACAAAAAAAAGCCAGCTACTTTAAGGCCATAATTCTTTTTCATATTTTGATACCAAATAATTATAACATACCTTCGACAATATTAGACATTGCGAAAAAACTATATCTAACTTCAATTCAAATATTCAGATTTATAGATCATAGCTTTTAGGCATGCATATTATAGCATATAGTAATTTGATTAGATAACTTAGAAATGTTAATTTAATAATTATAATAACTTAATTTTTTGAATTGGGGATGAACTGGGTATGAAAGTTCAAACACGAAATAAATATGTATTCTGGTTATTGTTTTATTTACTAGCTAGTACAGTACTATATTACCTTGTTTTTTCCTATAATGAAAATATTTTACCCATTATTCAAAGTAAAAAAATTATCGCCCCGCTGCTAGCTATGTTTATAGTGTTAGCTGCATCAGAACTTTACGGTAATGTTGTGTCGATAATTTTTAAAAATACCTTGGAGAAAAAGCTTAATCTTAACCGCTTAAAAAGAAAGGGATGATTATATGGAAATTGGAACGATAACGGAAACTGCTTACTTAATAACGCTAACTCCGGAAAATATTCTGGCATTAATCGGCATTGGGCTTTTGGGAGGCATATTAAGCGGATTCTTAGGTAGTGGCGGGGCTTTTATTATGACCCCGGCGATGATGAATCTTGGCATCCCGGGAATACTAGCTGTTGCTGCAAATATTACCCACAAGTTTGGCAAGGCTATTCAGGGTGCAAAAAAACATAATGAACTGGGAAACGTTGATAAAAAGCTGGGCATAGTTATGTTTGTTGCTTTATTAACTGGTGTAAAATTAGCATTCCATGCTAATAGTGGTATCTTAAAACAACTTGGAGAAGCTTACTCTGATTTATATATAAATACTATATTTGTTTTGATTTTAAGTTTTGTGACTGTTCTGATAATAATTGATATTATTAAAAGAAGAGGGTCCAGTGATAATTCAACAGCCAAAGTAATGAATACAAAATGGTTGGAAAAATTAAATGTTCCTCCTGTTATATATTTCCCTGTAGCTAAAGTGCATGTGTCGCTTTGGGTAGTTTTACTTGTTGGTCTTACAACCGGTTTCCTGGCTGGCACTGTAGGGGTAGGGGGATTCATCGGTGTCACGGCTATGATCTACATTCTTAGAATGACACCACAAGTAGCCGCGGGAACTGAGCTTTTTTTAGCCATCTTTTCAGGGGCCTATGGAGCCTATTTATATACAATTAATGGTTATCTTGATATTAGAATAGTACTTTTATTATATTTAGGATCGTTAATTGGTATATATATTGGGGCTATAGGTAATAAAATCGTGACTGGCCTGCAAATTCGCATTATTATGGCGATAACTGTTGGGATGGTTACACTTAGCAGGGCAGTTAGCTTACCCGGTAATTTAGTTAAAATTGAATATATATTTTTAAGTGAAAAGACAACGGAAATTCTTCATTTTATAAGTACCATTATTCTTTTTGGCAGTGGGATAATTAGTGTTTTAATGATAACCTATCTGGTGATAAATAATTTATACGGGAAAAAACCTGCCTTCAAGTTATTTAGATAAATTTAACTCAACTGCAAAGATAATAGCCCAAAAACCTGCTGCCGGAATGAAAATCGTATCTACCAGTCCACCAAAAATTCCCCAGTGTGCCTTTGAAATAGCCAGAAATACTTCGTTTAACTGCTTACCGGTTCCCCAACCAGGAAGACCGTTTAAAGCCGGTACGTTTCTAACAAAAATTTCGTGCATTAATCTATACCCCAGCCAGATACGTATCAGGGATATGGTTAAGGCCACCTGGTCAACCTTTTTAGTGTAGACAAAAAGCCCGTAGGCAGTAAATCCTAACAGGACAGCTAAGTCCATACTTACATTTTAATTTTACCGGTTTCAATGACTGCTAATTCAAGTAAGAAATAGACCGCCAGAACAGCGCAGGCTGAAGCTATAATGTGACGGATACCGGGAGTGACAAAATTTAATGTAAGCACCGCTGTGAGGAGTTTGGTCTGGGTAGTTTTGACCGAGCTATACCTTTTCATTAACCAGGCATCAATTCCATAGTACATTCCCGCATTGGTTCCCAGTATAAAGAGGTGTCCCAGTGAGAAAAAGGGTGGGATTCGGGAGTTACCCAGCATCATAATGAATAGATCCAGACTTAGTCCGACTAAAGCCATAGGTCTTGCAAATAAGCCAAAAATGAATGCTAAAGCCAAGATGACCTGTATAGCTACTGCAAAGTAACCCCAAAGGGCGGCGTGGGGATACATGACATTTTGTAGGATCCAGCTAAAAAATTCCCAGGTGCCGGCATTAATTCCGGCATTCCCCTGCTCCATTAAATAACTACTGCCGGCATTGGGACCAAACCAACCCGGGTGAGGCCCGAAGGTAAAGCTCCCTATTTTCCAGTTGTGTCCTATCGTAACTTCATACAACCAGAATAAGCCGAGAAAAATTCGTGTAAATGCAATCCAAGGTCCCACTGTAAAAGGTTGTGTTGTTGGATAAGAATGATGCCGAACAGGGCTAACCAATGAAGACTCCTTGCCAAGCCAAATCGGCTGTGCTGTCGGTTTTTAAGCAGAATGCCAAAACCCATTAAGAAAAAAATCATCCCATAGACAAAGATAACAATACTTGTATTTGTTGCAAAGAATTCATTAAATGATGAAATAACAAGATACCTCTTTCAAACTAGGTAGATGAATTAATTTTACTACATTAAAATCGGCATTACAAAAAGATGTAACGGATAGTATATTATCTTAGATTTCTATTCTAACCGATTCTCTGTTTTAAATGACCTTTAAAAAAATATCTCTTAGCAATTCAATCTACCTCCTCTATCGCAAAGCGATATCGGTCTTAATAATTATTATCATATACTTAAAGGCTTAGCAAACGATAGCTTTAACCCTTTCCTCATTACGTGCACCATAAGCCTGCCCAATAAGAATAGAACTGCCTGCCCCTATGCCAATGACGAAAGATACGCCAAAAAAAATAGCGGAAAGAAGGCTGAAATTGCGGCTAACTCCGTTACACCCAGCCACCTTCCGACAACAATGCTGCCAAACAACTGGCCCACTGACTGCAGCCCATTACTAAGAATTAACGGCAGGAGAAAAACAAGCATGAAGCGCCATACAGGCTGACTCTCAAAAATCTGGGGGCTGCTGTTTGGAATTAACCGCTTCCATTACCTGGTTTTTCTCCTTTTAGAGGTTTATGGTAACCACGCTCTCCATATGGCTGCAGCTTCTCCAGCCACTTCTTTTCAAGCTTTTTCAGCTCATCCGCTTTATCAAAGTAGCCCTCTTTCTTTTCCTCCAAAACCTCAAGCACTTCAAATACAAAGGCATCTTCACCAAATTGATTCCATTCCTCTTGAAGCTGTCTGCTTTTATGCACTCCCCCTCTTAACATACCTCGTTTTCCGTTCAGGGTTTTTAAATTTGGAGTTGAGGCCACAAAAACCTTCTGATTTATGGTATTTCTAATCTGGTAAACTCCGCCTTCAGTTTTCATTTCCTTGTACTGCTGCTTCAATTCTTTTCTGCGATCCATGTCTCCTACCCCCATCCCGTTAGATTCACTTTTTAACCAATACCGACTGCCATCCGGCTTTCTATCTATGAACCCATAATCAACCAAATACCTTCTCAAAGTAACAAAATCATTATAGACAGCGCTTAGTATTTCGTTAACTTCCTTCTCGTTATAAATCTTTTGGACTTCGAATTTCTTGGCAACTTCCCTTAAAACAACTAATCTATTCTTTTCTTTCATTTTTAAAGTCTTCAGAGGGCCATCCGTACCTTCAGGGAAGTATTTTTTAAGTATTTTCTCCCTTTCCTCCTGCGTAAGGTTATAACGATCATCTAGCATCATTGCTGTTTGATGTGGAGGTAAATAGCCCGGAGAGCGGTTATTCTTACCCTTCAAGAGTTCCATGAGCACCAGATATACTTTTGCCTGGCGTTCTTTTTCCTTTAGTACAAAACGGTGATTTCGGATAGTGGAAGCACTGCCTATGTTCAGTTCCTTTTGAATTTCTTTATCGCTTTTACCCTGGTAAAAAAGCTGCAGTAGGCTTTTCTGATGGTCTGTCAGACCTGTAAGCCTTTTATCCAGCTGGATCAGGTAATCAAACACCGATGCATGGTCCTTCTCAATATGAATACGGATATACCTTCCGGCTTCATAGAGAATCCCATCCTCGGAATAAATAATCCCTTTCTCTATTTTTCTACCACAGAGCAGGCAAATAAAATAATTCTCGTTTTCTACATACCCGTCTTTAAGTTCTTCCGTCGAAGCATTCCAGAATTGGTCCGAAATATTCACTATTAAACACATCCTTAAAATGATTGTTCTAGCTATAAACATTTTAATAATGTGTTTGCTTATTGTCAACTATATATAAAGATTCTTCATTAATTATCCTTCTCTACTCCAGGCGGAAGTCGTACTCAACTGGTTGGGTAACGGATGCTCAATTTCTCGCAGGTTATGGAGCACCTTTGCGGCATGTAATTTTATGTTTACTTGCCCACTTTCGCACATAATTCAAAAAAGCAAGAACGGCGGGATATAAATGCATATCTTTAACCGAAACGATATGGCAATTTAACGCAATTGTAGAATTGCCATATTCAACCCGGTACAGGATTCCCGATTTAAGTTCTTGTTCCACTGCATGGTGCGGCAGGAAGGCAGTGCCCATCTGCTCTATAACAAGCTGCTTGATAGCCCCGGAATCGCTTACCTCCGCCCGGTTTTTAAAAGTTAGCCCTTCTTCCTCCAGGTATTGTTCCACTAAATCCCTGGCCGCGGAACCCTTTTCTCTCCAGAGTAACATTTCACCCTTTAGCTCGGCCGCCGTAATATTCGGTCGGACCAGAGGGTGCTGCGAAGAAATAACCAGCACCAACTCTTCTCGAAAAATAGATTCTATATGCAGCGCAGGGTTCATGATGCTTCCGGCTGTAAATCCCAGGTCCAGGTCTCCGCAGGTGACCATGCGCTCTATAGTGGAACTGTTGGCTAATAATAACGATACCTCAATGTGGGGGTGCATTTGCTGAAAGCTTTTCATTATTTGTGGGATTAACAAGCATCCTATGGTAATACCCGCACCTATAAAGACCTGGCCTCGTTCCAGGTCTTTATATTCTGCCAATGTCCTTTCAGCCCGGTCCACCAAATGAAATATGCGGTCGGCGTAATCGAACAAGCTCCTACCGGCATCAGTAAGTTCCACCTGACGGCCCCGCTGCACAAACAAGTCCATGTCCAGGCTTTTTTCTAACGCCGCCACCTGTCGTGATACGGCGGGCTGGCTGATGGCCAGTTCTTCCCCGGCCCGGGAATAATTAAGATGCCTGGCCACGGTGTAAAAGGTTTTTAGGTGGTATAGATTTAATTCGCCCATTGTCTACCCGGCCTCCGGTTTTCTATAATTTAAATGCATACCACTTATATATATGTTGCATTTGAATTATAGTATATACTGTGCTAACCTGTAAACAGTAATCTTAATAACCGGTTTTGTAACTAACAGCAGAATTATTTTAGGATGGTAGGCAACTAATGGACTGAGCGAAATTTCTAAAATTAGCGTGGTGATGTAACAATGAGAAGGGCGGAATTAAGAAGAAAAGCAAGACTTATACTGTGTGTGTCCGACAAAGCAGGTATCGAAGAAATAAAACACGCCTACTGGAAGCTGGCAAAAAAGTTTCACCCCGACCTCAATGGCGGGGACCAGAGCTTAACCGATAAATTTAAGCAAATCACTGAGGCCTATGAAATATTGACGCAGGATAAAAACGACCACAGTTACATTATGGGTAAAAATGAAGTTTGGAACCCAGACAACCGGTCTTTTATGGACGATAAATCGTACTGGGAATGGTGGAAAAAAATGTACGGCGACCTTATATAAAGGGTGACAATTTTATTAATCTGAAAAAAATTTAAATATTTAGTTGTAGGGGGCGCTCTGGTGGTATCGCTCCGCTGCTCTTATGAATGGTAGTTTTTTGGATATATGAGGTAAAAACAGCAAACATTGTCTTATAATATAAAGTAATTCTTGAACGCGAAACATATTACCTAAACGCATACTACCTATGCAAATAAATCATTTGTATTATGCTTACCAATCATGCTATTTTAATTAACAAAATCAGAAAATGCCTTAATAAATTTTTACTTATCGGAGGTGAAACTCATACACGGTTAACTTGATTAATTGTTTGAATCCCGTAAAACTCTACAACTAAGCATACTCTTAGCTTTGAATTATTTAAGTATAATACTTGCGACAACTATTTTTGTCTTTATTACATTAAAATTTAATCAGGCGGAAAAGAAAAATAAATTAGGTATGGAAAAGGTTAGAATAGCTTAATAATGTTACTCATTTATCTCAAAGTTCCAATATAAACAAAGGAGGTTTGGTTTAATGGTTAAAATGGTTGTTTTTCACAGCGGGAATCCAAATTGAAAAAGCTGCCAAATGGCTATAGGTATAGCCAAAAAAATGAAGGAAAAATTCGGTGACAAAATTGAACTAAACATTTATCAAAATGATTCAGAGGAGGCAAAGGGTTATACTCTGTTATCATCTACCAATGTGTTTGTAAATGATCAATTAATTTCCAGGGAAATAGCTTTGGATAAAGAAAACATGTACGACTTCCTTAATAACATCATAAACTAGATACCACAAGACAATAAATAGAATAAAATATTAAGGCCACTATTAATATGTGGCCCATGTTTTTTATTAACTTAATCCATGACCTAAGAGGTTGGGGTCTTACAGGCTATGCGAAGATAAACAGGCTCTAAAGGTCTGAGGTGTGAAGTCTGAAACCGCCCTTACGGGGGTGCACAAACTAAAAAGGGTATAGCAAACAGACCATCCATAGGATGATCTTTAAAAAGCGAGTAGTAACAACCTATGTATTTCCATTAAACCTTAACTACAGAGTACCCGTGCCTTCGAGCTATAAGAATAGCTAGTTCTACTGTGATTTCACGAGATGCGGGTATGAGTTGCGTTTTCTTATAAAGCTCGGGGTTGTAAGGTTCACCATTCTTAAGGATGTGATAAATAGCAGTAAGCAACATTCGTGCAATAGCTATAATAGCACGCTTATGGCCACGCCGCTTTTTAATGGATAAATAGCGGCCCTTGATTTCAGGGTGTTTATCACTTTTAACAACAGCGTTGGCGCACTGTACTAAAAGTGGTTTGATATAAACACCGGCACGAGAAATGCGTACAGAATGTTTTTTGCCCGCACTCTCGTTGTTTTGAGGAGTCACCCCTGCCCAAGAACACAAGTGTTTGGCTGTAGGGAACACAGACATATCAACCCCGATTTCTGAGATTATAGCGATAGCAGAAAAAGGATTTTTGATACCTGGTACAGTAGACACTAAGTCACGTTCCTTGGCATAAGGCTCCGACAGCGAAAGGATTAAGGATTCAAGATTGGACTTGCATTTTTCCAATCCGTTGTAATGCTGAAGGATAATATTTATTTTCCGCTGTTGCTCGAGTGTAATCATCCCGTCTAAAGCAAGGCGGATCTTATCCACCTTACCCAGCATAGATGCGTGAAGAAGAGGAACAAAATCGAAATCCTTATCATCAGGATTTTCAAGCAAGTAGTCAATGATTCTCATTGAACTCTTACCGAAAGTATCAGACACCACATTGGCAAGTTGGATATTTGATACAGTAAGACAATTTTGAATCCGGTTCTTCTCGCTGGACTTAAAGTTTGTGAGCTTAAAACGGTAACGCATTAAGTCACGCAATTGACGAATTGGAAGGGGCGGCATAAAGCTTCCGGCAACGAGGTCGTGCTTAAACAGGTCAGCAATCCACTTGGCATCCTTTTTATCAGTTTTTTTGCCGCGAATCGCCTTGACGTACTTTGGGTGGGCCAGGGTGATTTTACAGGTGGCTTCCAAAATATTGTACACAGGTATCCAATACTTGCCGGTGGATTCCATGCAAACGTCTGTGCAGGAATTAGAGGTAAGCCACTCTGACAGCTTTCGCAAATCGTTAGTGAAGGTAGAAAAACGATGGGATTTGTAAGTGGTAATCCCTTTGTCGTTGGTAAAGGCAATACAGGCAATAAGAAACTTTTTATGGACATCAATTCCACAACAGATTGGGTAAACAATTTTTAACATCAAAGTCTCCCTTCGCAAAAGATTATTGAGAGAAGCAGGCATTGACTGACTGTCCAGCTATAAACGAGTTGTTTATACAAAGATAAGTCTTCGTGCTCTGAAGGCACACTTATTTGTGCTTGAAAGGACAGTCTACACATATAATAATGCGGTCTGCTCCCAAAAGAGTAGCGCACTCACCTCCACGTGATTTGTAGTTGCCTGTTATCTCAACAATATAGTTTTAAAACAAAAAAAGCTCGAAAGCAACGGTTTCATGCCGTTTTGTGCCTTGAGCGAAGCGAAAGGAATGGGAATAATAATGAAGAATCAATCGTTAAACGTCAAACTTACATCTTACTCACCGGGTTCGGGGTGAGCATGCAAGATAGGTCCTGCGGACCTGGCGCAAGTTCTGCGCTGCCTACCCCCGGTGAGAGACCCCAATGTCCTGGCCGGTCGGGATGATAACGCTGCGGTATACAAGCTTAATGATGAATTGGCCATGATCCAAACCATTGACTATATCACCCCGGTGGTCGACAACCCCTACCAGTTCGGGATGATTGCCGCGGCCAACGCTCTCAGCGACATATACGCTATGGGCGGCAGGCCGGTGACCGCCCTGAATATCATCGGGTTTCCCAACCAGAGCCTGCCCCTGTCCATTATGGAGGACATCATTAGAGGCGGGGCGGATAAAGCCGCCGAAGCCGACGTCACCATCGTCGGCGGGCATTCCATTACCGACAGCGCCCCAAAGTACGGCCTGGCGGTTACCGGTTTTGTGGATCCGGGCCGGATGGTGGGAAAAAACGGTGCCAAACCGGGAGACCGGTTGATTCTTACCAAGCCGCTGGGTGTTGGGGTAATTACCACCGGTATAGACCATAAGCTGGTGCATGAAGACCAAGTGGTAAGAGTTACGGATATTATGCTGACACTGAACCGGCGGGCTTCGGAGATTATGTTGGAGGTCGAGGTCAATGCCTGTACCGACGTGACGGGGTACGGACTGCTGGGGCACCTACGGGAAATAGCCGTCGCCAGCGGGGTAGGGGCCCGGGTTAACGCATCCACGGTGCCCGTGCTTCCGGAAACGGAAAAGTTGGTCCGAGCCGGCGCGGTGCCCGGGGGCACCCACAACAACTACCGCTATCTTCGTGACATGGTGCAGTGGGACCCGGCACTGTCAAGTGAGATGAGGCTGATTCTTTGCGATCCGCAAACCTCCGGCGGTTTATTGATGGTTGTGTCCCGGGAAAATGTGGACCGCCTGCTAGCCGCTTTGCGCAAAGACCCGGAAGTGGTACTGGCGGAGGAAATAGGAGAAATAGTAAGCGACCCCGGGTTTATCAATGTCATTGCCTAATAATAGTTAAAAGGAGGATTTGCAATATGATTAAGATTACTGTTTACTCCAATACACCCGCCGGCAAAGGTTGACAGGGCTTAATAGCCCTGGCCGGGGAAGTCAGGGGAAAATACCCGCAGCAGGTGGAAGTGGAAGTGATATACCCTTCGCAGCTGCCCGGGGTTAAAAACCTGCCTAAGGCACCTGCTATTGCCGTGAGTAGTAAAGTTTTTGATAAAAATGCCACTTTTGATGATATTGAGAAAGAACTTAACGTCTGATTTCACAATACTTAAAAATAAAAGGAGCGGGGCGGTAAATTTTCAAATGTTTATTTCCCGCTCCGAACGTGCGCCTCAAAATAGAGTTAACCCTCCGTTAAGTCCAAGAATAGAAAAGTGTTGGGTTGACGGTAAATTGATTTTAATATTTGAAATTGACTGGAGTCCGAAAGTACACCAAATCACCGATGGACGATATCTGCTCCGGGTAGTGAACAACAATAAGAGGAGCCGGGCAACCCTGTTGATTTAATGGCGAAAAAGTTGGTTCCGGTACTAAAAGCAAAAGGGGTTATTACAAATGCCGACCTAAGGGGCTTAATGCAAATCTCCCGCCCTGAGGCCACTCGCCGGCTGGCCGCTCTTGTTAATGAGAGTTATCTAGTTTTGAAGGGAAAGAAGTACATAGCTGGCCCCAAGATTATCCCATTAATTAAAAAAGACATTTAGTTTATTTATGATTCATCTTGATTCATCCTGATTCATTGGGCTGCAATCCAGAGTATGTGCGATATAGTGGTAGATAATTTATCATTTTCGACTTATTTTCTAAACGACTGTCCCGAAAATTTGTAAGAAAAAACCATCCTTACAAATTTTCCCAAAGAGGGACTGTCCCTGGACACGTTATTTATTGATTTAGCTTATTAACGCAGCGAGGAACAGACCCTTTATAGGAGAATCCGGAAGACTATTCAGATCTTCTGAATTCTCCGGACACGAAACATAGCCTAGAGCGTCAGTTGACCGACTTAGCCAATAAAACCTCACGCCTCCGCTATAATTGTATTAATAATATTAACTTAATCCTTTGCCTCGAAAGGCACTAAATATCGGCATGATACTCTGTCCACTCTTTGTCACGATCGAAACTTCTTTTTATCGTTTGCACTAAATCCTTTAGGTTTTTTACTTCCTTGCTGATCTCGCTGCCCATCTCAAGTTGAGCTCTTGTGGCGTTAGTCAAGAAACGGAAATTGGCATTTTTGGCAATCCAAGCTGCAATGTCTGCGCCTGCAAGTAGAACTACACAGTGATCGCCCGCGCCTCGAGCCCCTCTACCGATTCCCTGCTCGATACGTTGTGCTAGCATCCGTGTAATAGAAACGCCACCATACAGAGCACTCGCTCGAAAAAGCTCATAACTTGAAGTTCCCGATGGAAGGCCGCTCATAACTAGTAGACGGCACGAATCACCAGGTAGATCTATCCCATCATATCGGTTTGCAAACACAGCGGGGCCATAAGTTTTTCCTGTCTGCAACTCCTCTACAAGATTTTCGACATTGTGAGACCCTTCTGCTAGGGTTGCAACTTCTGACCATTGTGCAGCCGCCTTGCTTGATGGAGCGAGGATCACGGCCCCAAGCTTAAGTTTCGCCGTCCATTCAACCAATTTTTCAATAGCTTTCTTTAAATCGAACTTGAATGGCATCAAGTCGGGGATTAAGATCATTCGCTCACTAACACCAGCTAGCGACCTAGAAGTTAGTGCGTTTTTAACAGATTCTGGGTTGGCATCGAAAGTACGAACTATCTCGCTGTCAGCTTTAACAAAAAAAAGGGCTATATGTCGAATGAATATTTTCAGCTTAAGAACTAAAAATTAAGCGCCATACTTTGGGAGAATTGAAAGCCCCCCGGCCCCCTGAATGGGGACCGGGGGTTGATGGGTTGAATTGAAGGACCCCAGAACAGGTTAGTGCGCCCGCAAAGCCAGAGCAGTAATTTTAGACCCAAAGCGGCTTTACCAACACTTCGGCCGATATGCAAAGATCCCTCGGAGTCAGGGCATGCACGGCTAATAAAGCCATGAATTATCAGGCCCGACTCAGAGAAGTACCCGATAGCTGGACCTAGTAATATATGGCTTCCTTTCATAGTCCCGCTCCAAGCCAGGGCGGGAAACATGCAGTGGAAAAGCGTAAATCAATTATCCGGGCAAGTTAAACTTCAAAAGCACCCTTCACATGCTTAAACTGCACATCCGGCAACACCTTAAAGTGAGCTTTACCGCATCTTATCTTATCCCACTCGCTTTCACGCAACTTGGCCGGGTCAGTGGTAGATTTGGTTTCACTCACCAAATATAGCTTTTCTTCCTCTCCTTCCGCCTGTTTAACTATGGCCCAGTCGGGATTATATGTGCCCAGCGGGGTGTCCACTTTAAACCAGCGCGGCAGTTTAATGAATAGCTTGATATCGTTGCGGCTGTCCAATTCCCGAGCAAAATCATACTCCACATCAGAATCAAATTCAATCGCGTCATAGATGGATTTTTTCACTTCCAGCATGCGGCTTATATATCCCTGAATTTCATGACGGGGATCAGCAAAAAGAAACATTTCGTATTCAGCCCCGGCAATACGTTCATATTTAATACCATCAACCATAATATCGTTTAATGTTTTACGTATCGCCCGGGTGGCCTGTTCCAGGAACCGCTGGGGATTTATCATTACATCACCCAGCCTGCCCGACCTGATGAGCATATCGGCAATGGTACCGCGAGTCAGTTCGGTTTCCCGCTGAATATAGCCTATTAAATCAGGTATTTGCAACGCTTTATAGGTAACATTACTTTCCTGCACCGCTAGCATGCGCTCGGTTACCCCTTGTTTGGTAATATCCAGGCCCATTTTTTGGGCAATTATTTTGGGGCTTTCGATAGCCGACATGTGGCGCACTGCCCGGGCGGCTCGGACAATCAGATCCGCTGTTTCATATTCAACGGAATAACGGGTTTTGTGTTTTATTCGCTCCCACAGAGTCAGAAAATTTTCATCCAGCCGCCAGCCTTTTTTCAGGTGGGCTTTGCGGCGTTCCCGCTTGTTGCCTATGCGGCCGCCGTCAAATTTAACGCCACATTCTTCCTCTATCTCGGTCTGCAGCGCCCGGGCAAAATCTTTGTAACTTTCATTGGCCACCACAGTTAAGCGGTTGATATTTCCTCCAATACCCGGTTGCCCGTTTCATCCACTGGTAGCCTTAAACCACGCCCAATTTCCTGACGTTTTTTAATTTCCGAACGGGTTTCGTTAAGCGTGCAAATTTGAAACACATTGGGGTTATCCCAGCCCTCCCGCAGCGCGGAGTGGCTAAAAATAAAGCGCAACGGTTCTTTTACGGAAAGTAATCTTTCCTTGTCCTGCATAATCAGTTCATAGACCTCATCATCAGCTTTGGTACTCCCGCTAGTGTCCTTGGGTACCCCTTTTTGATTCTGAGCAAAATAACCGTTATGCACCAGTTCCACCGGCGGCAGATGCAGCGGTTTGTACAGTGGATTGGCCGCTAGCCCCTGGTATATCTCTTCAAACCAGAGGCGGATTTTACCGTCCACCGGCGCGTAATTGGCTACCCGATCAATGAAAAACAAAGATAACACTTTAAGCCGCCTACCTTCGGGCAGCATTTGCATTATTTCCAATTCTTTATTTAGGTGGTTTTTTAACGTTTCCCTGATTTGCGCCTTCATTATTTCATCAGTATAACCACCGATGCTCTGACCGGTTTTCAAGGTGACCCCGTTCGTAAAAGCAATAAAACCCAGCCCGGCATCAATACCAGCCACTATATATCCTTGATACGCTTCCCGGCCACCGGTCAAATCAAACAAATCGACGCCGTTTTTGCTAACCGATACCGTAGTGCGCTTGACCGCGCCGCCCCGTTGCACGTCAATGGTCAGCCTGGCGGTGATCTTTGTTTTGGTAGCTTTGATTGATTCCACTCTGATGAAAGGCCGGTTGAAATCAGGCTCATCCAGAATGGAATCTACTTCTATCCGTTTGACTAAATGCATATCGTAAGCCTTAACCGGGTCCAGGCGATACATTAAATTATAAAGATTACGGTGGGTGGCTGAATACCGCAGGGTGCACAGGGGACTCAGGCTGGCGATGGCATTCTTCGCCTGCGCGCTTTCCATGTTTTGCGGCTCATCTACAATGACTATGGGGTTAGTAACTTGTATAAATTCAATGGGCTTGCGTCCCGAAAGCCGATCGTTATCTTTATGAATGACGTTGTTGTCCTTTTTATTGAAGGCATCTATGTTGATGACTAAAATCTGCAGCTGGTTGGCGTTGGCAAACTGCCTTAATGAAGACACCTGTTTGGAATTATACACCCAATAATCAAAGGGCTGGTTACCGTAGATATCCTGAAAATGTTCCCAGGTGATTTCGATATTTTTCAGCACACCCTCACGAATGGCCACACTGGGCACCACGATGGTGAATTTATTAAATCCATATTGTATGTGCAGTTCCCAAATGGTACGCAAGTATACATAAGTTTTCCCCGTACCGGTCTCCATTTCCACGGAAAAATTCATACCGTCCAAAAACTTAGATTTTTCCAGGTTGTGTTGTTCCTGAACCTTTTGCACATTGGCAAGAATTGTCTCCCGATCGAGGGTTAGCCGATTGCCAACACCTAATTCAGTAAAGAGCACACCTTGCTCTCCGGACATATTTATTTCAAACTTTCCTTGTGCCCGGGGCTGGCCTTCAAAGATATTTACTATGGCATTAATGGCGTCCAGTTGAAACTGCTGGTGGCTATCAAATTTTATTTTCATCGTGTATCACCTTATACCGTGCGGAATTGGATATCGTACGACTTCATTTCCAGCACTGTATTGGTCTTAAGCTTGTCCTGGCCATGAAAGGCGGTATCCAAACATATTACTTGCCGGGGCTGCAGTTTCATCATGCTCCGCAGGGTTTCGCGATTGATGACCTGCTCCGGGCAGATTAATAACTGCCCGCCGGCAACGGAAAACACTTCCTGCCCGGCTGCAGCTATTTTACTAACCTCGGTCGTTAAAGGTAGCCCCGCTTTTAATAATATCTCGTAAAGGATATCCAGCTGGGAGCGGTCCGGCTTAAGATTATCGGCAAAAAGGGTTAGTTGTTTAGCCAATTCATCAGCATCTCGCGATGCTTTGGCTGTATCCCAGATTTTAAAGTTGCTGGAGGTAAGTTTGAAAAATTTAAAGCCACGATCTAGCTGTGCTCTTTCTTTGTCGTTTCCTTCATTAAATTTATTAATAAAATTGCAAATACGTACTTTAGCAATGTCCATTAGTGATTTAAGTTTATCCTCTCGGACAGGTAATTCTTCCGGTAATTGTACACAAATAAAATGTCTATTACCGTCATCTTCATAATTTTGTTTTAGCACTGCGTGGGCAGTAGAGGCACTGCCGGCAAAGAAATCTAAAACAATGTCATTATCCGATGGTTTAGTAGCTAATTTTAAAATCCGCTGGATTAACTTTGTTGGTTTTACAGTATCAAGTACATTATCAGTATTCTTAAATGAAACATACTCTAATAGTTCTTTTTTTGCTTCCTGCGTGTGGCCGACCTCCTTATACTTCCATAAGGTTTGTGGCACAATTCCTTGTTTAACCTCCGAAAGAAAACGCTTTAAAGCAGGCATATTATCGCCTCTAGGCCCCCACCAAATGCGATCATCACGATCAAGTTCTAAAAACTTATCATATTTTACTAGCCAATATCTTCCGATTGAGGGCTTGAATTTTTTGCCACCTGGACTAACAACTTCATATTGCCCTTCACTATAATAATTACGCGCTGTTAAATCTCCCGGTTTCCAAGGACCACGCGGGTCGTTGTCAGGGTTATCATACCTGGAGTTGGCTTCCTCAGTTCTTGGCAACAAATTAGGACGCCATAAATCTCCATTTCGTGCATAAACAACGATATAATCATGATCCTCTGAAAAATGACGAGCTGTATTCTTAGGTGAATATACTTTTTGCCATATTATTGTACTGATAAAATTCTCTTCCCCAAAAATCTCATTCATCAACAACCTTAAATTATGTACCTCGTGATCATCAATGGAAACAAAAATAACCCCGTCTTCCCGCAATAAGTTCCTGGCCAAGAAAAGCCTGGGGTACATCATATTAAGCCACTTGGAATGATACCGGCCGTCTGTCTCGGTGTTGGTCGTTAACTTAATTCCATCACCATTCATTTGTCCCGAATAACGCAGGTAATCCTCCAGGCCTTCCCGGAAATTATCAGGGTAAATAAACTCATTTCCCGTGTTATACGGCGGGTCAATGTAAATCATCTTAACCTTGCCGTGATAACTTTTTTGCAAAAGCTTGAGCACTTCCAGGTTATCGCCTTCGATAATCAAATTTTCGGTGGTATCAAAGTTTACCGACTCTTCGGACACCGGCACCAGAGTGCCGACACTAGGCGTTTGAATGTTCTTGATGGCTTCCGACTTACCTGCCCAGGTTAAGCCGTAACGCTCCCGACCCAGGTCTACTTCTTCCCCCAGAGCCTGCTTTAAGGCCTCAAAATCAATTATGCCCTCCCGAAAAGCCTCCGGTAACAAATCTCGAAGTGTATCTAATCTTTCCGCCAGAATATCTTTTGAACGTAAATCAATTTTTTCGGATTCAGCCATGTCTTGTACCTCTCCTTAAGAAGCAATACGTTAAAACTTGCCTACCTTATGTTAGTGCCATCTATAATCATTAACAGGAAAGATCTGTTAGAACCGCATCATTACTACTCTCGCCATTAGTGCTAGCCAAGTCATTTATATCCTTTAGATGTAACTTCATTAAACAAGTGAAACACCTTTGCCCTATGTCATAATATTTCTACTTAAGATTCTTCAAACCTTTATTGACATATTGGGGTAATTTCTTTAGATCAGGACTTTCTCCTGCCCTTATTAATACCCCCGACTGGGTGTTTAGGGTAAGCGTATTTTATTTATACCGCCCTCGATAACGATTTATCGGGTACTTCTTAGCATTAACCATTACTTTTTCCCGTATGGCCGTGGACAAATCAATACCAGTGGCGTTAGCTAGTGAAAGGCAATAAATAACAACGTCAGCCAGTTCCTCCCGTACCCGCTCATGGGGTATACCGGCAGTATCGGTGCCGTCAATCCATTGGAACAGTTCCATTAACTCAGCAGCTTCAATGGCAATGGACATGGACAGATTCTTGGGGCTATGGAACTGCTTCCAACGGCGCTCTTCCACAAAATTATCTACTAGGTCTTTAAGCTGCTGAATATTAGTGGTAACATCAGACATTAGCCAAAACCTCCTTGATATACTTAAGCAAAAATCAGGAAGCTGTATTTCTTATTGCTTTTATTTGTTATTCCAGACTAATAAGCAATTTGAATTACTCAAAATAAGATGCTAAGTCTTTAAATAATATTAACACACCTTCGGGGTAATGCTTTGGTCATTAACAACAAAACCAGGTATTTTACCTGGTTTAACAGAAAACAGAAAACAGTTATTTTTTTAAGTACTATGGCTACATTTGGGAGCAACCCCATCATGGGACTTCCCTAATATCACTCTATCGCCTATAAACTGATCATAGGGATGAATGCTACTTGTGGGGTATACCAGTACTGCTTCCTTATAATTCTTAGCTATGGCATAGGTAGCTACTTGGGATACATCACCGGGCAGTGGTGTATGGTTGGTTTATAGTAAGTAGATCTTTTGCCTCCGGGCGGTTACAGAGGAGAGATTATATAAATTAATTCATTATAACAAAACTATTTCATGGAAAGGAAAACCCGCCTTTTAAAATAGGCGGGTTTGATAGCGTATGGTATGTTAGCACATTTGTAGACCTAAATAGCAGATTTCAATGTCTTATTTTGTTGCATTCCTTTAATACGACTTATTAGGTTGCTTGTTTCTAATTGGCGATTAAAAATAACCTCTTCATATTCTGAAGTTTTCATAATGACTTTTTGGAGATTGTCATTAAAATCAAAATAATAATAAAAGATCGCTTGGGTTTGTTTGTCTAATTGGCATTTCATGGATACTAATATTCCATCATTGTGTTTTGAGTAATTCACATATTCATAGTTATCTAATTTGACATTATCAACAAGATTATGAGGAGTTAGTATGGGTGAAAATAGGAGTTCATAAAGTTGTTGTATCTTGTCCTCCATTATTAACACCCCCCTTCCCTCGCAAAACAGATAATTTACTTCTACGCTTGACCTGTAAATTCCTCCAAAACCTTAATTAAATATTCTTCAATCTCATCTAATTTTTTTTCAGCCAGATCCCAATCCGATGTAACCCAGTCCTGTCTTTTGGCACCAATCATATCCTTTAGTACAGTATTAATGTATACAGCTAGAAACGCACCGTTATTCTTATAATTTATAGGTATCCAAAAATACTTCCCCTTAAAAATTCTACAAGAGCTTAAATCTGTAGATTCTTTATCTAAGGAAAACTGGTCTAACAATGAGGGTACAATATCTTCCTTTATTCGAGAATCAATGCCGGTTCTTTTTCGTTTTATAAATAAGTCTGGCCGTCTTATAGTTGAGGAAATGCCTTTCGATTGGGCAATTACTTTGCGTGCCTCTTCAATTGGTATATTTAAGATTTGTTGAATGGCTTTCAATTTCTCAAGTTCTTCTTCTTCCTCACGTTTTCGCTGTTCAATAATCTTTGTAGTTAAATAAGTGTCACCTATTAGTTTGCCAATTCCCTCCTCTGTAGCAATACCATAACTCGTATCCTTTGGTTTACCCTTTTTGTCAACGTACGAATCATCCTCTTCATTATCTAAGTTAAGAGAGGCAAGATATTTAATTGTTTCACTCTCTTGAATCTCCTTTTTGTAATACTCCCACAAATCATCAAGGTTTAGTTCTTTATGACAAATAATTTGTGCTATACTATCTGAGACCCGTGTTACCTCTTTATCTGGTAGGGCTCTTAAAATTCTCCCTATAAATTGAGCATAAGGGAGCTGTGACCGAAACGGTCTAAAAATTGCAGCTATTGATAAATATGGGTGATCGTATCCTTCTCCTAGCATGGCAACGTTTATTACCACATTAACTCTATGATTCTCAATATCTGATAATGCCTTTTCCTTATCATCTTTACTTAATCTACTATGTATAATTGCCGATTTATAACCATGCTTTTCGTATAGTTCCTTAATTTGTTCTGCGTGTTTTATGCTACAAGCTACCGCGATAATTTTATGTGGTACTGTGTTTTGATTTGATAACTTATTCTCTAAGAGTTTTACTGATTCAACTATAACCTTTTCGGAACATTCTGGTGAATACGCTACAGTACGACTTACCCAATCTTGATCTCTTATGCCCATTTGGAGAATTTGCTCAACAGTATATTGTTTTAAACTATCATCATCAAGAGTAAGGTATAATTTATCAGGTATATAGAAAAATTTTTCCAAGCTTTTAACATAACCGTGAGCCATTGCAGCACTTAACTTATATTCATAAGTAATGTCGCCAAAAATTTTTTTCTTATCTGTTCTGTAAGGTGTGCCAGTAAGTTTAATTACTTTTGCGTTATTAAAGTGCCTTAACACTTCAACCCAAGTAAGGGCAGTGGAATGATGTGCTTCATCTATTATTATTAAGTCAAAAAAGTTAGATGGTAGCCTATTCATAAGACTGTTGGCAAGCCTTTCTTGAAGTTTTTGGACATTAACCACGACTATATTTGTTAGTTCTAACCATTCATCTTTTGTTTCCTTACCTTCATATTCGATTAAATTTGGTAATTCCTGAATTCTGGTGAAAACATCATATTTTAGCCAAAAATTTGCTGGATATTCTGGGTCGAGTGAACCAACGACATTATCTTTAATAACTAATTGTGGTGTAATAATTAATACTCGACCCTTAGATATCCCATAAGGGAGGAGCCCCATTAAGCCTGTTTTACCAACACCTGTTGGTAAAACAATGATTGCATGTGAGGTTTTGTTATCTATAACAAAATGTTCAAAAGCTTTAGAATAAGCATTTTTTTGTGGTTCCCTCAATTTTTTATTTTCTTCTATATTAGGTGAAGAAGTTAAGAAGTAATGAGGATCATATATAAACTCCATTTAATTTACCTTCTTTCGCAATCAAAGTTACTTGAAAATATGTTGTTTTTGTCAAATCCCTTTTAAACTTCAGAACCCACGTTCATGGCGTAGGCATTTTTTGTTAAATTATGTTTCGACGAGAAAAGAGAAATTCCTGTTAATATTCACATCTATTCCAAAGATAATTTGATTATAACTAAGCAAAGTACAACTACTTGGTAACCGGTATTTAATTGTTTAATCAAACCTTATAGTATTAAAACTTATTATATATGCCGCCCCTCGGACCAACTACAAGCACTATAAACAATGTGGTTTTTTATTGATTTTATATACTGTACGGTAGTTGCCGATGCGCAGCCGGTAGAGTCCTTCTAGTTAACCAGTTAATTGTTGCTCTGACAAATGATTAAACTTTTTTTATACAATGACCGCCAGCTTTGATATTATCAATACCCCTTGGTGTTTATGCTTCGGATAGTATATAAAAAATTTACCGGCATCGAAGCCGGTATTTAATATGTAATAATTATGGTTTACATACCCCACAAGGAACGTAGCCCTGCGCCTGTGCATCAGCAGCATCTATAAACCAAATCGCATTCTCCGGGGATATGCTTTCTGCATATCGGCAATCAGGATAGTAGTATTTATTTGATTTCGTACTGCCAACAAACTTCCCGTTTGATATCGATACCGGAGTTGGTTGCGGATCAGTCTTAACTGGTGCCGGTTGCACTACTGGCTGTGGTGTAATACTAGCCCTTTGGGTTTTAACTTTATATGATTTACCATCGGTGGTTATCACTATATTCCCGTTCAAGTCTGTACGGTAGACTTTTGCACCGGCATTTTGCAACCTTTGAACTGTTTCACCCGCCGGGTGTCCATAGCTGTTATCTGCACCCACACATATGATTGCTACTTCCGGGCTAACCTTGTTTATGAATGCAGCGGAAGATGATGTACTGCTGCCGTGGTGACCGACTTTAAGGATCTCTGCTTCCAGGTTTCCGGATAGGGCTGCTTCTGCTGGTCCTTCAGCGTCGCCAGTGAACAGAAATTCAATATCACCAGTATCCAACCGGCAGATTACCGAATAGTCATTGGTATCGTCCCAGGTTTCCGGGCCGGTGAGTACTTAGAGGGATATGCTCCCGAAAGTATAAGTGCTACGATTGTCTTCCTGATAAACTGCACCTTCTTTTTGAACTGCAATTTCATATTCGCTGTATATTTGACTATCTGTAAAGTATCCGCTATCAACTATCTTCTCTACCTCAAAGACATTCAGAGGCCGGAATTCCCCCGATATGGTCCTTATATATAGATATGAATTCATAATCCTTATATACAATGGTATTTATCGATACATACCAAGTTAATAAAGAAAAAACTGTTTTTTATTTTATTACTTTGTAAAGGTTAATGATTGCATTTAAGAAATAATTAAAAGAATGGCTAATTATTCATTGAAATTACCACTCCAATTTCTTATGTCGTATAATAGAGATGATGTGTCTTAATGAATGTTTGTCTATAGAATTTCTTACGTTAAGTACGTTAAGGTCTATAATAAAGGATGGTTCAGTTTACCACGAAAAACGTACGCTAAGCGAAAAAGTACATTATGAAGCCGGAATTTCCGTACGCTAAGAAGTTCCGGCTTATCTTTTTTATTATCCGGGTATCTAGCTTACAGCGGGCTTGTGCCACTTGAAAAACCAGCTAATCCGTACTGCAGGGGATCCAAAGCCCTCTTGGGAAGCTGAAAAAATTAACGCCTCCGGAGTTAACCGAAAGGCGTTTTATCGTTCATAGTGTCTTAAGACCGGTTTTGGCGGCAATTATATCTTAATCACAGCTTTTTGTGGATTATTCTGCAGCTTATAATGTTGCTGGATTGGCCCTTCCCTTCAATTGGCCCCGGTCCCGTAGACTTTCCTGCAGCAGGACGGAGACATCGTCACTACCAAGGTTTGCCGTAGACAGGTCTAACCTAACGTCATTGTTAAAGTCCACCGAGGTAATGCCTAAAGGAGCTCGACAGGCTACCAGGGCCGGCCGCTGGTCCATTAGAGTACGCTTAGTGATGTGTATGCGTCGTGCTTTTGTTGGAAGCGGGTCTGGTGAAAAGATACAAAAGGAAGCCACACATCACCAGGCCCAGCTTTGGGGTAATTCTTTGGGGTCAGGCCTGGTAATGTGTGGCTTGATTAAACGTTCATGCCCGGGCTCCGGAGGTCTTGTGCATGTCGGCCAGAGTGCCGGCAAAGCCGCTTTGGGGTCGTAACTTACCGGTCCGGCTTTGCCGCTGTTAGGTAGTTATAACCCGCCAGGATACCTACTTCGCGATGGCCCATCCACCGAACGCCGATGATCAGGGCAAAATAAAGCAGTGTAGCCCGCACCACAAAACCCCAGAGGGGTATTTCCTTGGCTCCGTTAAAGACCGCCTGCCATTCCATGTTTTTCCTCCCTTCAATTAGGGACATTCCTCCATAATTGAGGACATTCGACCAATAAGCTTCAACCCCAAAGAGGAGGTGTGTCCCATGACCGATGGCCCCAAAAGCAGAGGTGTGTCCCCTTTCTTCTATGACTCTAAAAGCTCGGCCAGGATAACCGCCAGTATAATTACCGTTATTCCAAGAACCAAGTGAGTCCAGGACCAGAAATTGGCCGTATTACCCGCCCGGGCTATTTCCAGTGCGTTTTCCTGATCTTTGGGCGTAGCCGGATTAATTAATTTTTTCATTTGAGGACTTAAGGTATATATCTGGTACAGCAGTATAACAATCAGGGCTGCCACCAGCAGCAATTTTACAAACAGTACGATACCTGCCGGTTGTCCAAATAACGTGGACAACTTATCCACATTACCCGAAACAGCGTAGATGCCGGTAACGATTAACACCGCCAGGCTACCCCAGGTAAGGGGCGAAAATCGTCTGGCGGCGATCATGTTAATGGCGTGCGCCCGGGGAGTACCCAGGTGCTTTAAGGCCGGCGCCACGGCAAACATACTGTACATCATGCTGCCGATCCAGGTCACTACGGCCAGGAAATGTAAAGAGCCGGATATGCTATGCAGAATTTGTTCCATGTTGGTTCACTCTCCAATTGGGGACACTCCTAGCCACAAAGCATTTCTCTGACGGGGACATACCTCGACCCCAAAGATACCATTCCTTAGACTCTAAAGAGAGGAGGTGTGTCCCCTTTTCTTGGCTCCCTAAAGAGGAGGTCTTTACCCTTTCCCAAATAATTGTTATATCTGTTAGTTTCCCTAATCTTAGGGGGTATATTCAGATTTGGAAAAGCAATTGAATGCATAAATAATAATAATTTAGGGGAATTGTACATATGATTTTTTAAAGGCCCTTGACACCGGCACCGGCGGCGGTGCGCTGAAATAAAACGGGAGGTCGAAAGGTATGCTGCGCAGGTTGCTGGGTAAGGTCGAAAGTGGGCGTTACGGCCGGGCGCTGGCCGGGCTGCAGGCCGGCTGGCAGTGGGAATGTGAGGTACGCCGCGAGGAGCGGTTCGAGGGACTGGTGCTGTACGGCAGCAAGCGGTACCGAGTGGCCATTGAACGGCGGGGCACCCGCTATGCAGCACGGTGCAGCTGCGATGACGCGGTTGCCCGCGGGGTGCTGTGCAAGCACATCGCCTTTGCGGCTATGGCCGAGCTCGCCACCGCCGTGGTGGCGAGCAGTGTGCACCGGCAGCTGCAAGAGCTGGGCTGATGCCCGGCTCTTTTTTTTGGTCACGGTGTGTCCCGTTCCATAATACCGGGGGCGCAGGTGCGTCCCTAATGCTGTAAAACGCTGGGCTGCTGTCCGGGTATCCAGCGCACCCGAGGCTACTTTTCCCGGGCACATCACACCCCGAGCCGCTTATCAGATGGGCTCCGCGGGTCACTGCCCGGGCCGTCGTATGCCTGACTGATCGGTCGTATTATATTATCCTTTACTTCAACAAAGCCTTATGGTAAGTTTTCTTTCCTTTACGTATTTTGACACCGTTTTTTAATTGTCCTGAAGTAATATCACAATCAATGGATTCAACTTTAGCATCATTAATAGATACACCACCCTGTTGAACCAGACGTCTTGCTTCGCTCTTAGAAGCGGTTATACCACACACCACCATCAAATCCAAAATACTGATAACACCATCGACCAGCTGCTCAGCCGCAATTTCAGTAGTTGGCATATTTAAATCATCCGTGCCACCTGCGAAGAGGGCGTGAGAAGTATTCTTTGCCTTTTGGGCTTCTTCTTCACCGTGAACCAGCTTAGTCAGTTCATACGCCAGGATTTCCTTGGCTTCGTTTAGCTGACTGCCTTCCCATTTATCCATTGCGTCAATCTGTTCAAGTGGTAAGAAGGTAAGCATACGTATGCACTTGAGAACATCAGCGTCATCAATATTACGCCAATACTGGTAGAATTCAAAAGGTGAGGTTTTGTCGGGGTCAAGCCAAACAGCACCCTTTGCAGTTTTTCCCATCTTATTACCTTCGGAATTCATTAGTAGTGTTATTGTCATGGCATAGGCATCTTTGCCTAACTTACGACGAATCAGTTCCGTACCACCCAACATATTAGACCACTGGTCATCACCACCAAACTGCATATTGCATCCGTAATTCTGATACAGATAATAAAAATCGTAGGACTGCATAATCATATAATTGAATTCTAAGAAGGATAGTCCCTTTTCCATTCTCTGCTTATAACATTCTGCGCGTAACATATTATTTACAGAGAAGTGAGTTCCTACTTCACGAAGTAATTCAATGTAATTTAGCTTTAAGAGCCAGTCTGCATTGTTAACCATGATTGCCTTATCATCACCGAATTCGATGAATCTTTCCATCTGTTTCTTAAAGCATTCGCAGTTATGCTGGATTGTTTCAGGTGTCATCATAGAACGCAGGTCAGTACGGCCGGATGGGTCACCGATAAAGCCAGTTCCACCGCCTAAAAGGACTACAGGTTTGTTTCCCGCCATCTGTAAACGCTTCATAAGGCATAGTGCCATAAAATGACCGATATGCAGAGAATCCGCAGTTGGATCAAATCCAATATAAAATGTTGCTTTACCATTATTAATAAGTTCTTTAATTTCTTCTTCGTTGGTAACCTGGGCAATCAAACCACGAGCTTTCAGTTCATCATAAATTTGCATTATAACAACTCCTTGGTAAAAATTAATAATAAAAATGCCCCCTGCTCCAATTGGAACAGAGGGCAGAAATTGCGGTACCACCTCTGACTTGGAAATTCCTCGCAGAATTCCCCTCAACAAGTGCAAACACACTCACACGCTGTATCGGGCGTACCCGTCAAACCCTACTAACAATTCAGGCAGCGGCTCCAGGATGTATTCGTATCAGCGCGTCTGCAGCCTCTCACCAACCGGATGCTCTCTGAATGACGTAAAACTGACCTACTTCTTCCTTTCATAGCTTTTGCATAATTTAATTTAATTAAATTTTAATTTAGGAAGCAGTAAAAGTAAAGTCACAAAATGACACATGTGTGACACTTTTGTCTCCGAATTAATATCAGCACCCTTAATCGTCAGATATTTCTCATATGTTTTTCTCGTAACCGCAATGTCATAACCACGAAGACCGTTAATGTCACGGCTTGCATAGGCATTTTTCAACACACTATATTTTTCTTGACAAATGTCAAGATAGCACAACAATGCCTCCTCCCAAGTTAGACCATCTGTTATACGGCCAAAACTGGCTTCATAAAATTGAGCAAAGTACCAGCTAGCAAGATCATATTTATCTTTAAAGTGGCGGTAAAAGGTCTTCCTTGAAAGAGATGTGCCTGCTACAATTTCACTGACATGAATATCATCAAGGTTCTTCTTCATCAGCAGTTTCTCAAGTGATTCCGCTAGTATTTTTTTACTGTTCATAGTGTTTCTCCATAAGTTTATAAAATACAAGTATAAACTTATTCTCTGTAGAATAATACTTATCAATCTTTGATTTTATTAAAGTTCATAATACATATACTGCTCATCATGTTTTTAAGCCCGTTTATCCTTTATCTCTAAGGGAATGCGAGCTTTTCTAGTGGCGTACCATCTTTGTAGGCTGCTTAATGCGATATATACATGAAGTTACAATATCAATACCATTGGTATCACATCCCTAAAAAGAAAAATTCCGTATATTCCACGGAGTTTGAATTGTAATAATTGGTATTTTGTCTATAAATAATAAATGTGTATTAGGGTTTTTGATGTCCGATACCCTCAAAAATGATAAACACAAATTTTGTATCACAGCATCTTTGAAATACGACACAACAACATATTATGCATACCCTTTGCCAATAATAAAAAAAACATACTGAAGGTGATATTTTGAAATTATTGGAGAAACTTGAACAAATTGGTGATCTAGGTCAATCTAAAAGAGATTTACAAACAGAACTTAATGTGTTTGAAGCAGGACACCTATGGAATTTACTAACATCGCGGTATGATGTTATTGAAGTTACGCAGGTACTTCGAAATTTTGCTAATGATCCAGATCTTAAATTAGTTTTGAATCAAGGCTTAAAAACCTTAAAACAACAAGTTACTGAATTAGAAGATTTCATAAGTCAGTATGGACTACCACTACCTAAAAGACCACCGGCGAGTTCAGAAAGTACGATTAAGGTTGAGGTTATTACTGATGAGTATATATATAGACGTGTACTTTCAGGAATTCAAAGTTTTATACCGGTTCACGGGTTGGCTATGGTTCAGACTACATCAGCTAAGCTTAGGCAGAGATTTTTAACTTTTTTAATAAAAGAACTCAAAATGTATGATAAATTTTTAGTATATGGCCAGCTTAAAGGATGGGTTATGGAACCACCTGCTTATCGAGTTTAATATACCTCTGTGGGTTCTAGGACCAATGACCGTTTTGCTTCGCATAATTCACTATTCATTAAGCGACACAGCCTGTATAAGGCTTTTGGGTCCAGTTCATATTGCACTATTGAATCTTCGGCTATTTCCTGCTTGAGGATTTGAATAATCAAAAGGTTACCATGTTTCAACAGTCCCAGCTTAACCCAATTGAAAAGCTCGTTCTTAAATGCAATACCGTGACTTGTGCCCAATATCTTTTTTAGTTGATTGGGTGTCTTTCTTTTTACCTACCTGTATTGGGCGATTTTCTCTGGTACAAATACTCGGGAAAAGGCTAGTAACAGGAAATATATAATTATATAAAAATCAGGCCGGTACATAAAAATCAATCCACAGGTACGAACGACTGCAATCGAAACCATGGCAGCAGTTTCCATGACGCGGCCGGAGGCGAAAAAATACTCCTTCCACATCCCCGCGCCACCCGGCACCACCGTTCCCCGTCCACGTCTGATCGAGAAGATCTCCCCTGTGTTAATCTGTGTTAATCTGTGTAATCTGTGATTTATTAACACTTTTGATTGCCGGGTTGAAGTCATTCTAAGTCTTTCATGAACTTAGGATAATCCGTTCTACCGTCAACAATGTGATAGACGAATACAGTATCACCAATTAGACGGTAAATATAAAGATAGTTTTCACAAATAAACATACGATAACCTAGCGTTTTTAACGGTTTATCTGCACAGCTCACACCCATGTTGGGGCTTATCTGTAAAAGTGCAAGCGCATCATAAATACGATTGGTAATTTTGCGCGCCGAACCGGGGCCCACAAGTTCCAGGTGAACAAGGGCAATTTCCTCCAACTCACGCTGGGCAGGCGTGAGGATGTGTAGCTTATACTTCGCATTGCTCATAGATTTTCTCTAAACGTTGCTTGGATTCTTCCAGCGTATAGGCCGGCTCTCCGGCAAGACGAGACTTTTCTGCCAGTTCAAGCTTTGCTCTCAACCGGATTAACTCATCTCGCTTTTCAAATGCGTCTATGCTTATAACCACAAGGTCGCCTTCGCCATTTTTAGTGATGTAGATAGGTTCCTGTGATTCATGGGCAAGTCTTGAAATAGCGCCATAATCATTACGCAAGCTGGTTGAAGATTTGATAATCACAAGGCTACCTCCTTTGATATAAATTATTCTGCCTTTATTATATGATAATTCTTCACTGGTATCAATTCTTTAAGGCGGCAGGCGACTCCGCCGTGCTGGATAAATTCAGCGACAGGGAGGACATCGCCGGATATGCGACAAACAGCCTGGCCACCCTGGTGAAGGAGTTGCTGGCCCACATCCGCGCCCTTTCCAGAAGACAAGGAGATATTATGCTGGATGAGTTGACCTTTGCGGAACTTCTGTCATATATTTGACGACTAATAAGTAGAAGGAGTGATAATATGAAAAAATATCTATGTCTATTCGTTTGTATGGCTATAAGTTTGGTTTTCTTGACAGGATGCGGAAATTATGGTAACAGCAATTCATCCGTAGGAACAGAAAACACCGTAACGAAAACTGCTTCAAGCCAGTCTGCTGAGACAACTGACTGGGAACCTACAACATATGAAACTGTCAACAACTTTGACGGCGTTACTATGATTGTAAAGGAAGGAACATCTTCCTCTACCAGTTTGACCGTATATTTTGAGAATAAATCGAGCAGTCAGTGTATCTATGGCGAATTCTTTTTGTTGGAAAAGAAAATCAATGGAAACTGGTATCAGGTTCCTGTCATTATAGATGGCAACTACGGATTTGTTGATATTGGCTATAATTTGACCTCTGGAGACAATGGCGAATGGGCAGTCGATTGGGAATGGCTCTATGGCAGTCTGGACACAGGTGAATACCGCATTATGAAAGATATACAAGATTTTAGAGGTTCAGGGGAATATGACACTTACTATTTGGCTGCTGAGTTTACAATTTACTAACCGAACAAAATGAGTATAATAGGTTGCTGTTGTTAAGGCCTATATTTTATATTTATCGATAGCAACAAGGACGGAATTACTCCGCCCTTGATAATTGTGACTAAAAAACCAAAAACAACGTTAATAGTATCACCTCCAACCTAGGCAAGCCCTATGTATGGATAATCACCAATGTCCCCCGGGGTATGTTTTCGTAAAACCATTTGGCATCACTTTCGTCCAATCGTATACAACCATGACTTGCCGGAAGACCAAGTTTGTCATGCTCTTCTTCCTTAGTTTTCCATTGGCTATCTTTAGGTACTGAGTGTACAAGTATTTGCCCCACTAGTCGCACCCAGTATGTCGCCCCCTCACCAAACCTTGACGACCAAAAACTATAACCGTGATCTTGAGTATAAAAGTAGCCTAGTGGTGTAGGGGCATCAGGACGTCCCCCTGATGCCGGCATAGAACAAATCTTTTTACTTCCCTGATATACAGTAACAGTATGTTTTTCACCCAGACAGACATCTACCCATAACCTTTTACCCATATCCAAAGTGGTAAAAGATAATTGACTGTTTATACTTTCCCCGGCTTTGGATTTTGCCTGTAACACTGCTTTATAGCTATGGTCAGGTAAAAATACACGAGCTGGTTGAAAACGGGCCGTTTTTCGATCAACCTGTGTTTTACCGGGTACATTTTCTCCATCCTTGATTTCCACAACCTTCACGGAAGCGGCGGCCATCTCCTGATTAAGAGTAAACTCTATGGTTTGAAAAAGTTGAACGCTCTTTGTATTGTTACTTGGGTTTGTATCGATGACTTCAAGCTTGGGAGCAGTAGAAAATGCTATTTTATATTGTTTTTCCAAAATACTTCCACTCAAATTTTTTAGACCCGGTTTAATGATGATTTGGTAAGTTGCCTCATTTTTAAAAGGTTTTTTCGGGGTGTAGTGCCAGCGGCTATAATCTGTGTAATTCTTACCGTTGGCGGAAAACTCAAAAGCCTTAAGATGCCCTGGTGTAGGCAGGATAATACTTTTTTTTAGACTTTTAGGATCAACCGGAGTATTAAAAGTTAATAGCAGGGGTCCGCAAGATGGTACATTGTTAATAATTGTTTCCGATGATAACTCCAGTGGAGCATAAGGCCTGACACTACCTTGAACACTTTTTTTAATATATGGAATAATGGTAGGAACGTTATCAATTTTAAATGTTAATAATTGTCCTTGAGGCCCTTTTTCTTGTGTTAATTGCAAAAGCATAGTATTAGAGGATAACCAATTAATCTTATATGAAATTGGTGTATTGGCTATTTCGGGTATAATAGTTATTTTAGATTTTATTGATTCCTTGTGCACAGGTAGGATAAAATTAATTCTCACTAAAGTGTCAAAGGGGTTTGAGTTTGTACTAATGTTTACTATGGAATAATTTTTAAGACTCAGAATTAATAAAACTATTAAGAATAAGGCTCCCCCAAAACGTCGTTTTATACGTTTTGGTCTCTTTACCAGAGTCCATCCCTCCAATATATTTACAATATTATCACTTTATGTATATGAACGAAACATTGCAACCTATACGCTTTAAATTAAAAAAACAAGCCCCACGGGATTTTTCTATTACCCCAAAAGCTCCTTTTATGCCATACTCGATTTTACCATTGGATCCCATGTAGGGTTTTCACTTTCAAAACTCGCTTCCACAATGGCATCCATACTTCTTTCAAGAATGGCTGTGCGCATATGGGTATTTGCTTGGAAAGTTGAGATAAAAGATCCCCTGGGCAACCCCTACCTCCTTTACAATCTTACTGTCACTTGTCTCATTATAACCCTTTTGGATGAACAACTCTGTTGCAGCATCAATTATAGCCTGACGGACGCTAGGACTTCCTTATTTTATTACTCTTTTTTCCGGAGTCATCAAGATCATGATTGCATAATGCAATTTTCAATATTAATAGAGTTGCATTATGCAATCATTAGAAAATCTATTTATTTAGCCCATAAATTCTTATAAAATAACACTTATTAAAGTATGCTAACCTTACTTTATTACAGATATTAATTGCATATTGCAATCCGCGGGTTTAAGGAATGGCAAAAAAACCGCATTAAATTACACATTATTTAAATGGTACGGATCTTGCATTTCATCAGAAAAGAGTTATTTCTTATTAGCTGATTATATGTATTAGACTTTAGTGCTAATTGCTAAGAATAAACTTACGGGACGGTTTTCATGGAAAAAATTGATATGTCTATATTAAACAACTTAATACTAGACAGCATAACCGAGGGCGTCATAGCCATAAGCATAGATCATCGTATTATTTCATTCAATCGCGCAGCGGAGAATTTTACCGGCTTATCGCGGGGTGATGTGCTGGGTCGATACTGCTGGGAAATATTACAACCTAGCCCCAATAAATGTGAAACCGATTGCCCTCTTAAACAAACTACAGAAACATTAAACCAAGTAAATAACAAAGTGGTGGTAACAACAAACGCCGCTGGCAAAAAGGTTCATCTCAGCATATATGATGTGGTTTTAAAGGATAACTACGGTCAGGTTATTGGAATAGTAAAAATCAGCCGGGATCTAAGCCTTGTAGAGGAGCTCAGAAAAGAGCTAAGTGGACGCTATACCTTTGCGGACATTATCAGCAAAAATCATAAGATGCAGCAAATATTCCAGATACTGCCTGACATTGCCGAAAGTGAAAGCTCTGTTCTAATTGAGGGTCCTACCGGATCCGGGAAGGAACTTCTAGCCAGGGCTATTCATAATTTAAGCCAGCGCCGGGGCCATCCCCTGGTGACAGTAAACTGTGCTGCCCTTCCCGACTCACTTCTGGAGTCGGAGCTTTTCGGTTACGAGGCAGGCGCTTTTACAGACGCCAGAAAAAGCAAGCAAGGTCGTTTCGCGAGGGCCAACGGGGGAACCATCCTTCTTGATGAGATTGGCGATATATCACCGGCGCTGCAGGTTAAGCTTTTAAGGGTATTGCAGGAGAAGGAATACGAGCCACTGGGGTCCACAACTACGGTCAAAACCGATGTGAGGGTTTTGGCAGCTACCAACAAAAATGTCGAACAACTTATAAAGCAAGGTCTTTTTAGAAATGATTTGTACTACCGGATTAATGTAATAAAGCTTACCCTTCCACCACTGGCTGACCGAAAGGAAGACATTCCGCTGCTAATTAACCATTTTATTAATCGTTTTAATAATTTAAGGGAAAGGGATGTCGAGGGTATTTCGGAAGATGCCTTGTCTATTTTAATGAGGCATAATTATCCAGGTAACATCCGGGAATTGGAAAACATCATTGAACATGCCTTTGTTCTATGCAAAAAGGGTCTTATTATGACAAGACATCTCCCATCGCACCTTCAGGTTGAGAAAGAGCCGGGCAAGAGTTGTAACGACGCTTGCACGCTGTCAGAAATGGAAAAAAGGTTGATCTACCAGGCTCTCGTCCGGAACAACGGCAACAAAAAGGCTGCAGCAGTCGAACTGGGAATTGATAAGACAACCCTATGGCGTAAAATAAAAAAACTTAAGAAAGCAGGTTTACTAAGAGACGTATAGTTTATCTGGGAGTTTTAGGAAAAAGAAATATTTTTCGAAAGGGGTATATGCTATATGTCATTACTTCAGAATCCACTGGATATTTACAAGTTACTCCCAAAATCAAACTGCAAGCAATGTCAGACACCATCATGCCTGGCCTTTGCCGCAGCGATAATTAATGGTCAAAAAAATCTCGCCGATTGCCCTCACCTGGACAGTAATATAACTGAAAGATTTGAAATAAAAATACATAAGCGGGTACCTCTTGAGCAGCAGCAGGAGCAATTACTGGAGCAGCTGCAAAGAGAAATTGCCACCATAGATTTTTATGCATCGGCAGAAAGACTGGGAGCATCGCTTTCCGGCGAAAAATTGAAAATTAAGTGTCTTGGTAAGGACTTTTTTATTGATTCTGATGGGAATATTACATCTGATTGCCATGTTATTGTATGGTTAGCATTGCCATTACTTGATTATGTTTTATCTTGTGCGGGGAAAAATGCTACCGGGGAATGGGTTCCCTTCAGGGAACTAAAAAACGGGATGACCTGGGTCCCACTTTTTGAACCGCAATGTGAAAAAGTTTTAAAACAAATTGCTGATAACCATACTGATCTTTTTGAGGACATTTTACATGTATTTGGCGCAAGGCCGGCAAAGACAAGTTTCTCTTCTGACATTTCGTTAATTTTATACCCCCTGCCAAGAACCCCTATACTCATTTGTTACACTAAGCAGGAAGATGAACTTGAATCCAAACTTAATGTTTTTTTTGACACCACGGCGGAAGATAATCTTAACATTCGATCAATCTATGGTATTACCGCAGGGATTGTGAGGATGTTAGAAAAAATAGCTTTCAGGCATGGTTAACTATAATCGTTAGGCCACAAAAATAACCAACGGCACAGCTAAATTAAGCGTGGCAAGGTTTCGAACTTGAGCTGCGCATTTTTTTTGGGGAATGCTACAAAAGATTATCTTATGAAACAATCTCATTTTTTACTTGTGCTTGTTCATCTAAATAAGTGGATCCTTTAAATAGCCGCTAAATATCCAACTATATAGATGAGCATCCCCTAAATTTTCAACTATACTGGGTAATACCGTAGCCAGAATTGTTTGCATCATAATAGAGGAAACTAATCCTAAAAGTATACCGGTATATGCAAACACTTTAGCCTCATTTCCTTATTCTTGTTGTATAGTAAGTAATTCAAAATGCAAAATGGACTTCCCAAACCAATGCGGCAACCCTCCTAATGCAACCCTTCAACCGATACCGTTCCAGTCGCACCTTCCACCGTTACCAGCTGGCCATCGCGTAGGATTTGGGTAGCATTGCCGGTTGCAACCACTGCCGGGATATGATATTCGCGCGCAATGATTGCCGAATGCGACAGAAACCCGCCCGAGTCCGTCACCAGGGCGCCTACACTTGGGAAAAGTACCGACCAGACCGGCGACGTAATGGGGCATACCAGTACATCCCCGGGCTGAATCCTGTGGAATTCCGACTCGCTAAGAATTACCCGAACCGGCCCAGTGTAGCGCCCCGCCGACGCAGCGATCCCTTTGAGCGCCCGGGCGTCCGCCTGCCGGCTGCCGCTGGCTGCTGCAGCAAAGACCCGCTCATAGAACCACATTACTGCTTCATGAACCCAGCGTGCTTCCGCAGGCAGGGCGGCAAAGGAAGGCGGCGCTGGCGGCAGTGTACCGTAGCTTGCGGGTCCGGGGTTTGCCAGTACCCAGGCGCGCTCCCCCTTGCGGCGGGCAACCAACTCATGCAGGTTTTCCCCGGTACCTAATGCCATACGGGCCTCTTTGAATTCCAAGAAGAAAACATCATCCTGTTTGGCAATTTGCTTGTGCTCGACCAAGCGGCGTCCCATCTCCAGGGAGATATACCGCAAAAGCGCCAGCGGCATGCTGGTGTCGTAGAACCCGTGCTCTTCACGTACCGGGTAAGCCCTTTCGGCCCGGGTCATTGCCCGCTCGAAGCGGTCCCGCTCTGCCGCCGGGCGTCCGGACAACATCCGCCGGGCCTGGGACACCAGGTGGGCGCGCTTTTCCGCCAGTGCCTGTGCGTCCGCCTCCGGGTTATAATTTCGACTGATTTGGTTGGCGATCAGAGCAAGGAGCAGTTCCGGCGTCTCCGCCAGGGTCGGGTCGGCCACTTCATAGCGGATAGTCCGGCAGCCAAACTCCCGCTGGTATGAAGCAAATGCTTTGGCGAAGCCCGCGTCTGCCGCGGCCATGCGCTCCAAGGTAGGCCGGTCGGTTTGTTGGAACAGATCCGACAGTGATGGGTTCTCCCGTACTTGCTGGGCAATCCGGGCCAGGGCACGGGCCGGGGCGCTCGATGTCTCGGAGAGGCCGCTTAACATTTCAAATGCCTGCTCCTCTTTCCAACCCAGTAAATCACGGCAAGTAAAGGTAAACTCAGCCAGCAGCAGGTTAAGTGATTGGTTAAGCATCATGTGCATCTCCTGGCTCTCCCTAACCAGAAGGCTAACTGCCTCGGCGTGCCTGTCCAGACCGTCAGCGGGCAGTGTCTGCAGCTTGGTGTCCCTTAAAGCCGTAAGCTGCTTAATCAGGTTCGGCTTGAATTCGGCATACCACTGCTCAATGCACTTGCCCGCCTTATCGGCGCGGGCCGCCTCTGTGCAATCCCGAATACGTGCCCGCAGCGATGGCAGCAGGCGGATCAATAAACCGGTCAGCCAATCAGGCAGCGGCGGGCGGTCCTTTCCACCCAGGGGGACCATCCGCAGGTATACCCATCCCCCAATCTCACGTTCTTCCACCGTTTCTGTGAGCAGCCCAAATTCAGTACACATCTTTCGAAACCCCGGGTTGGCCGCAGGCAGCAGAACCGAACGGGTTAGAGGATATAGCGGCTGCGGGTAGTGGGAATCTCCGCGCTCCCAGTACCCGGAAGGCGGCTCCACCGGCACTGGTACGGGTTCCGTTTCCCCGGCATCTGACAGCGTGGTAATAGGCCGGGCCTGCAACAAGTATAGTTTGCCATCTTTCAAAACCCATTCAATGTCCTGGGGGTTGCCAAAGTATTTTTCCACCTGCCTGGCCAGCTCTGCCACCGCCAGCACTTCACGTTCACCCAGGGCATTTTCCGGAGAACTCCGGCAGACGGCCCGACCCTCTCGGACCACCCACTCATCCGGGGAAGCCTGCCCGGAGACCAGGCGCTCACCCAGTCCTCGAACGGCGCTGACCACCGTTTCGGAGCGGTCGCCGGTTACAGGATTGGCGGTAAAAGCTACCCCGGCAGCATCGGCCTCAATCATGGGCTGTATTAGCACCGCCATCCGGTCTGCTCCCAATTCCCGGTTCGTTTGGTAGGTCAGGATATGGCCGCTAAAAGCGGAAGCCCAACATTTGCACACGGCATCGGCAGTGGCATTATAACCGCGCACATTCAAAACCGTCTCGTACTGGCCGGCAAAGGAAGCACCGGCCAGGTCCTCCGCTACCCCGGAGGATCGCACGGCTAGCGGAGCATCCCCAAAGGCAGCGAGGGCACGGTGGAGAGCTTCCTCAATGGGGGCCGGCAGCGGTTTTTTAACTATCACATCAGCAGCCTGACCGGGGTCGTTAAAGGTTGCAGCAACATGGGCTGCGAAAGCCGCGGTGGTTACGACAATACCGTCAGGAACAGGAAACCCCGCGGCCAGCAGGCGTGACAAGTTCGTGGCTTTAGTTCCGACCCGGCCGGAAAGGGCAGTTTCAGGGGCACGCAGTGGTAAAACGTATGGAATGGTTTCCTGCTGCCGCTTATCATCGCCCTTAACCATGTTTATGTGCCTCCTTTTTTATACATCAGAATTTGCATTTGCGCCTTGCCGTTTAAGGTCACGTATTAATACTTCCAGCGCCCAGGTAAGTGCGGCCGAAGTATCCTCAGCATCAAGCCCGAACCGCTGGCGGAGGGTTGCCCAGCCCAAAGAGCCGGCCAGGTAGCGAACTATGGCCGCTGACCGCCGGGCTACCTCAGGTGGTAAATTAGGGGCGCCTTCAGCCACAAGGCTGTCAATTATATCGTCCCGCTGCTGCCTGCTTTCCGGCTTAATATTAAGCGCCGCCAGAACGGATATAACGGCCTGAATTGCAGCCGTGTTCTGTTCGAACACCGGAACAGACTTGGCTATCCAGGCGGGAATTTCATCAATTGTACTGGGGGTGGGCGGCATTTGCGAGCCGGCCACTTCGCTTGCCCACTCGTACATTTCTTCCAACAGCGCCTCCCGGGTTGGAAAGTGGCGGTAAACCGAGGCGTAGGAAATCCCGGCTCGGTCGGCTACGTCCTGCACGCTAAAGGTATTGATGCGGCCTTGGGCAACAAATGAGGCGACCGCCTCCATGATTAGATTGCGGGTATATTCCCGCTGGCGATTCCGCAAGGGACTGGAGTATGATCGTGTTTCAGGTTTATTCTGAGTCAATTTTTTCAACTCCCTCTATATTGACTAAAGATATTGTTTAGTTAATTTACAAATTATATTATACTTATTGGGTAGATATGTCAATAGATTCGACAGCCATCATATATACGAAGCACTGATTGACCGTAGTAGCAAACGTAAAAACCCTGAAGAATTGAGTGAGGCAGAAAAGTCTTTGGAACGTCGGCTAGAGTGATGATGGGCGGTTTGGTAGGGCGCTGGCAGTTATGCAGGCTAAGAATAACCATATTGCCACAAAAATATTACTGTGATATTCTTGATTTGGAAAAAATAAAAATTTGCACAAGGGGAGCTTCTAGTTTGGAGCTGAGAGTGCGGGAAAGACTCGCTGACCCTGGAACCTGAGCGTTATTTGGCGCTGCCTGCAAAGTACAGGTACTGGATAATACCAGCGGAGGGATGTGATATAAATATTTTTATTTTACGCATTCTCTTTGGGAATGCGGTTTTTAATTTAAGCATGAACCATAAACAATGATTGAATTAGGAAGGCGGTTGACTACTGATGACTGAAAAAATGCTAAAAGATATTGCTGATTATTTAATTAAAATAAGAGAAACCATACCTTTGATACACAACATCACCAACATGGTGGCAATGAATGATACCGCCAATATCTTGCTACACATTGGCGCTTCCCCGGTAATGGCCCATGCCCGGGAAGAAGTTGAGGAAATGGTTGCCCTCTCCGGCGCCCTGGTTCTAAATATCGGCACCTTAACACCAGAGCTGGTAGAGAGTATGCTTTATGCCGGAAAGAAGGCTAACCAACTCGGTATTCCCGTGGTACTGGACCCTGTAGGGGCAGGTGCTACCAGTTTGAGAACCCAAAGTTCATTACGTATTCTCAATGAGGTAAATGTAACTATTTTACGTGGTAACGCTGCGGAAATAGCTATTTTAGGTGGTCTGGATGCCACCGTTAAGGGTGTGGACGCTGCCGGGGTATCAGCCGGAAGCGGAGAGATTGCCCGGCTGGTGGCTGAAAAATTTGGCCTGACTGTAGCTATTACCGGAAAAATTGATGCTGTGTCTGACAGCAGACGGAGTATTCTCATAGAAAACGGACACTGGATGATGGGCGGGCTTACCGGAACAGGCTGCATGTCCACAGCCCTTACGGGCGCCTTTGCTGCTGTTTGCCCTGACCCGCTAACCGCTGCCGCCGGCGCCCTGATTTCCTTCGGTATCGCCGGTGAAGCAGCTGCGCTAGGAGCACCCTTGCGGCCTGGTTCCTACAGGGTAGCCTTGTTCGACCAAGTCTATGACCTTACTCCAGAGAAAATTATTTCAGGCGCCAGGATAACCATAAAAGGGGATTAGCTTTCGGCCGTAGTCTGTCCCTCCCCATGAAACACAGCAGATCCGATCCGCATCGATCTCTCCATGGCTTCTGGCGATGGCTTCAATAGGCGTCCCCGGTATAATTCTGATATTATTCAATACGATGGCACCCAGATCTCTCTTCGGTGTGTGAATCGATACAGTTGATCAATCAACGCCCGTCACTCCAATAACAATATAGCGAAATATTTTACATAATCATCTTTTTCCGGTAGTGTCTTCAAGGAAATTCCATTTCTCCGAAGAGTTTCAAAAACATCGATGCCGGCGGATTCCATGGAAGGCCGTGCATCTTTATGGTTCTTGCAATTTCCTCTGCCGCCGCATTTCGGGCAAATACTGCAGGGACCGGCCCAAAGAGAAAATGCTTTATAATAGCCCGTTTTAAAGGCTGTGCGCTCTGCTTGCAGCACCATCCTCTGAAAATCACGGGTTGGCGGCACGCCTTGCAGCAGCAGGCATTTTGAATAATCCTTTAATAATGCCCGTGTTTTTTCAGGTTTGATGCTATTAGGGGGACAATGGGGAAGGTTGTAGCCGTCACAGCCGAATTCGCATTTGAGCCCTACCCACTCCGGTACGTGGATTGAATCCACCTCAATTGGCTTTACTACTTGAAAGCCCAAGTTCTGTATCTGTACCGACAATTGCTGCAATGCACTAATGCACAAATCCGCCAGCTTTTTCGATTGCTTTGCCGCCACCAGAACAGCGGTATCTGATTCCAAAGGGATCCATTCCGTCGCTATAAAGCCTGCATCCCTCAGCTGCTGCCGCACCCAGGCAGCCGTATAGACCTTGCCGTTGTAAGTGTTCACCAGCATATTTAGATCTGACAAGGCCGCCTTTTCCGGTTTATGCTCCATGAAAAAATCATGAACGATCAGCAGCCCATCCTCTGCCAGGTGAGCAGCTGCTTCGGAAAGCACATGCCCGGTTTCTGCCTCAGCGAAGGCATGAACAATATTGGATAAAATTACCAAGCTGTATTGCTTTTTTTGTAATTCCCAGGGCTCCAATATATTGGTGGGTCGATATTGAATACGGTCCGCATAAGCCCTGCCGGCATGGGTTTCTTCCGCGTATTCCAGAACTTGAGCCATATCCAGCAGCGTAGCCTTGGTGTCAGGAAACTGCCTTAAAAATTCGGTAGAAAAGGCGCCCAAGCCTGAACCTACATCCAGAATATTTCCTTGCAGCTTAAGCTGGGAAAAAATCGGCAATATCTGTCCGATTTTATTCTTAACTATACAGTCCATCGCCCGGCAATAACGGCGAAAACGCTGTTTGACGGCTTCCTCCGGCTCATCCATAGGCGGAAGAAGCACCCGGGTGCCTTTTTCCAAGCATTGATGCAGACTTTTCCAATGCTCAACCAGGTATTTACGCCACAGGATGGAGTCGCCCTGATAAGCTTCAGTACCCTGAATCAGGTATTTTCGAGAGAGCTTTGTATTGGTACAATACCCGTCAGCTTCAAAGACCAGTCCCAAGGTAGACAGGATATGAATATAGCGTTTTAAACTTCCAAAGTCATATTTTAATTCCCTGGCCAGCTCCGCCACGGGTTTTCCACCGGGCTCCAACCGGTTAAAGAATCCCTGCTCCACAGCAGTAAAAAGCACCTCCGAGTACCAATAGCCTGTAGCCAGATCTTCCAGATATTGAGGATTCATATCCTGCGGATTATGCATTTGCCATGCCCCCGGTATTTTCCGGTTCCGTAACTCCTGCATCCGTAAAAGTCAGCATTTTGTAAATAACCCGGGAAGCTGTTTCCACGATATGCATAGCCAAAGCTGCACCGGTACCTTCTCCTAAACGCAAGTTTAGATCCAGAAGTGGTTTGAGACCCAATTCTTCCAGCATGTATTGATGTCCCGGTTCCATGGATTGATGGGCTGCAATCATATAGTCAATGGCATTGGGTGCCAAGTTTTTGGCTACCAAGGCCCCGGCGGATGATATTAGTCCGTCTACTACCACCGGTATGCGATAGTAAGCCGCACCCAGAATCAATCCGGCAATTCCGGCAATTTCAAAGCCGCCCACCTTGGACAATACATCCAAAGCATCTTTGGGATCCGGTTTATTTAAAGCAATAGCCTTTTCGATGACCTGCACTTTGTTGTCCAAAGCACTGTCATTGATACCGGTTCCCCGACCGGTTACCTGCCGGGGGGATCGACCGGAAAACACCGCCAGAATCGCACTGCTTGGCGTCGTATTGCCGATCCCCATGTCTCCTGTGCCCAACAGTTCTATGCCGCTTTTTACCAGTAAGCCGGCAATTTCTATACCTGCTTCCAGACCCTGCACCGCCTGCTCCCGAGTCATTGCCGGACCCTTGGCCATATTCTGCGTACCATAGCCAACTTTATAAGAAAGTATCTTTTTTTGCTCCACCAGAACGCTTAGATCCACTGCAACCCCCATGTCTACCACGGTCACACCGGCACCTGCTGTTTCTGCCAGAACATTGATGGCCGCACCACCGGCAACAAAATTATTTACCATCTGCCGGGTAACTTCCTGGGGAAATGCACTTACACCTTCAGCTGCAACACCATGATCCCCGGCCATGGTCACCACCATTTTCTTCGCTACAGAGGGCGTCATGCTTTCATTAATGGCAGCCAGTTGCTCTGCCAAGTCCAGCAAATCCCCCAGACTATTATGCGGAATGGCCAGATCATCCAGCCGTTTCCTGGCTTTTACCCGCCAGGCCTGTTCCACCGGTCGAATGCCGGATAATACTTGTTCCAAAGATAAATGCATTATTTTTCACACCTTTCTAAAGTTTTAACAATGGTAAGAGAACCAGCATCACCAGAGTCAATATTTCTATACATTCACTGGCTGCACCCAGCGTATCACCGGTAATACCGCCAAGTTTGCCTTTGATGAACCCATGAAACAAAATCGTGCCGATAAGCGTGACCCCTAGAAGTATGAGTCCGGACAACTTCAAAAGCGCCAAGCTTAGTCCAAGAGCCACTAATGAGTTGGCACCCAGCTCCCGCCAACCCACGTAAGCGGTAAAGGAGCCGGTTCCTCCATTGCTTCTTGCATAGGGGTAGCGGGCAGCCCCATAGACCTGTGCCCAGCGACCCAGTGTCGGCGCCAGTACCAGCGCCATCATCTGTGATGTCTGATCCATCTCACCTAACAAAACAACCCTCAGCAAAACGACCAGTACACCCGCCATTACCCCATGAGAACCAACCCGGCTGTCCTTCATGATTTCCAGCATCCGATCCCCGGGACGTCCGCTGAAAATGCCGTCGGCCGTATCCATCAGGCCATCGCCATGCAGATTGCCCGTCACGAAAATAACAAAAATAATGGCGCCCAGATTTGCCACCGTAGATGAAAAGCCCAAACCAAGCAAATAGTGCAATCCGGCAGCTGCTCCGCCAATCAATAAACCAATAAAGGAGAAATAGGACATGGAACGCGCCATAACCCGATCATCCCCTATACGGGCAATGGTAACGGGAATCCTGGTTAAAAACTGTAATGCCAGTAGAAATTCCATATATATCACACCCTCCTCTATCTTCATAAATAAATGCAAAAAATCCGCATCCCAAATGGGTGCGGATTTTACCATCATCCTCACAACTGCCGGCTTATTCGCGAAGCCGATAACGTATGTTTACAGGCAGGTCTCCTGACTCAGGCTCATTGCAACTTTGTCCCTTCCCCCCAAAGGAGTGGTAATGACAATTGCTCCCCAATACAGTGGCGGGTCCGTCCGGGAATTTCACCCGGTTCCCTATTCTCCAACAAGTTATTGGCACCTGTAAAACTAAATATGATTTTTAAAAAACATAGCCCAATTTCCCAGTTTTGTCAACCTAGGTTTTATGCCATCAGCGCTGAAGAATCAAAATACTTCGAGCATTACACCCTTACAACCTCTCCTCCAAAGTTTATCTATAAAAACCATTTGTTTGAATGTTTCTAATGTCTATATTAATAAAAAGTCTTCGTTTCCGGATGGATCATTATGTACAGCTGGCCGTTACCGGGGTAAGATCAGCAGATTTTACTGTCCCTACAACACCTTGATTTTCATAAAAAAAGACAGGCTTATATTGATATGCTCCCCCTATGGTAGGCAGGTTAAATAATAAAAACCTGCTACTAGAGGAGGAGCATATTCATATACTACTTGTCTTGATATAAAGTTAGTTATTGAGGCAAATGAAAAAGTGGGCCAAACTCACTTTTCGCTTTTAGTTTTCTAGATCCTTTTGTTTGTCAACCGGCATTCGTTCTCCCTTTGGGCCGCCCATACCGGGCTCGCCACCGGGAGCACCAGGACCACCCATTCTGCCAGGACCGCCCATTTTGCTGATCTGGACACCAGTGTCTGAAATACTGGTGGCAGCTCCGGAAAGAGTAACGCTCACAACCTTAGTGCCGGCAGTGTAATTTCCATCTGTATACAGTCCATCAGTATTGTTTCCACTTGCGCTGCCGCCGGAGTATAGAGTGTAAGTTTTGCCCTGCTCCAGTTCGGGTGTGCTAATGACGATGGACTGATAGTCCTTGGCGGGGGCAAAGGTTAAGATCGTTTTTCCGCTCTCATCCATCAGGCTCACCAGAGTACCGGCCTTTTGAACAGATGAATAAGCTACCAGCAATGCGTTCTGGCTGGAAGAGTTGGAGAAGTTCTGGGTCATGCCGGAACTACCTGCTGCCACTAAAGTTCCGCCGGTAATTTCTGCGACACCGTTGTAGTCCAACGGGCCGTTGCCATTGTTGGTGGGACCGTTAACCAGCACCATACCGCCGTCCATATACAGCGAGCCGTTGGAGTCGATACCGTCGCCAGAGGCATTAACGACTACATAGCCGTCGGTGATACGGATAAAGGTGCTGTCGCTTCCATCAGTGCTATTCTCTTCAGTAAAGTGATTCTCCCCGGGTCTTCTGCCAAGAGCAGAACCGTCACTGCCGCCCGCAGCATTGAAGCCGTCATCCTTAGCGGTTACATGGATTTTACCGCCGCTTACCGTGATGGTGGTTCCCTCCAGACCTTCATAACTCTGCGAAATGTCAATGGTACCACCGTCCACCACCAGATTAGAATCGGCATGAATACCGTCATCACCGGATGATATGTTCAGGATCCCCGCACTCATGATAAAGTCACCATTGGAATGAATCGAATCATCCGAAGAATCAATGTTCATCTTTCCGCCGGTTACATAGATAGCGGTTCCTGCCTTAATACCTTTAGCACTATCGGTACTATCTGAACTATCTGTACTGTCCTCTGTAGCTGTAGAAGTAGTTTGATTGTCCCATTTACCCCAACCGGGTCGCATATTGCCCTTATTGTCGGTACTGGCGTTGGCACTGCCTCCCCCAGTTTTGATGGTCGCTGTGCCGTTAGTAATTTGGAGTACCGTTGCCGCCTGAATGCCGTCATTACCCGCGGCAATATCAAATGTGCCGCCATCAATGGAGACCCAGCCCTTGTCAGCATCCTCATCATTGTTTGATTGGATGCCGTCTCCTTGCCCAGCATTAATTACAAATGCGCCGTCATAGATAGCGACTGAATCGCGCCCCCGCAGACCGTCATTAAAAGCGGTTACCTTAATAGTACCACCGGTAATGACCAGATCATCCTTAGAGGCGATACCATTGTTATATTTGGCGGTGACAATCAGTGCACCGGTGCCATTAATGATCAGGTCATCCTTACTAAAAATAGCTGCATTTGGCTCATCTTCACCGTCGGCCAGGGTATAGGCTGCACCGTCGGTTATAGTATTGTTGGTATCGTCGGCCAAGGTCAGAAAGACCTTATCAGCCTGTTTAACATAGATGGGGGCGCTATCCGAGCAGGTAATAGACACATCGTTCAATACAATCTGTACTTTATCGGAGTCAGCAGCGTCCACGATGATCTGTCCGTCGGCCAGTGTGCCGGACAAAACATAGACGCCGGCAGCGGTGATAGTTAGCGTGCCGCCCGAAGCGGTTGCCCCCGAGCCCGAGACAGCCACAGACGAGCCATTTAGGGAAATTTTGGTTGCAGTTTCCGCATCCCAGGTTCCTGCCAGATCGCGGTCACTGTAGCCAGGATCGATGATAGCCATTGCATCAGCAGTAGTTGTGCCGGTGGATAAGGCAGCTGACGAGCTGGTCTTGCAACCACTAAGCATCGAGATGATGAACATAGTAATTAGCAATGTAATTAATTTACCGGATCTAAAGCGCATATCATTATCCTCCTTATAATTCCACCTTGGCTGTGGGCACCCGTCCACAAGTAAGGTTTAAATTACCGTTGCGGCAGCGGATCTCATCAAGGAATTTTTTTTCATTAGACTGGTTTTCCAAAACAATGTGATATTGCAGTTCATACAGACTTCCCATATTGGTAGTCTTTACTTTGATGAGTTCAACGCTCTTTGTATATTTTTGAAACAGGTCATCGAAAATGCCGGAATAGTCCAGGCTCTCCGGAATGGTAATTTTAAGTTCCTTTTCTGTTTTTTTTCGCTCGCCAAAGCCCGTGGTGGATAGTAGAATTGTCATTGCCCCGATGATGACCAGAAATATCGCGGCAATGCCCAGATAGCCCATGCCGGTGGCCAGGCCAACAGCCATCGCCAGGAAAATACCGCTGATCTCCCGGGCGCTGCCGGGTACCGAGCGGAACCGTACCAGACTAAAGGCACCCATCACAGCCACGCCGGTACCAACATTGCCGTTAACCAGCATAATAACAAGTTGTACCATAGCCGGCAGCAGCGCCAGCGTCACCACAAAGTTTTTAGCATAAATGCTGCGGTACATATAAATATACGCCACACCAATGCCAAGGATGAGAGAGGCCAACGTACAAAGCAGCAGACCCTGTAATGTGATGGAGTTGGCTGCGTTGGTTGATAAAATACTTTCAAGCACTTTGCATTCCCCCTAAATCAGCGGAATTAATCAAATAATATTTATAGCAGTTTCCATATTTAGAATAGGATCTGGGAAATATCCCAAGTTTCGTAAGCCCCTGGCTTAGCCATAAAGGCATTGCCCCCGGGATCTTTATTTCCATCAAGTGTTGCCCTTCCCCTAAAAGTGTGTTTCCCCACGCTCCCTTGGAAAGATCCAAAATGCTCTCCCGCCAGCGGATGTTCGTATCGAAGGTAATGCGCAGGTTCGCATTTTCACTACTGCACATCGCTATACGGTCGTAGGCAATATATACCCTGGGGATAGGCCGGTAAAAATCTAAAAACCAGTCAATCTCCTTTAAAATTTGACAAAAAGTGTGCGGTTGTTTTCGCTGCAGCAAATACTGTTCGGCTTCCCGCAGTGTCATCGGCACCCGCCGTTTGTAGACGATGCCCTTGTATTTCTTTTTCAATTCCACAAACACTGTATCTTCTTTCCTTGGCACGCCGTAGCTGCGAAGCCGAAGTTTTTCTTTGTAGACCGGCTTTTCTATTGATGCTCGGATTAACCGGTAATCCAGGGTATCGAAGTAAATATTACAGATGGTATGACACCCATATTCATTTATTACCATCCTACCTTGCAATAATTTTGTTAATGCTTGATACTGCTGTTCATTCAATAAATACTTTTTCTCATATCGTTTAAATACGTTCTGATATTGTGCCATATTTGATACCTCCAATCGGTGTTTTATCCTGATATGCTCTATCATACAGCGTTTAACTGAAATTAGTCTGAAAAAACCGTTTCAGACTAATTTCAGTTTTCTTCATTAAAATGATTGCAAGGAAAATGTACCGCATTTATAATAAAAATCGACAAGGCGGGGATATATATGCATGTGTTAATCGTGGAAGATGAAGTGCGGCTCGCAGATGCCCTGGGACAGATTATGTCTGAGCAGAAGTACGCGACGGATATTGTATATAACGGTGAAGACGGGTTGAATTACGCACTAAGCGGACAATATGATGTGATCGTGCTGGATGTGATGCTGCCAAAGCGCAGCGGCTTCGAGGTGGTACGGGAGTTGAGAAAGCAAAAAAACGCCACTCCGGTGCTACTGCTCACTGCAAGGGACGAAATCACCGACAAGGTCACGGGGCTGGACTGCGGCGCCGACGATTACATGACTAAACCCTTTGCGCCGGAGGAGTTGCTGGCCCGCATCCGCGCCATTTCCAGAAGGCAAGGGGATGTAGTACTGGAGGAGTTGACTTTTGCGGATCTGAGGCTGAACCTGTCTACATATGATTTGCACCAGGGAGAAAAATCGGTGCATCTGGGCTTTAAAGAATTTGAAGTGCTGAAGATCCTGATGGCCAACCCGAAAATGGTGGTTCCGAAAGAAGATTTACTAACTAAGGTTTGGGGTGTGGAATCCCACGCGGAGGATAACAATGTGGAAGCTTACATCTCATTTCTGCGCAAAAAATTCTTTTTTCTCGGCTCCAAAGTGAGTATCGGCACCATTCGGAAAGTAGGCTACCGGCTTGCGGCGGAAGAACTATGATTAAAAGGCTGCGCAGGAAATTCATCCTTATCAATATGGCGCTGATCAGTCTGGTGCTGCTCATTGTCTTTGCCATCATCTTCATGTCAAACTACCAGCGGCTGCAGTCGGAAAGCCGCGACGCCTTGCAACGGGCGATTGAGCAAAGAATAGATATGCCACCGCCGAAACCGGAAATAGGCAGGCTACACCCCAGGGAAAAACCATTTCCGATTACACCGGTTTTCTCTGTCGTGCTTGACGAAAACAATAACATTCTTTATACAATACAGCAAAATGTGTCTATATCCGATGATGTTCTAGCAAAAGCCGTAAAAAAAGCAATGGATTCCGAGTCCCCCGAAGGTATTCTGCATGACTTGAATCTACGCTTTCTCCGGAGAGACATTGGTAATGGGACAAAAATTGCATTTGCCGATCGGGGTCATGAGATCCACTCTATGCAAAGCCTTTTCCTTATATCGTTGGTGGTGGGTACTGGCGGCCTGGTAGCCTTCTTTTTCATCAGCATGTTCCTATCCGTTTGGGCACTGCGCCCGGCGGAAAAGGCCTGGGAACAGCAGCGACAATTTGTGGCAGACGCTTCCCATGAACTTAAAATGCCATTGACAGTGATTCTGGCCAACAGCAGTATTCTATTGGACCACCGACAAGATACCATTGCCCGGCAAATCAAATGGGTGGAAAACACACAGGTCGAAGCCATTCGAATGAAAAAGCTGGTGGATGATCTATTGTTTTTAGCTAAATCCGACGCAGCCCGGGTTCCCCCGGTCTATTCGGAATTAAATTTCAGTGATACGGTATGGAGTTGTCTGCTGCCCTTTGAACCAGTGGCGTTCGAGCAGGGTGTCACCATCAACGCCGACATCGAACCTGATATCGCTCTGACAGGTAACGAGAGTCAGCTTAAACAATTGGTGGCGATCCTACTGGATAACGCCTGTAAATATGCTGGTGATAAAGGTATCGTTTCGGTAACGCTGGTGCGGGAGCAAAAAAAAGTGTGCCTAACAGTAAATAATACCGGCACTCCTATCCCAGCGATAGACCTGCCCCATATTTTTGAACGTTTCTATCGTACAGACAAGTCCAGGGCGCGTGAACAGGGCGGCTATGGTTTGGGGCTTGCAATTGCCAAAAGCATCGTAGAAAATCACCATGCCAAGATCACTGCAGAAAGCACGAAAGATCAAGGAACGACTTTTACGGTGCATTTTTCCGAGTTATGATAAGAGCATTCTTATTTACTCATCTAACTCCCAATGCCCAGTCAATTCCTCGTCAACCCAATATCAAATTTTCTTCATGTTCAATGGGGTGAAATTTCCCCACTACCGCCTTGGCAGTAATTGTAATGCCACCACGAGGTTTTTGGGTAACGGTAACCTTGCAGCCAAATGGTTTACACGCCGCATCTACGTCTTCAGCGATCTGTGCTGCCAGGGCTTCGCAGAACACCCCTTCATTACGGTAACTCCACAAATACAGTTTAAGGCTTTTACTTTCGATACAAAATTTATTCGGCAGGTACTCTATCATAACCGTTTCCCAGTCAGGTTGACCAGTAACAGGGCAAAGACTTGTAACCTCGTCACTCTCCAAAATAACTTTTTGCACACCTACCGGTTTAGGGAAAACTTCAAGCTTGCGGCAAGGCTCTCGAACGCTTTTACCGAGTATTTCGAATTCAAACTGGCTCATGTTACACCTCCAAGTTGAAAGGATTATATCTTACACCGTAATCAAACATATCAAGGCCTTCCTTGTGTTTTACCCATCTTACCAGCAGGTAGGTCAGCGGGATTGCGGCTATCTCGTAACTAACCTTCCACAGGTACTGAGCCAGGATCATGGAACCCGCGTTCGACAGTACCTGGATATAAAAAAGCCGCAACAAGGCTTCCCGCAAGGGCTACCGGACCATATTTCTTATTATCCGGTCAGGCAAGCAGCTACTTTCGACATATCGGATTTAACATAAATTTTTTTGTCCTAGTCTAAAACTTTTAAGAGGATAGATGGTTAATAAATAATGGAAGGCTTAATAAGGAGGATTCCCATAAGGATGCGTAATTTTGATTTAAAAGAGTTGTTTGAATTCAAACCGGAGCAAGGTATCGTTTTCTTGAAAGACAAACAAATGATTTTATTTCATGATATTGCCATAGACTTTTTAAAAGATGAATTAATACGAACCCTGGGTAAGGACCTCGCCCGTGGTGTATTGACTCGTTTCGGTTACCGCTGTGGTTATCATGATGCGAAGATTATAACTAAAACGTACGGCAAGGAAATCAGACTCCTCAATCTTGGACCCATCTTGCATCGATGGAGAGGAATCGGTAATGTATTGATTGATAAAAAATTAGAATTTTGTAAGGAGACCGAACATTATCTTGTAAAAGGCAGATGGGAGAAATCGGTGGAGGCAGAGCATCACGTGGATAAATATGGTAAAGGCAAACAACCCGTCTGCTGGATTTCCGCGGGCTACGCCAGCGGCTTTGCAAGTGGTTTTACCGACTTAAATGTTATCTGTGATGAGTTGACCTGTGTGGGAAAAGGTGACGATTACTGCAGCTGGGAATTGCGCTCGGTTAAAAGCTGGGGAAATCTTGCGAATGAAAAAATCCAATATTATAAGGTAAACTATAATTTTAAAGATCTCCAGACAATGCTGGCGGAAGACAGATCTATAGATATCCACCGGCGGCTGACACAATTAGTCCTTGCGGGCCACGGTGTGGACGTCATTGCCGGTACTTTGAGCGAAATCATAAAATGTCCGGTTATTATACTAAACAAAAATCTCGATGTGATTGCCGCCTGCAATAGTGAAAATATTGACCCGGACCAGCTTATTTCGTTAAAAAATTTTTTAAGTGAAATCCTTCAAAAGACTGGCTTTCTACAAACGGATGTAATATTACAATACCCTTTTTTTATTTCCCCCATCGTTGGCGGCGCAAAATTTTGGGGCTATATTGCCGTACACGAAACAGTGAACTTGTCCGAACTGGAGATGGTGGCAATTGAGCATGCCTGCACGGTCTGTGCAATGGATAATTTGAAACGTGATGCTACGATAGAAACGGAACTACGCATTAAGGGGGATTTGCTGGACTATATTTTATCGTTGGATAAAGGGACAGATCCTGAACTGATTGATAAAGCTCTCCGGTTGGGATACAACCTGTCAAAACCACACCGGGTCATGGTAATAGACCTGGTTGGCGAAAACGAAAAAAACAGCAGTCAACTTTCTTCTGGATTTGTTGTGGAGATTGTCAAGTCCGGTGTTGGTACCCTTATCGAAACAATGATTTCTGACAGCTTGGTAGCCGTTAGAAAGAATAGAATTGTAATTATCCTTTGTACAGACGGGACAGGCGTACATAGCGACATCGCCAAAAAGATTCAAGAGTGGGTTGTCAGCAACACCCCGGAATGTTCTGTAAATGTGACCTGGGGACGAGAATGCCTTGAATTTGCCGATTACAGACCGTCTTTTGAAGATGCATGGCAGGCAGCCGATATAATAAAAAATTTGGGCCAAAGCAACAAATGTTCAGGATATGACGAACTTGGCATTTATGCTTTATTGTGGGAATCAAATAATAAGGAGAAAATAAGGGGGTTTGCCCTATCAAAGCTGGGGTGTTTGTTGGAATACGATGACAAAAATAATTCTAGTTTGCTAAAAACACTTGAAGTTTATCTGAAAAAAAATTGCAACCTCAGGGAAACGGCTGCGGCGTTATATATTCACGTTAATTCGCTTAAATACCGACTTAAAAGGGTAAAGCAACTTACCGGCTTTGACTTTTCCAACGAAGAAGACCGTTTTCAAAGTCAGCTTAGCTTACGGTTATTGAAAACTTTAACCGGTAACCGGAAAGATAACTAATAACGAAAAAAAGGGCATGTTATTGGTTAAATAAAAAAAATATAAATGTTAGAATGATATATCGAACCTTGAACCGAGTTTTTTTAAGACCATTGTTGATTCAGGACAAAACGAGGCAAAACATTTAGTTTATTCTGAACAATTTAATTAATCAGATAGCGCAATTATAATAAATTTACAAAGCATAATGCAGTATAAGATCGGTTGGATATCCTAACCTGAATCAAATCTCTATATTTAATGGGGGGTTTTAAGATGCTAAACATGCCCAAAGTTGTTAGCCTGGTACCAGAGGTAACTTTTAAAGCCATCAACGTAAGCTTGACTAAGGGCTGGGAATTTAAATTTATGGAAAATTATACCGAGAATGATGTGATTTTGGGGTGCCGTGACGCAGACTTTTTGCTGGCTAAATCCGGTTTTTCTATAAAAATGAGCAGGAGGATTATAGAAAATATACCTTCTATTAAGCTTATTCAAATGGACGGTGTGGGCTACGACACCGTCGATATACAAGCCGCCGCCGAACATAAACTACCAGTGTCGAACAATGCCGGCCAAAATGCAGGTCCTGTTGCTGAACTTACAATAGCCACAATTGTCGCTTTGCAGCGCCAAATATTTGTATCCGATAGAGATATCAAAAATAATCGTTTTAAAAATATAAGAGAACAACTTCTGGCAAAGGGATTGGCGGAAATACAGGATTCAAGGCTGGGCTTGGTAGGGTTTGGAGCCATTGGACGTGAAGTCGCAAGATTTGCCACGATGATGGGAGCAAAGGTGAGCTACTATGATGTTTTTAGAGCCTCTCAAAATATAGAGGAAGAGTTTGCCGTCGAATATAAACCACTGGATGAAATCTTGGCCTTTAGTGACATAATTAGTATTCACGTACCTCTGACAGAACGGACTGTAAATCTGATAGGTGAGCGTGAATTCGGATTAATGTGCCCGGGTGCACTTTTTATTAATACCTCGCGGGGTGAGGTAGTGGACCAGGAAGCTCTTGCTGCGGTATTGGAGAGTAATTACCTGGGTGGCGCAGCCATGGACTGCATCTCACCCGAACCGCCGCCCCCCGAACATCCCCTGCTCAACCTCTCCCCTGAGGCCCGAGATAGATTGTTGCTTACCCCCCACACTGCCGGTGTCACACGAGGAGCCTTTAGGAGAATGTTATTAAACGCCCTTGATAATATGAATCGTGTGGCCAAAGGGGAAGCGCCCAGGTTTGTGGTTAACGGTATCAAACAAAGTCGGATGATATCCTGATACAGATATAAATTCTAGTAAAAAACCGACCCGGCATATTCCGGTGCTGCTGTCGTAATGGTCAAAGCCTTTCCTCCTGCTGAGCATTTAGTTTCCGGCATGTCCTTTGTCGGATCGGCCCTTTGGCTTTAGCCCTTCTGGTAGTAGGTTTTTATCATTACCTATCTACCATGAGGGGAGCATATCATAAGAATCCCCGGGGTTAATTTTAAACTAGAGATTTTTTCTTAGGTTTTACCCGTAATTGTATTAGCTTGAGCACGTCTTCCAAAACAGTCCTTTCCCTTACTTCAATCATAAGCCACTTTCCACCTGCGGAAAATGCTGTTTTAGAAAATAATCGTTGGACATATGCATTGCAAGACGGCATAATCAACTCTGAATCTATTTGCTCCTTTTTGCCAATGACGATAAGTGCAATAAAGTAGCCGTTCATTGGATAAAGAGTGCATAGTGATTTACTACCCTTTTTATACTTTACATTCCAGCCTTTTTGCATTGAGCACTTGCTGTATTCTAATTTAGGTACTACATTATAAGTACTTTCCAAAAATGAACAAAGCCCGGGCCATAGCTCACAATTCACATAATCGTTAATGTCTTGTAAGGTAGGTTGATTATCTTGATTATAAAGCTCACTCCACATTATGTTTTTCGTTCACCTCGCTCCTAATTATTTGCTATTTTAAACCATATTTCCATGGAAGCATCCTCCGTTAAAGTGTTTGAATACAGTTCTACCATGAAGGGCTCAGTTTTTATTTTATTTTTTAAAAGACAAGTATCATACATATACTTCACCGCTTTATCAAGTGCATCTGTCGTGAGAAGATAAAAATCCTCCGCTTCGAAAGTACAAACTACATAATTTCCGGTAGGCATTTCAAAATAGGTAAATTCGTTTTTTGTTTTATTGCCATCTGTCTCTATACCAACAAAATACCGTAGATAACCCTCTTTTTCACTTGGACTACCGACGCCTATTTCATTTTTCCATCCTGCTTTATATTGTCGATTCCACTTTTCCTGTTATGAAAGTTATGCCATAATTCCGCCAGGAAGTCTATACTTGGGTTATCAGGAAACTTAGTCTCAATTGATAGTCCTGCAAAATGGCGAGCAGTAAGTAAATTTCTGCGGCTCACTTCTAAAACAATTCCATTTGCTACAAGTGGTACGTTTTCGTCTATCAAGCGATACTGCAAAGATAAGTCAGGCTTGATGAAATGTGTTAAAGGTCTTGGCTGTTTACGGTAAGCATCGGGTGTTAAACCATATGCGTCCTTTAAATGATCGTGTAAAGGTTTCATGATTTTCAAAGCCAAAGGCCAAGCTAATGTCAATTATACGGTCACTCCCATTGATTAATGATGCCGCTGCATTTGCCAATCGGCGCAGCTTGACATATTCCATTACTTATTCTATATAGAATGTATATTTTGAACCATTAACATATAGATGGCTGTTCCGGCACCAATGCTGAGAAGTGCATTGCTTTTCCAATAATGCAGCACCGTAATGCAGATAATGGCTACTGTCTCCGGAAGCCCAAATGGTGGATTCATCAAATTGACGCCCTTAAGACAATATACCACCAAAAAACCGATTACGGAAAAGGGTAAAACTTTGCCGAGATAAGTGATATATGGATGCTGTTCCTTGTTATCAGGAAATAAAATGAAAGGCAAAAACCTTGTTATAACCGTGCCAAGCGTTACCATGCAAATAATAGTAAAAGTTTGAATAGGGTCTAAAATCATTATACTTCCTCCCATGCCAGTTTTTTTCGAAATAAAGTTAATACTACCAATATCGCAATCATGGAAGGAATAATGAAATTACCTTGCCCGAAAACAACCAAACAGATGATCGAGCATAATACACCGATTACAGCAGGTTTGTGGTTCTTTTGAGTTTTCCATTGTCCTATGAATATTACAACAAAAAGTGCAGTTAAAACAAAATCAAGTCCTTTTGTATTAAAGGAAACCATATAGCTCAGCAACCCGCCAAGAGCTGACCCGAGCACCCAATAGCTATGATCAAGCAGAGTAATAAAAAACATAAACCAGTTTCGATTTACTCCCTCCGGCGGCTCTGTGGAGCAGATAATAGAGAATGTTTCATCGCACAAACCAAAGATAAGATACGGTTTTAATTTGCCGGTACCTTTATACTTATCCAGCATTGAAATGCCATAAAATAAATGCCTGGCATTTACCATTAACGTTAATAGCAATGCGTATATGGGATCAAAAATTGATGTAAGTAAAGTAATCGCCACATATTGTGCAGAACCAGCAAACGCCAACAAACTCATTAACACTGTCCAGCCAAAGCCATAGCCCTTGCTATTCATTAAGATGCCATAGGCAATACCTAAGAAAATAAATCCGGTAAATACAGGAATGGTATAGGGAAAAGCCGCTTTTAATGCTTTGGTTTTTTCTTTCGATTTCATCACCTACTAGACTTCATCAATTGGCACATAGACAGTTCTTTTTTCTATTTTCATAACCATGCTTGTTTCAACCCTGCTGACTGCACAATCCTGCATTAATGAATCAATGATAAAATCCCGATAGCTCTCCATATCCTTTGCAACGACCTTAAGCAGAAAATCGTGACTTCCAGTAAGTGTGTAACATTCTTGAACCTGTGGCAACCCATTTATATGCTCTAAAAATGAATGGATAGTTTCTCTGTTCAGAGGTGTTAGGTTGACGAGAACAAATGCAAGGGTTTCCATTCCCAATTTCTTTTCGTCAACAATAGTAGCGAATTTTTTGATAATACCCGTTTCTACTAAGTTTTTTGTTCTTGCAAGGCAAGCCGATGGTGAAAGCCCAACTTTCTTTGATAAGTCCAAATTTGAAATTGAAGCGTCTTTCTGTAATTCTCGTAAAATTGCTTTATCGGTATTATCAAGCGTAATTGCCATATTACATCCTCCTTCTTTCGCTTTGCCGTGAATTATATTTCGCACATAATATATATTATGACATTAAATTCGGTACGTCAACAATAATATTATATTATATTTTTTTATATTAAATAAATGGAGAATATAATTCATGCTTTAACATTCCCTTAAAAATTTCATTTAGAGTACAAGTTTACTGAAAGGCCTTTCGACGGCTCTGCAGAAGCCGCATTCATAGATGATCTAACACTTTACGTAAATATTATGGTATAAGAAGTTTTCCAACATTTTTATTTCAACAAAGCTAGCCGTTGGGCATAAAAAAAGTTAATGCACCCACCGAAAACGGGGATGCATTAACTGAGGTATTCTGTTGCCGTCTATCCTGTTTCCAACAGAAACGAATATACGCTGGTTCTATACCTTCCGAGCAGGAAATTATCATTTCATAGCATTCCTACGCCGGAAGTATCAGGTTTTGCTGAAGTTTCTTTTTGTGCAGATATAAATAATCCTTTACCTTTTCCACACTCGTATTTATCACATGCTTATCTTCTAAACCATTTTCCATTGCCAAGTGAACAGCAACCTTGCATTTGCCTACTTCATCAAATATATGCGCGTCACTGTTAATAACCACATTAGCATTATATTTTTTTATCAACCGGCTAAAATAGCTGCATCTTGCTGCACTACCCAGGCGACTGGTCGAAAGTGAGCTGTTGTTTATCTCAAACACTTTCTGTCTTTCTTTAGCAGCTAATATTACTTTATCAAAATCAACTGGAAAAGCCGGATTGCCAGGATGTACTAAAACATGTACATAAGGATTTCTAAGTACGGCAATCATGGCTGCTGTATAATCATCTATAGTAAGGCCATCAACACCGGTCCCGGCATGAAATCCTGCCAGTACGATATCCATATTATTAAGAAACTTATCAGACATGTCAAGGCATCCATGCACATTTATTATATTGGCCTCGACACCTTTTAATATTTCTACACCAAATAAAACCGAAGGAATACGCTGTAAACTTTCATAAAAATATGCATGTGGCCCACCCGGCATTGCCAATCCATGCTCTGTTATGGCTATCATTTTAAGACCTGCATGTGCCGCCGCCTCGGCCATTTCTTTTACAGTACTGAACCCATGCCCGCACGCAATAGTATGCATATGCAAATCAGCTTCCAATTTAATAGAAATCACCTCCCATTAGCTCCCAACCTTCACCGTCCAGCTTTATCATAATACCCTTTCTTTAAAGCAACGTTGAATATAAGTTAAAAAATTATTTTTTATCTAAAATTTGAGTAAAAAAACTTTTTATATTCATAATGCAAATCATAAGAGTAAAAATTAGTATATATGGGAAGGTATTTACCCGGAAAGAATCAGAGTACACATTCAGAATTCTATGATTTAAACCAGCAACTCAACAGCCAAGGATGCCAGCTGGCTGCGTTCCGTCTTTTGCAAAGTGATGTGAGCATAAAGTTCATTACCCATGAACCTGTCTATTAGGGTAACAAAACCGTTGTTTTGTGCCGTAAGACGGTAATTGTCAATTTGTTGTATATCCCCCAAAATAACCAGCTTGGTTCCCGTACCCGCCCGGGTAACTATTGTTTTAATATTTTCTTTAGTCAGGTTCTGGGCTTCATCTATAATGATCCACTGCTGGGGAATGGAGCGCCCTCGTATGTATGTTAAGGCTTCCAATTCCAGGTAACCCTCCTGCATAAAGGATTTTAATTTTTCCCCCGGGGTAACATCTGTTCCATATTTTGTAGCAGTAAAATTACGTATTAAAAAGTGCAGGTTGTCATAAATCGCCCCCATCCAGGGATTTAATTTTTCTTCTTTCGTACCCGGTAAAAATCCGATATCCTGGCCGCCGTGGGGAATTAAAGCCCGGGTTATCACCAAATTACTATACCGGCGCAGGTTGACCACCTGGTGCAGCCCCGCTGCCAGAGCCAGCAAAGTTTTACCCGTTCCGGCAGGCCCCAGCAGGGTGACCAGGTGAATATCGGGATTTAAAAGCGCATCCACTGCAAATTGCTGCTGAAAGTTATTCTTTATCGGGCTGATGCCAAATATATTCAGGTCCCGGGCCAGAGGAAGTATGCAGCCCATCTGCCGGTCGTACCTACCCAGGTTACTGCCGCCGGTTTCATCTTGCATTACCAGGTATTGGTTGGGGAGTATGGAATCATCATTATATTCTATCTTGTTGAATTCATAGAGCTGCTGTACCTGTTCGCTGGAAATGTTAATAGTCAACCACCCCGGGTACAAAGTTTTCAGATTTACCTTTTCCGCGGCATAATTCTCGGCAGCGATACCCAGGGCATCCGCCAGTATCCGTACACAAATATCCTGAGTGACCAGGGATACCCCGTCTGTTTCCTCGCTTAAACCCTTGGCTACCCCGATAATGCGCGTATCAACTTTATCCTTGGACAAAAAATCGGGGAGGCTAACGCCGACATGATTCACTTCCACATTAATGATATGACCGGATTCCAGTAAAAACCCCTTATGCAGGTTGGGCCGCAGCGAATCTAAAAATCGTATAGCCTCGCGGGCACAGTAACCGCGGGAGTTATCCAGGTGTTTAAAACCGTCCAGTTCATTCACCACCGCCAGGGGTATCACTATCTTGCAGGGCTCCATGGATAACAGTATTTCTTCAATGGGTCTATCCAATAGAACATTTGTGTCAAGTATTACGGTTCTCATCGATAACCCTCCCTCATGCAAGCATTATTGACGCTAACCTTTCATGTAATTGGACATTTCAACTAATACATCTTCGGGAACAGTAAGCGTCTGTCCCGAAGGAAAAACAAGGACATACTCCTTTTTGTTAAAAACAGGACAAACTGTAAAACCGTTGTTGCATAGGTCTTCAAAGCAAATAGTAGGCTCCGGTGGGAAATCAAAGTTACATACCCCCCTTCAAACAAAAAAAACCCGCAACAGAACATGCGGGTTTGAGTAATATAGCGAGCAAACTTCTTATTAACCTTTTCCGCAAAGTTTAAAGTCATCATAAGCACCTCCCAGTAACATTATAGTCTTAAAATATTAATCACAAGTATGATTTATATAAATTTTAGGTTAAGTATCCATAACATAATTACAAAATCATAATACAGTTTTAGGATTTTAAATCCGGACGGCTTCTTTGATATAATCGGTTATTTCATTTTACTAAAAAATTATTATCTTAACCAATGATTAACACATAATTAATTAGTTCTTAAAACAATGTTACTATTATATGTCTATAACAATTATGAAATTTTCACAACTACATCAGCAGTCATCAGCACCATACTAAGCAAGTACAACCAATAGGCTTCAGTTTGCGCTGGATATATAATGACCAGTGTACCTAACAACCAATTCCCTCAATTTCCTTTTACATCCCTCTGTAAGGAGGGTTTTTTTGTCCTAATTAAAATTCATTAATTGATACACTCTATTTAATTCCCCAAAAAAGACGCAGGGTATATTTCACCTTGCATCTTTTTGAAATTTTTGTAATTAATATAATAACCGGGAAAAGACAAATATCTTCCCGGTCTTTTTTTTGTCGCCTAGTATAAATTTACTGGGTTTGCAATTTACAATATTTTTACCAATTATTCAACGAGCCTTTACTTAAATTAATCTCGAAATTAACATTAACGGTTTAAGATAGTCCCTGGGAGGTGATATGCTTAGAAATTAATTTAAGTAATTTTGATTATTTACAATTGATTATTTCCGAAGATCTATCTGGAGAATGAAAGGAGTATAAAAATGAAATTTTATAATTTAAAAAAGAAAGCAACTTCCTTGATTCTATCTGGCAGTTTACTTTTAACCGCTGCAATGCCCAACGCAGCCCTGGCTAAAGACCTGGTGGCGCAGGATAAACCTCTGGCAAAAAATATTATTGTAATGATCAGTGATGGATGTGGTTATAATCAACTTGACACCGCCAGCATGTATCAATACGGCAAAACTGGCGGTCAGGTGTACGAGCACTTCCCGGTTAAATACGGTATGAGCACTTACTCTGAAGGTTCATATGATCCTAACCTGGCTTGGGGCAGCTTTGATTATGTAAAAAGCGGCGCTACTGATTCAGCGGCTGCTGCCACGGCCATGTCCACCGGCGTAAAAACTTACGATGCGGCTATCGGCGTAGGCATCGATGGTACTTCTTTAAAACACGTTGCCGAGCGGGCGGAAGAATTGGGCAAAGCTACCGGCGTAGTCACCAGTGTCCAATTAAGTCACGCTACCCCTGCTGGTTTTGTGGCACATAATGCTAGTCGTAATGATTATTCCGGAATTGCTAACGAAATGATCAAAGATAGTGCAACCGATGTTATTATGGGTGCTGGAAACCCATGGTTTGACAATAACGGGCAACAGATAACTGCTCCTAATACCTTTAAATATGTTGGCGGAGAAGCGACCTGGCAAGGTTTGGTAGATGGGACCCTTGAAGTTGCCGATGCTAACGGTGACGGTATTGCTGACCCCTGGACACTAATACAAACAAAAGATGAGTTTATTGATTTAATTGATGATAAAACCCCTGAGCGAGTCATTGGCGTACCCCAAGTCTTTACAACACTTCAACAAGGCCGTAGTGGCGATGACAAAGCTGAACCTTACGCCGTACCAATGAACCAAAATGCACCCACCCTGGCTGAAATGACTAAGGGTGCCTTAAACGTGCTGGACAATGACTCTGACGGTTTCTTCCTGATGATAGAAGGCGGAGCGATTGACTGGGCCGGCCATGCCAACCAGTCTGGCCGTGTTATTGAAGAAGAAATTGATTTTAATAAATCTGTGGAAGCAGTGGTAGATTGGGTTAAAGAGAACAGTAATTGGGGTGAAACCTTATTGATAGTAACCGGGGACCATGAAACCGGCTACCTTACCGGCCCTGGATCAGACCCTACCTGGGAGCCCCTGGTAAACAATAACGCCGGAAACTTACCGGGTATGCAATGGAACAGCGGCAGTCATACCAACAGTCTAATTCCGTTCTTTGCCAAGGGTGATGCTGCCAGGTTATTTAAGAGTTATGCAGATGAAACTGACCCTGTCCGCGGCAAATATATTGACAACATTGAAATAGCTAAGGTTATATTTGAGATTATGAAATAGTAAGCAACAAGATTAATAGCCAAAGCAGCTAAAGTTTTAGATTTTAACTCCTGTAGATTTTGGTTGAGTAGACCTCGGGAATTTCACCCCCAGTCTCTCACATAACCGAACGTGAAAGTCTCCCTTCATTCGGCTCTTGTTATCCAATCGCGGGCAATAGCCCTATCTACAAGTGGTAAAAGATATTCGGGTTGCTCATGGCAATGCGTTTCAGAAATCGCATTGCCTTCTTCATGCTCCCTTTGGAGTTTACACAAAAAGGTTGACAGACCCATTAATTTTGAATCGGACAAGAAAGGTAGTACCATTAGGACCGGTTTGTATATTTATTATAGCATTATGCCGCGCAGCGATACTGTAACACAAAGCAAGCCCTAAACCTGTACCGTTATCTTTGGTAGTGAAAAAAGGTGTGCCAATTTTCTCTATATTTGCATTGCTTATTCCCAAACCCTGGTCCTGCACCGATAATACTACTTCATCATCATCAGTGAATGTTCTTATTGTTAGGTGTCCACCAGGAGACATCGCTTCCAACCCGTTTCGAACAAGATTAATAATCAGTTGGCGAATATCTTTTTCGTCCAAAAGTAAATCCGCAATCTCCGACAGTTCTAATTGAATATACTTGTTCGAGTTTATGGCGTCAGCTTGAATTAACGGCAACAAGGTCTCCACGATTTGATTAAAGTTATGGAGCTTTAAATCTGCAGATTTGCTCTTGGCCACAGACAGGTATTCCGTGATTATTGAATTAGCCCTGTCTAGTTCTTCGATCATGAGATCAAAATGTTCCCTATTCTGCTCAAATTCTTTTTTACTTTTATAATACTGCAAAAAACCGCGTACAGTGGTCATCGGGTTTCTAATTTCGTGAGCAATCCCAGCAGCCATTTCTCCTATTAATTTCAACCGGTCAAGGCGAACGATTTCCTTTTCCATTTGCTTGAAATCTGTAATATCCGTTATGGATGCCACACTTTTCTTTGTTCCCGGAATCAGGGCAACATTTATTAGGATATTTCTAATATTGCCCTGTCTGTCAATAAACCGAGATTCATAGCTATTAGGAACTTGATTCGGAGCAACCCTTCGCAAACGATGATACTTCTCAACTCTTATAAGATCATCGTCAACAAAGAATTCTCTGAACTTTTTCTTATCATTTATTTCTTCCTTAGAATAACCGGAGATCTTACAAAATCCTTCATTAACCAATGATATGGTTGTATCTTCCTCAATAATTGCTGTAGCGGAACCGGTGGTTTCAAAAACGGTCCGGTACTTTTCTTCCGATTCCTGAAGCGCTTTCTCCATCTGCTTGCGCCAGGCAATCTCCTGTCGCAGTTGAATATTTCGCTCTTCTAATTGCCTTTGCAAACGACGTAATGACAGGTGTGTTTTAATCCTGGCCAACACCTCTTCTGCCTGAAAGGGCTTGGTGATGTAGTCAACTCCTCCAGCATTAAAACCGTGGACTTTGTCGGTAACATTGTCAAGGGCGCTGATGAATATTACCGGTATATTACGGCTCCGTTCGTCGGCTTTGAGATGCCGGCAAACTTCATATCCATTCATTTCCGGCATTTTAACATCAAGAAGGATAAGATCCGGTAACTCCACCGCCATAAATCTCATTGCCAATTTTCCGCTGTTGGCGGGACGCACTTGATAGCCATGGTTGGTAAGAATATCCGTAAGCAGATTGAGGTTAGCCAGCACATCGTCAACAACAAGAATACGGGGTAAATCTTTTTTCCCTAAATCATAATACATGTATTCTCCTCCTGACTCGTTCCCTTTATCTCAATCAATAAGATATTCAAGTTCCTTTTTTCGTTTTTCTCAGTTTTCGATAGCTTCTTGCAGTTGGCAGGTTCTTTCCTCCACAATATTTATCGCCACTAATTTTCAAGTACCGTCAATATCCTATCATAGTCCAATTGTTCAGCATTTTTTTTGAATATACTACCAAGAACAGCATCTTCCATGATAATTTTATCAATCACTTCTTCTATTTTATTGGCATTCAGTCGCAAAACCGCATCATGTAATTCGTTATAAAGCGCAGGAGACAAGGATTTAATGAGTTGCTCAACATTGTAATCAACTTCCATAGGCTCTTCCCCGGATAATCCTTCATAAACATATTTGATCCCTAGATACCTAGCCATAGCTTCAAAAATATCCTGTTCACGGTAAGGCTTCCGTACAAAATCAGTACAACCATCTTTTAGAATAGGTTGTATTTCTTCTTCCAACACACTTGCCGAAAGTATGACAATTGGAACGTATGCGCCCTCTTGCATAGCACGAATTTTTTTAGTTGCTTCAAGCCCGTCCATTATCGGCATGCGAAGGTCCATCCAAATAAAATGAGGTTGCCACTGCGCGAAAACCTCTATCGCTTCCAAGCCATTATCGGCTTCCCGCACTTCAAAACCAATTCTCCTGAGAAGACGAACAAGTAAACTCCGGCTATCAGAATCATCTTCCGCAATCAGTATACGGGGCTTTCCTTGCCCAGCCTCCAAGCCAATTACACGGTATTTATCAGATATTCCTGCAACATCGGCAGCCCTTCCCTCCTTGGCAACTATCTCCAAACGAAAAATGCTGCCTTTGCCAAATTGGCTTCTTACAGTGATATCACCGTCCATCATCCGGGCGTACTCTCGGCTTATAACCAACCCCAAACCAGTTCCACCTTGCATTTTCCTACCACTGGCTGTTTGTTCAAAATATTGAAATAATTTGTCCTGCTCACTTTCTTCGATTCCCATACCCGTATCTTCAACTTCTACTGCCAAATGTATTTTATCTTGTTCATGAATTGCCGCCACCCGTACGTTAATACCGCCTTCCCGGGTAAATTTAACTGCATTTCCCAGTAGATTGATTAATATCTGACGCAACTTATTCTCATCAGCTATTATATAACGCGGGATTTCATTAATACCATTCAAATTAAACTGTAAATCCTTGGCATTAGTTCTGATCCGAAACATCTTTTCCAAGTCATAAAGAAGGATATGAATGTCAGATGTAATAGGTTTTAAACTAATACGCCGGGCTTCAATTTTGGATATCTCCAACACATCATTAATCAAAGCCAAAAGATGTTCTCCGCTGCGATTGATGATATTTAAATACTCTCGGTGTTCGGCTTGCAAGCCCTCTTCTCTTTGCATCAACTGTGAATACCCTAAAATAGCATTCATCGGCGTACGAAGTTCATGGCTCATATTGGCAAGAAAAACGCTCTTAGCTTGATTGGCCGCTTCAGCAGCTTCTTTCGCCTTCCGCAATTCCTCTAAAACCAGCTTTTTCTCGGTAATATCTTCAAAGATAATAATACCGCCAAGGAAAGTTTTACTTACATCTACCCTTCTCGATAACTTAATGCTAAAATATTGAACTCCCTTATTTGTTTCCACCTTCATCTCTAAGCTGACGGAGGACTCATTACCGGCGATAAAAGCATTAAGATCATCGGTCAGCCAGGGAAAGAAACAGGTAATCTTTTTGCCAATAATCGGATTAGCATTTTCAACCGGGGCGTCCGGAGGGTTCTCCCCTGAATAGTAATATTGATCGCCATGACTTTCGGCAGCATTTATCATTACCGCTGCGGCAAAATTAAAATTAACGATTTTGTGTTCATCGTCTATAATAAATACCGGGTTAGGCACGCTTTCAAAGATTGTTAAAAATCTGTTTTTTTCTACTATTATTCTTCGATTCCGAATTTGCAGTTCTTCTATTTGCCCGCTTTGCTCAGTCTCAGACCATTCGGAGCAAAATGCAATCATAAAATGGTCGAACATGCGGGTAACTATATGCAAGCATTCATTTTCATACGCTTTATCGAATTTAGCATATCTGACCAAATCCAGCCAAGCTTCTTTATAATAGACCATCAGTCCATGAAACATCTGCAGACTGACGCCTCTTTCCCGGTGTCTCTTGGCTGTATCCACAATAAAACGACATAATGGATCCTTCCTAAAATTATGCTCGGGTCCAAATTCGAAGTTAGGGTATTTTGTATCAATGCCTTCTAAGATGGCGCCGGAAAGTCCGGCGACACAATTGCGCCATGCCTCTTCAAGCGCAGCCGAACCCTCTGCATAATTGCGTTTAATAGCATAGTGAAACAGCCTTTTCATCAACCAGTCTTCGTGGCTTCCAATCAGTTGTTTTAACGCTGACATTTCGAAATTCATCTTGCCCCTCACCTATCCTTTTATCAAATGATAGTCTCGCGGTTCACCCGAGTGTTGGCAAAATTTCAGCTTGGCAAAGCTATCCAGTACGCCCCGCGCTATAACTAGATACGATTAATATTTTCTCCCGTAGAACATGGCTCTCGCACACTTCTTTTAGTAAACGGAGAAGGCTATTCATTTAACATATACTACCTAATCTTACACAAAAAGTAAAGATAAAGAACATCTCTACTTTTAGAGTTGATTTGCCTACCTATTTCGGTGATAAATCAATTTGTATTTTAATATATCTTTAAGCCTGCTATTATCAGTGTTTTCCTACGAGTTCAGCCAGCAATGTACCTTACAATTTAGCATAATCTTTTCATGTAAATACTCTACTTCCGGTTACGAATGTTGAGCTAATTTGAGTGTGTAAAATAAAGTGTGCTTTTATCCTTCCTAAATTACACCAACTAACAAGTTCCGCAAGTCTTCATCATGATCAAAATCAAAACCAATAAAAGCCCTTTTTTTGCAATAAACTATTAGGGATATAATTCTCCACTTATTGCCAATATACCTCTAAAGTAACAGAATTAAGTAGGTTATTTTTTAACTATCCCATGCTCTGACTGGCTAAGTAAGATGAAATAATTGTTGTTATAAAGCCTAATGGTATATTGTGAAAGAATTATTTAATTTCATAAATTAAATTCGCGGTGGAGAGCCCATGATGTCTTTAAAAAAATTGACAATGATTTGAAAAATAAAATTTTATGACGTATAATGCCAACAACAGTTATAATGAAAGTATCAAATAAGTCCTACCCGAACAGTAACCGAATATTAGATTTTATGGTAACAGAGACGTCAAAGCCGCAAACACTAACAATCAAGAGTTTGCGGCCACCCCATCTACCAAGATTATAACTGTTTATAACCATTGCTTACAAATTTTGGTGGAAGCGGACCACTTGTCAACGTATGCACAGTCATAGGCTTTCCTTTTATATCCTTGTATTACAGCGATCCACGGCCTTAATCCACTTTAATCCATCCTTTTTTTTGCTGATCCGTACCGTCTTAACCCTGGTTTATTGGAGGACAGTCCGATATTATAATTAGATCTATAACTTGACTATTTAATGCTATTGCGTAATCACGTATCTTTTAACCATATCCTGGCCATTTTTATCAAGCATCTCAAGCATTCTTAAAGAAGACCCTTTAGGTATATTTCTTCCGCTCTCCCAAGCCTCTACTGTCTTTTTTGAAACCCCTACGATATTTGCAAACGCAACTTGAGATAAGTTCAAACTTATACGTATTTTCTTGATTTCCTTTGCCTTATAAAGAGGCAAAGGTGATATTTTTACTGTATGGGTTTTGACACCTTTCAGATTATCCCTTTCATACTCAATAGCCTCGTTAAGCCCTCTAACAATGCTATCGTATACGCCCATAGTATCACTTCCCTTTTTAGTATTACTTATTTTTTAATTCCTGCTCTAAAATTTTTATTAACCTTTTAATTTCCGCCTTTTCAGTTTCAGATAAATTAATTTTCACGCTTTTGGGATATACACCTAGTAGATAGATTTTTTCATAATATGCAAAATCAACATATATTACCCTAGCGCCACCTCTTTTGCCTTTTCCTGTGCACTCCAGCGTAACTTTCTTAATCCTCCTGTACCTGGAACAACATCACCGTTTTCAGGATGTAAACAAAGATAAATTTCAAGCTCCCTTAAATTCTCGGCAGTTAAACCCATTTTATTCCAAGACTTTTCAAACTCCGGCAAAATCACAAATTCCCTTGTCATGTAAACACCTTCTAAGGTCATGCCCTACTGGATAGGATTATTATACCCTATTCAATAGGGTTCTTGCAATAAATACCTGGATGAATTATTGTGACCTCCCCCCCTCACTAAGTGAGGGGCATCCAAGTTAACCCAAGATAGTCAACTTAGAGCCGGGAGCTTTTTTCAGCATCCCAAAGATTTCCGTATTGCTACGGCACATACCTTTCGATATGGCCCGGCCACAAGAGGCAATAACTTTTAGGTTTAGCCAACCTTCTTATAGGCCACATACCACTGACCACTTAGGGTACGGCTATATATCTTCTTACGATAGTCCCTGTAGTTCACTTTCGGCCTGTAGAAGCTGGTTAATAAGTTATTCAGCAGGTTGATTGCGGCGTTATCGTCCCTACCTAGCACCATAGTGCATTTGGGGCATTTGTAGGTGCGTATCGTGGGCTTGAGTTTCTGCCGGTTGCCGCAATTAGAGCACGTCTGGGTGCTATACCGTTCGTCGGCTTTGTGAGTATACTTACCGCGGCTTTCTGTCTTATAGCCGAGGTAGCCGAGGAACTTCTTATGGGGCCAGTTATTCTGTACGGCACGGTTGATACGTTGGTTGCCTTTACCTTTGACCGGGTCGCTTGATACCATCCCCAGTTTGTTGGGACTACCAACGGAAATAATATCGTGACGGCTGTTAGCCAGTAGTTTTGCTGTGGCGTGCAGGGTACCGTTAACCTGGCCCGCACGACGCTGATAAAGTGTGCTTAGCGCTTTTTTTAGTCTCTTCCAGCGCCGGGAACCTTTCTTGCACCGGTCGAGCTTGGATTTTACGAGGTCGATTTCTTTGTCGAAGTACCTGGTGCTGCGATTAACGGTAGAGTGTACCTCTATAAGGCACCCGCTGTCGGTGGCCCCGGTCAGGAACGTCTTAACGCCGGGGTCAAAGGCGACAACCTTTAGGGGGCGTTCGCTGCCCAGCTTGGCAGGGGTTATTTCATACACCAGGTTGGCATAATATTTGCCCTTCTCGTAGGAGATGGTCAGACTATGGATATTGTCCGGCAGGTTACGGTAGCCTTCGATCTTGATGCGTTCTTTATACTGACGACGCTTTGTTTTGCCTTTGCTGGTTTTATAAGACTCCATGCCGCCGGAAACTACCAAATATTCACCGTCCAGCTCAAAACCGCTTTGAATATAGGGTAGCGTAAAGTATTTAAGTGCACTTTTGAACCAGGGTGGCCGTGCGGTAACCTCATCGCCGTTTAGCCGCTGGTTTTTTAAACGGCCCCAGAATGAACGATAGTCTTTGTTAACTAGCCTCAGGACCTCTTGGGCGACCAGGCTGTAAAGTTGTTTGAAGCAAGGGAACGCTTTTTTTAACTCTACCAGTTGGCTGTTCTGGTAGGTATAACTTAGGCTTTGGGCGGTGCCGTGATGCCGGTAAAAGTGCCACCTGCGCTGTTGCAGGGCGATATTATACAGCTCTGTGGCGGCCATGCTCATTTGCCAGAGCCACTGTTCCTGTTTTGGGGTCGGTGAAAGGACGACCTTCTCAGTAAGCAGCACCGGCTTCACCGCCTTCCTTTTGGGTTTCGATATAGCGCTGGATAGTCTCTTTGGACATGTCACCGGCGGTACCCACGTAATAGGACGGGTTCCACAGGTGACCGCCCCATAGTTTCTTCTTTAGCTCCGGGTGCTGGGTGAATAGCATCCTGGCACTGGCTCCTTTGAGTATTTTAGCAATTACCGCCGGGGCTATCTTCGGGGGCGCGGATAGGAAAATATGCACATGATCCGGCATCACCTCCATTGTGATTAGCTCATATCCGTGCCCCTCGCAAAGGTCAATGATAACCGCCTTTAGGGTTTCTTCGATGGGCGGTGTTAGCGCTTTTTTGCGATACTTGGTTGACCATACAAAGTGATAGTTGATGTTGTAAACTGCTGTGCCTGTTGACTTCCAAGTTTGGTTTTTCATACCATTATTATATCACAGCAAACCTGTGTTTGCGAGGGGAAATTGCCGGGCTTACGCCCGGACGAGGGGGTCCGTGCTCGGGGAGGTTCTGGAAAGCCTAACCGGCTTTCCAGAACCTCCCAAAGGGGGCCTGTCCCTCATCACGTTACATCCCAAAAAGGGTGGGAGATTATGACTTCGGCGGAATACATGTTATGGGATACACTGGAAAGTATAAAATACTTTTTCTGGGGGATTAACCTGGGGCTTTTCGTGGGGACTATTCACATTTACTTCAAAATAAGTGGAATGAAAAAGTAAAAAGCGGGGGCTTTATTCCCCCGTTTTGCTATATTTGTCAATAATCCGGCCTGATTTACTGTCTCCTTGTTAGCAATTATATGAGTTTTAGGGCGATCTATTTCTTCCCTGCCCAGTATTTTAAGGCCAGCAATCGACTTGTCAATACCAATATTTGCAAAAGGTTGCGGTTAATCAAAAATACATTTTTAATTCATACACTCCGTGCGATCTAAGTGTTTTTTCAAAAGTACCAAAACCCATTGTTGCGCATATGTGTAGTATTGACCTGTTGTTCGTCAGTACAATGCCCTCAAAGCCTTTCAGTCCCCTATTTATTGCAAGTTGCATCATGTATGTTAATAATTCCCTGCCAATTCCTTTGTTCTGATAATTATCACTTACGACAAGGGCAACTTCGGCTAAAGAATCATCTGAATCTATATGAAACTGTCCGATTCCTACAAGTTCTTCCTTTTTATTTCTCTCAATTAAGACCAAAATTTTTATTTCTAAGTTAAAATTAAAAATAAAAAATTTTGACAAAAAGTCATCTAACATATTATTTAATAATGATAAAAAACGGTAGCGTAGGCTTTCTACTGAAAGATTATTTAAAAAATCTTTAACTAACAATTTATCTGTTTCTTCAACTGGCCTAAGCAAAATTTTGAGGCCGGTTCTCGTAGTTCTAATAACGCTTATTTTCATCGGAATATTTCCTTCATTCACAAACTAAGCACCTAATGAATGGTTAATAACATGCTTTACATCGTGCCTTTTCCTAATATGGGTTAGTCCATTATTTATAATAGAGTAAATAAATTTAGTATCTTCTTTGCTCTAATTACCCGTGGATATGTATGTGTTGTTCGCCCACAAATTCAAATTGATTTAATTATTACAATCATCTTTGTTATATCTTTTCCAATACTAGCTTAAATGCAAAAATAATCAATATTCCACCTAAGACACGTTGAATAGTAGTTATGATAATAGGTTTTTTGAGCCAGACTCTGACAAGGTCAAGAAGAAAGGTCAAAATAAAGAACCATACCATAGCAAAAATTATTAGAATGCTTGCAAGAAATACAAGTTGTGTAAAATAATTTTTATTTGTTTCAATAAATTGTGGAAGGAAAGTGAAATAAAAAACAAAAGACTTCGGGTTTAAAACGTTTGAAAATAAACCTTGTATATAACTGGATTTGTTTTGGCTATAGTCAATATCAGTTACCACTTCATTGCTTGTCGTGGCAATTGTGGAAGCCAACCCACGCTTAGTGGAAACCAGCGTGGTAACACCAAGATAAAATAGATATGCCACGCCTGCATATTTGATTATTTCAAACAATAGAGGCGAGCTTGATATAATTGCAGAAAGTCCCAATATTGCCGTCATTGTATGCACAACAAGTCCTGAAGCAATTCCAAGAGTAGTTGCCTGACCGCCTTTAACTCCTTTTGCCAAGGTATTTTTAACCACCATCGTAGTATCTGTACCGGGCATCATAACCATCACTGTTGTAATCGTTAAATAAGAAACAATATTTTGCATATTTTACAATTAATGACCCCCTCCCGCCCCAAAAAATATATGGAAATGTAATGGTTTGATTGTAGCACACTATTTGGCAGTATGCAATATATTACATGCTACATATTTGCATTAAATATTTAGATGTAATATACTAGAAATTACAATTAACCTATTAAAGAAAGGTGTGAGCTTCTATGCCAGTACCTGAAAACTTTGAGACACCTGCTCGATTATCCGCCAAAGACCGTGCTTTCTCTCAACTGCAAGCATGGATTATAGATGGTACTCTTCACGCAGGAGAAAAGCTAAATGATACAGAACTATCCAGGGCTTTAGGAATAAGTCGCACACCTGTTCGTGAAGCATTACAACTACTTGCGACTCAAGGCTTTGTAGAAATGTATCCTGGCAAGGAAACAAGAGTCACCGTAATTGAGCCGAAGGATATTTCAAAAGTACTACCGCCGTTGGCTGTGTTGCAGGCTTTATCTGCTGAGTTGGCTACTTCTATCATTGATGAAAAAACATTTGAACAGTTACGGAGTATTAACAAGGCTTTTGCGGATGCATTATCTATCTCCGATTATTATTCTGCTCTAAAACTCGACGAGCAGTTCCATGAATGTATTGTTAAAATAATCAATAACCCATATATGATGAATATTATTGCAATGCTCCAAGCCCATGTTCGCCGTTTATTTTTCTATAAGACTATCATATTATCAAAAACTTCTATTGAGGAGCATGAGGTAATTATTAAAGCATTTGAAAATAGAGATAAAGAGTTAGCCTCTAAGGTTATGAAAAACAACTGGTTAAGACCTATTGATGATTTTTTTCAATATAACAATAGCTTAAAATAATAGACATTAGTTAACTACATTAACTTAATGTCGTGATAATACCGTGTCTTCCCTCAATGTTAGTGTCAGGGTAACCCTATCTGTGTGAATGATGCAAGCAGCCATGCTTATCACCCGGTATTAGTGATTGCAACCTAGAAATATAAAAGTATAAATCATTTAATATAGATTATATGAATGTAATAGCTAGAATTTATCATATATATGAAAGGAAATGCACATTAACTGATTTCGGAATTACTGTAATATAACCAAAAACAAAATCCCCTTTGGGCGACTATTAATTTCTGGATTGCTTTGGCCGTAATTAGGCTTATTGGCAGTGTCCGGGCAATTCTTGTTTTAGCATTTTCCGCCCTTACATAAACCTCCAACGAGTTAAAGTTTATGTCTGTAACAAGTAATGATAATGCCTCTTTAGGTCTGATACCAGTATCAAGTTGAAGCAATATAAGTGAATAATCGCGTAGTCCTGGAAAAGTTTTTTGGTCAGGCAATGATAGTAATTTTTTTATAAACTCCGGCTCAATCTGTACAATCCTGGAATCTGCCTTCCGCCGTTTAAAATCATTTAGGGGGTTTCCCGACAAATATTTTTTCTTAACACACCAGCCAAAGAATGTTTTCAAATATACCAGCTTGTTGTTGTAATAGGCCGGTTTAACGTCTTCGGCCATATATTCAATTATATTTCTTTCAAGTAATTCATAATCGGATAACGGGTTGCCAGTAAAACGGGTGAAAAATATTTTTACATGGAAGCCGTAATCTTTTAAAGTCCGTTCTGACCTTCCTTCAGCTTTTTTCCATAATAAGTATTCTTTGAGAGCCTCTTCCCAGGTTGTTTCATGGTCTTCAACCAGTTTTATCACCCTGGTTTTTTTCTTGGAAACGGACATGAAAAAACACCCCTTCTTCACATTTAACCGGGGTGTTCGAATGACTAAAATTAGGTTTTTTTACTCCATCGAACTCGGCAATTTTTGCCTCGTATTGGAAACCCTGAAACCCTTGATATTACTAGGTTTTTGGTGGAGGCGGGGGGAGTTGAACCCACCGTCCGAAAGAAGAGCCACAAGACCTTCTACGAGCATAGATTGTGTTTTAAACTTCGCTCCGTTGGCGCCCACAACCAGGCTTCGCTGGAGCTATCTCGATGAATGTCCTCTTTAGCCTCCGAGAATTGGCTAAAGAGTAAGCCTGCTAATATGACACCCCATGATCCGCTCCACAGGCAAGTGCGGGTGGGATGCTAGCTGCAATTAGGCAGCTAGAGCGTAATTTTCTTCGTTGGCAGTTATATTAACTGTCCACCGTTTAACGGGCTGATGGAACCCCGGCTCGCTTATCCTGCCACAACTTCCCCCGTCGAAACCATTTCGCCCCCATAATTAAAATATCAAATATGCATAAATTTGTTAAATTAGGTTGCATTACTATTATATAAAACTTGCACAGCTAAGCTTGTGCAACCAAGTTTCACGTAGCTAAATCCACACAACTACTGCCTCTGCCGGTCCTTCATAGCCCGGTCCATTTCCCTTTTGGCGTCCCGGGCCGCGATGTCTTCCCGCTTGTCAAACTTCTTTTTGCCCCTTGCCAGAGCCAGCTCGATTTTAGCCCACTTACCATTTTTAAAATATACCTTAAGGGGAATTAGAGAAAGACCTTTTTCCCTGGTCTGACCGTACAATCGCATGATTTCTCGCTTGTGCATCAGTAACTTGCGCGGCCGCTTGGGCTCGTGATTAAACCGGTTGCCCTGTTCATAAGGACTGATATGCATATTATACAACACCAGTTCGCCATTTTCAATCCGGGCATAGCTGTCCTGCAAATTGGCCTTGCCGGCTCGGATGGACTTAATTTCCGTACCAGACAGGGCAATACCGGCCTCGTAGGTTTCATCAATATGATATTCATGGCGTGCCTTGCGGTTAACTATGGCTTTGGCCGACATGATAATCACCTCGATAATCAAAGCCCTGCCGATTTTTAAAGGCTAGGGCTTGTTAATCCGCTTAATGTTTCAATGATACCTTACATATATCATCTAATGATATCAGGTAATTATTAATTATATCATTATCTGTTTATTTGTCAACCGGTTACAACCCCATTTCATCTGCAATACCCTGCATAGCTTCCAGCCCCAGAGCAAGAAACTCCTCAAGTTCCAGGCCCATTTCCGAGCAGGCGGCAATTATTTCACGGTTTGCACCACGAGCGAAAGCCTTTTCTCCAAACCTTTTTCTCAGGAATTCCACATCTACAGCCGTCAGCTTTTTCTCCGGCCTAATCAGCGCTCCCGCTACGATTAATCCCGTTAGCGGATCGGTGGAGTACAAAGCCTTGTCCATAAGCGTATTGCGGGGCAAGCCATGCGCTTCGTTATGTACCCGTACAGCATAAACTATATCTTCGGACAGACCTTGTTCCGCCAGTAAATCCGCGCCCTCCATGCTATGTCTTTGCGGGTCGCCTTTCGTACGGTCGTAGTCAATATCATGCAACAGTCCTGCCAGGCCCCACTTTTCCACGTCTTCGTTAAAATGCTTGGCCAGGTGCCGCATTACGGCCTCCACAGCCAGTGAGTGTTTAATTAAATTTTTATTCTTCAAATGCTGCTTTAAAAGTTTGTATGCCTCTTCTCTGGTCATACTGATTACCTCCAACCATATTTATATTTGCTTCGGATCAACTCTCATAAACTTGGCGCTGGCTTTAACGGCCACTTTACCGTCTGGCAGCACTATCCGCCCGGCCATTAAAAATAAGCGTCCTTTTTTCTCCTCTTCGCACCACGATTCAATTACTAGCTTGGTTTTTATAGGCACCCCAATGCTGTAGCGGGTGTTCATTTCCACCGTCATAATTGAAATATCCTTCAACCATAGCCACCAGACCATTGTTTCATCCAGCAAAGCAGTAATTAGACCACCATGCATATAGCCTGTCCAGCCCTGATGCTCTTCCCCTGCTTCGAACTCAGTACGACACAAGTCGCCATCCATTTTAAATTTTAGCTTAAGGCCAATCGGATTAGCCGGGCTACAGCCAAAGCACATATGATCGCTGCCCCTGACTCTACTTTGCAAAAGCTTCACCCCCAGGACACTATCATTACATATTATACCCCACTGTGGCAATAGTTACCTGCAAGGCGAAACTTATAAAATAGCCAGTCATTCTTTCCTGCACCGAAGATCCTGGCGGGCGTAAGGCATATATATTCTCCATAAGCAGTTTCACGGTACACATGGCATAGCCCTTAACGAGTCAATTTTTTCCATATATCAATACTTTTATTATAATCACCGTAACAAAACAAAAACCCGGCAAAAGCCGGGAACGGGCAACCACAGTTTGCAACTCCACAGCTGGCAACTAAAGCCTGTGGATATCGTTTTGCACATCCTGCAGCAGTTTTTCACTTTTTCTAATGCGTTCTTCCAAATCTTCTATACGTTCATCATCTTCAACGTGTTCTTTTAGCCCGGCAAGCTCTTCTTTGTTTTCCACAATCTCTTGTTCCAGCTCGTATGAAAAGTTAATTTTTTCATCATAGCTCATACCCTTATTGTAACGCTGTCCGGGATCACTATAATCCAAAAAAACCCCCTCCGCTCTTGTATTTATCATTATTGTGCCCGGGTTATAAATAAGTATACAAATATCTTAATGTTTTCCGTTTAACATCAAAGGCTGGTATTTCAAAACAAAAAGTTTTATAATCACTTTAACAAAGCGGTGAGGCATGCATGCTTTTACCGACCTTGAAAACCTGATATAATTTTACATTTATAATTTTGACATGATCATCAATTTTGGGGGAGGATATTCAGTGGAAAACAGCTTGACATTAATCGTCGCTTTAATTGCCTTTGTTTTTGCAGCCAGCCTGATACCCATGAGTAAGAGAAAAATACGCACAAGGGGTGTGCGCATTTGGCGCATTATTACTTTGGCACTACTGGTCTTGGCGGCTTTTTTATCTATGTTTGCACCTCTGGGCGGTAAGTAGCTGACCGGCTAATGCAACAACGTATCCGCCGTATTAAATCATCATGCCGCGATGCTTTGTTTCTAACGCTCAAAATACCTCCGCCTGCACCCCGAATTTCTAACTGAAGGTTTCATTATCAACTTGATATCATCTGATTATAAAATTATAAAACAATATTTTACGTAACATATTGCTTTTGTTATTTCAATTACCATTACAAAAGCTTATAAAAACCAATTACCATTAAGCAGCAAAGGGCAAAAAAAAACCGGGCACAAAGCCCGGCTTTTTTTGCTTATTACAATCTGGTGAGCAGGGGACCAAGGATCAGGGAAATGGTACCTGCCACTTTGATCAGCGGGTTCATAGCGGGACCGGAGGTGTCTTTACAGGGGTCACCAACGGTGTCACCGATAACAGCAGCTTTGTGCGGCTCGCTCTTCTTACCGCCCAGTGCGCCGCCTTCAATGTATTTCTTAGCATTGTCCCAAGCACCGCCGGCATTGGCCAGGAACAGGGCCAGCAGCACACCGGTGGTGGTCAGGCCGCCCAGGAAACCGGCCAGAGCCATGGCACCAAGGCCAAAACCTACGATAGGAGGAACGATAACGGCTACAACGCCGGGGAAGATCATTTTACTGATAGCGGAACGGGTAGCGATGTCCACGCAGCGAGCGTAGTCAGGCTTGCCGGTACCTTCCATAATGCCGGGGATTTCACGAAACTGGCGGCGAACTTCTTCCACCATTCCGAAAGCAGCTTCACCCACAGCACGCATGGTGCGGGCACCGATCAGGAAGGGAACTGCGCCACCGATGAACACACCCACCAGAACCATGGGGTCGGTCAGGTTAACGATAAAGTTTCCGCCGGTAGCTGCAAGACCTTCTTGCATGTTGGGATTATGCTTAACGCCGTCAACGAAAGCGCTGAACAGAGCCAGAGCGGTCAGAGCGGCGGAACCAATGGCGAAACCTTTGGCAATAGCGGCAGTGGTGTTACCCACGGCATCCAGTTTATCAGTTTTCTCACGAACTTCGGGGGGCAGCTCGGCCATTTCGGCGATACCACCGGCGTTGTCAGCCACAGGACCAAAGGAGTCCATAGCCACAACCATACCGGCGGTGGAGAGCATACCCATAGCAGCCATGGCGATACCATAGATGGACCACAGAGCGGCTTGGCCTTCAGGAGAGTTCGACAACACAGCCCAGAAGGAGAAGTAAATAGCACCGGCAAATACCAGCATGGGGATAAATGTAGATTCCATACCCACTGCCAGACCATGAATTACGTTGGTAGCCGGGCCGGACTTGGAAGCTTCGGCAATTCTCAACACCGGAGGTTTATTGTTGGCTGTGTAGTATTCAGTAAGCCAACCAACAGCTACGTTAACGATCAAACCGGCTGCAACAGCCATAAAAATACCGAACGAAACATTGCCGAAGGCCACGCCGGTCGGTTCAGCAATACCGTCAGCCGGGAAAATAGCCTTGGCCACAAACCAAGTGCCAATCAAAGTCATAATATTAGTGCTCCACAGGCCTACGTTCAAAGCAGCCTGCGGGTTGCCGCCTTCACTGGTGCGTACGGTAAAGGTACCGAGGATAGCAGCGATAATACCAACAGCACCAACCAGCAGCGGGAAGATAACACCGGAGAAACCAAACAGTGTGTTACCAATCAGCATGGCAGCAATGGTAGTGGCAGCATAGGATTCAAATAAGTCAGCCCCCATACCGGCGGTGTCACCAACGTTGTCACCAACGTTGTCAGCGATGGTAGCGGGGTTACGCGGGTCGTCTTCCGGAATACCGGCTTCAACTTTACCCACGAGGTCAGCACCCACGTCAGCGGCTTTGGTGTAGATACCACCGCCGACCCTGGCGAAGAATGCAATAACAGATGCACCAAAGGCGAAGCTGTTAATAATCAGCGGGCTTTGGAAAATAATAAATAACACGGAAACACCCAGCAAACCCAGACCGGCCACGGACAGACCCATAACAGCGCCGGCGCGGAAGGAAACCTGCAGTGCTTTGCCCAAACCGGAGCTACGGGCAGCTTCAGCGGTACGGGCGTTTGATTTGGTAGTACTGTTCATGCCGATATAACCGGCGATGGCGGAGCAAATTGCACCCACCGCAAAAGAAATAGCGGATGCCGCACCTACGGGTAGGTGGGAACCTGGTTTTTGTTCAACAAATAACTCTGCGGCCCATAATAATACGAAAATTGCAATTGCAAATGGTGCAAGTGTTTTGTACTGGCGGTTCATGTACGCCATGGCACCCTCTTGAACAGCTTCGGAAAGCTGCTTCATTTTGGGTGTGCCCATGCTCTCTTTGAGCACCTGGGACATCGTGAAAAGGGCGAACAAGAGCGCAAGGGCGCCTGCTCCAGCGGCGTAATACGCCAAAGTTAAATTAAAATCCACTTATAATTACCCTCCTCTTCCCCTAAAATAACATTTTTACAAGACCACAATAAAACTACTAACTAAACCTACTTTACGCCATTAGGCTATATAATTCACCTCCTTCAAATGATTTTTTGTAACAGCTTACCCATTGTCCACACAAAAATTATAGCATAGTGTGTAAAATTTAACAATTCGTAATTAATACTATTCATAAGCATAACGTTCATTTCGCTGGCATTAAATTTAAGCGAATAAAAAATCCGGGACTATCCCGGATTTTTTATTTTGAAATAACTACAAGTATTAATGAGGTGGCGGCAAATCCAATTGCTACAAAGACAGTAATTTTAGCTAAAAAATCGTCCAGGCCCTTTTTTTTGCCAAAAAAGGTTTCAGCCCCACCGGCAATAGACCCGGATAAACCGGCGCTCTTACCTGATTGCAGCAAAACCACCGCTATAACACCCAAACATAGGATTACTTGTAAAATAGTTAGAATTATTTCGGCAACAGCCAATTTTACTCCCCCTTATTAACTTAAAAACATTTTAATATACCGGGGTAGATAAAGCAACACCATTGTACCAGTTAAAATGTGTATCGATTTTACTTCTGGCAGTATTAAAACCAATATATTCCCATCAATTTATTGTTAACTATCATACCTTAATTATATATTGCCTTGATTGCATAATGACTTGGAAAATTATACAAAACTACTGTGGTAGCATTAGGCAACAACATAACCTTATTATATGGTGTCCCCGGTCGGGGACACCAGTTTTATGGAAAGTAAGGGTTAGCTAGTTTAAGAACGGCTTGAAACTTAATGTAAGTTATAAAAAACCTGACGGCCTTTGAACAGTGCCGTACCTGCCAGTTCTTCCTCAATACGCAGCAACTGGTTATACTTTACTACCCGGTCGGTGCGTGAAGGAGCACCGGTTTTGATTTGACCCGCATTGATGCCTACCACCAGGTCGGCAATAATGGAGTCTTCGGTTTCCCCGGAGCGGTGGGATACCACGGCGGTATAGCCGGCCTGTTTAGCCATTTCAATGGCCGCCAGCGTTTCAGTAATGGTACCGATTTGATTTAGTTTAATCAGTATGGAATTGGCTGTACCGGATTCGATACCCCGGGCCAGCCGCTCGGTGTTGGTGACAAACAAATCGTCCCCCACAATTTGAACTTTATCACCGATGCGCTGGGTTAACTGTTTCCAGCCATCCCAATCGTCCTCCGCCAAACCATCCTCTATGGATATAATAGGATATTTTTCAGCCAGGCGAGCATAAAAATCAATCATTTCCGCCGCCGTATAAGTTACTCCCTCACCGGCCAGCACATATTTGCCGTCTTTGAAAAATTCGGTTGCCGCCGCATCAATGGCCAATGCCACATCTTCCCCCGGCCGGTATCCGGCCGCTTCAATGGCTTCCACAATCACCGCCAGGGCTTCCTCGTTGGAGCCCAGGTTGGGGGCGAATCCACCTTCATCGCCTACTGCGGTGTTCATACCTTTTTTCTTCAGCACGCTTTTCAGAGTATGAAAAACCTCTGTTCCCATGCGCAGCGCTTCGGCAAAATTCGGGGCTCCCACCGGCATAACCATGAATTCCTGAATATCCATGTTGTTATCGGCATGTTTGCCGCCGTTTAATATGTTCATCATGGGTACAGGTAACAGCCTACCTCCCGTCCCGCCCAGGTAGCGGTACAAGGGTAGATCCAGCGCCCTGGCCGCGGCCCGGGCCACAGCCATGGAGACGCCCAGAATGGCGTTAGCCCCCAGTTTGCCTTTGTTGGGCGTGCCGTCCAAATCGATCATAGTCAAATCAATGCCCGCCTGGTCCACGGCGTCAAAGCCGATAACTTCCGCAGCTATTGTTTCGTTAACGTTTTCTACCGCTTTGGTAACACCTTTACCCTTATAGCGCTTGGGGTCGTCATCCCGCAGTTCCACAGCTTCATAAGCCCCGGTGGAAGCGCCTGAGGGCACCGCGGCCCGCCCCAGGGTACCGTCCTCCAGCATTACATCCACCTCAACGGTGGGGTTACCCCGGGAATCCAGTATCTCTCTGGCCAGTACATCAATTATCGTGGTAGACATTTAAAAACCTCCTCGGAACATAATAACATTTTATTAACTTGTATTAACGTTGCATTTAATAGCATGTCCTAAAATCCAGCAATTAGTTATTTGCGCAATCTGTACCACCACTTGTTTTGCCAAACCCTCCAACTTTCAACCTTTCAACACCCGGCACCAAAGCGAAGTAGTGACAGCACCCGACGCGGCACCATTAGCTTACCGCCGCTAATTTGCTTCCAGCAGGCTGTGCCCCGTCATTTCGGGTGGCTTTTCAATATTGAGCAGCTTCAGTATTGTGGGCGCCACGTCTTCCAAACGCCCGGGGCGCAGTTTGGCGTCTTGGTGTTCCCGGCTGACTAGTATAAAGGGCACGGGGTCTGTTGTATGGGCGGTGAACGGTTCACCGGCATCACCGATCATCGTCTCAGCGTTGCCATGGTCAGCGGTAATCAGAACCAGGCCGCCCGCCTGCTGCACTGCCTGTACCGCCCGGCCAATGCACCGGTCCACCGTTTCCACGGCTTTAATGGCCGCGGGCAGTATCCCGGTATGTCCCACCATATCCGGGTTGGCATAATTGACGATAATCACATCATATTCCTGCTCCATTACTTTATCCAGCAAAGCATCGGTTACTGCCTCCGCGCTCATTTCGGGCTGTAAATCGTAGGTAGCCACCTTAGGTGAAGGGATTAATACCCGGTCCTCACCCTTATTCGGTTTTTCCACACCTCCGTTAAAAAAGAAGGTGACATGGGCGTACTTTTCAGTTTCAGCTAAACGCAGCTGTTTGAGATTATAATAACTTATTACTTCGCCCAGGGTGTTGACCAGCACCTGGGGACGGTAGGTCACCGGCGCATTGATTGTTTTATCGTACTGGGTCATACAAACATAATGCACCCCGGGGCGGTCGGCAGGCCGCTCAAAGCCATCGAAATCCTCGTCCACAAAGGCTCTGGTGATTTGCCTGGCCCGGTCGGGCCGGAAATTAAAGAAAATTATAGCGTCGCCATCGGCTACACGGCCGACGGGATTGCCCTGCCCGTCTACCACCACGGTGGGCTTGACAAATTCATCGGTCTCCTGGCGCCCGTAAGCCTGCTCCAGCGCATCCAGTGCCGATGAAGCCCGGTATCCCTCACCCCGCACCATAGCATAGTAGGCATCTTTGGTTCGCTCCCAGCGGCGATCCCGGTCCATGGCATAATAACGCCCCATTACTGTGGCCACCTGCCCGGTCTCAATCTTGCGCATGCGTTCAACAAGTGGCACTATGTAATCCCGTGCATTGGCCGGGGGCACGTCCCGGCCGTCTAGAAAAGCATGCACAAATACCCGTGACAAACCCTGGTCACGGGCCAGCTCCAAAAGGGCATATAAATGTTCAATGTGGCTGTGCACACCACCATCGGATAACAAACCCATCAAATGCAGTGCGGATTTGCGATCCCGCACTTTATCCATCGCCTCCAGCAGCACCGGGTTGTCGTAAAATGAGCGATCCCGGATAACCCGGCTGATTCTGGTCAATTCCTGGTAGACCACCCGCCCGGCACCCATGTTTAAATGTCCCACCTCGGAATTGCCCATTTGACCTTCGGGCAGCCCCACATCTTCACCGGAGGTACCCAGCACAGTGTGGGGATACTGCGCCAGCAGCTTGTCCATGTTGGGCGTCTCAGCCAGGGCAATGGCATTGCCCTCTTTCTTTTCACTCAGGCCCCAGCCGTCCAAAATAAAGAGCGCCAGGGGCCGTTTATTGGCAGCCAAAACATTTCCTCCCTCTATAACCTGGTTCAATATAGCATTTTAACCGAATACCATATCCAATCATTAATTGTTTTTATAAGATCAAATACCACACGTAAATACTTACTTTTGAAAGTGGCCAATCACCATGTCTAAACTTTCATCTTTACATATCCATATGGCATTAAATTGCTAGAACTCAATCATCTAACAAAAACCGGCACTAATCTAACACCCGGCGAAAATCACCCGGTATCAAAATTAAAGTCCTGTGGGGTTTTTAGTGCAGCATTTGTGATACCACAATAGCCTCAATTTTCAAGGCCAAGTTAATCACTGACACCCCGCGCCGGAGTTCCCCACAGCGTTTTTAATAATACCGGCAAAGCTGTCAGCCTGCAGGCTGGCACCGCCCACCAGAGCTCCGTCAATATCGGGCTGGGCCATCAACTCGGCGGCGTTGCCCGGCTTTACACTGCCCCCGTATTGAATGCGAACTGCCCCGGCCGCGGCTTCATCAAACAGGTCGCTGAGCAGTCCCCGGATGAACATGTTCACCTGCTGGGCGTCAGCCGCCGAGGCCGTGCGCCCGGTGCCGATGGCCCATACCGGCTCGTAGGCCACCACCAGCCCTGCAACCTGTTGGGCGGTTAATCCCGCCAGGGAGCCCTGCACCTGCCCGCGCACAACTTCTTCTGTGGTGCCCGACTCCCGCTCCTCCAGCCGCTCGCCCACACATACAATGGGCAGCAAATTATGAGCCAGCGCGGCGTGCACCTTTTTATTCACTGTCACGTCAGTTTCCCCGAAATACTGCCGGCGCTCCGAGTGGCCCAGAATAACATAGCGGCAGCCGGCTTCCTTAAGCATACCCGGGGCAATTTCCCCGGTGTACGCGCCCTCATTCTCCCAGTACATATTTTGAGCCCCCAGGGCGATATTGCCTCCCTGGCTGTGCAACTGAGCGGCCACCACCGCCAGAGCTGTAAAGGGCGGACAGACCACTATTTCCACACCGCTCACCCCGGCCACCAAGCCGGCCAGTTCGCGCACAAAATTGACCGCCTCACCGACGGTCTTGTACATTTTCCAGTTACCCGCTATGATGGGTACACGCATGGCACACACTCCTCTTTATACCGCAGAAGACCCCGCCCCGGGCATATGCCCGAAATGGGGTTTTCCACCTGTATAGCAAGCCTATTTATCCTGCAAAGCCGCCACCCCGGGCAATTCTTTGCCCTCCAAAAACTCGAGCGACGCTCCGCCGCCGGTGGAGATATGCGTAATTCTGCCTGCCACCCCGGCCTTTTCCACCGCGGCCGCTGAATCACCACCGCCGATGACAGTGACGGCCTTGCTATCCGCCAGCCCCCGGGCAATGCCCATGGTACCTTTAGCAAATGGTTCCATTTCAAATACGCCCAGGGGGCCGTTCCAAACTACCGTAACGGCATCTTTAAGCAAATTACCGAACTTCTGCACTGTTTCCGGCCCTATATCCAGTATCATACAATCTCCGGGCACAGCACTTACCGGCACCACGCGGGCATCAGCGTCGGGCGATGCCGCCGGGGCCACCACCACATCCACTGGCAGCTGCAGGTCTACACCTTTTTCCCGGGCCTTTTTCATCAACTGCCCGGCCAGCTCCACTTTATCAGCCTCTAATAATGACTTGCCTATGGTAAGGCCGCCGGCTTTGAAAAAAGTATTCGCCATACCGCCGCCAATTAAAAGGGCATCTACCTTGTTTAAAAGGTTGTCGATGACACCTATTTTATCGGAAACCTTGGCTCCGCCCATAATGGCCACAAAGGGGCGGCCAGGGGAGCCCAGCACCTGGCTCAGCATGGTAATTTCCTTTTCCATTAAAAAACCGGCCACCGCAGGGAGTAACTGCGCAACGCCCTGGTTGGATGCATGGGCCCGGTGAGCTGTACCAAAGGCATCATTTACAAGCACGTCGCCCAGAGCCGCCAGCTGGCGGGCAAAATCGGCATCGTTTTTTTCTTCCCCGGGATGAAACCGCAAATTCTCCAGCAGCAGCACATCCCCTTCTCCCAACTGTTCCACCGCCTGCCGGGCCTGCTCTCCAATACAGTCGTCCGCTTTTCGCACCGGAACCCCCAGCAGCTGCTCCAGGCGGGCGGCTACGGCATCCAGCCGGTAACTTTCATTAACCTGCCCTTTGGGCCTGCCCAGGTGCGACATCAGTATAACCCTGGCTTTTTCTCCGGCCAGATACTTGATGGTGGGCAGCGCTGCTTTGATACGGGTATCATCGGTTACATGGCCCTCCTTATCCAGAGGTACGTTGAAATCCACCCGTACCAGCACCCGTTTACCGGATACATCCACATCCCGGACGGTCTTTTTCGCCATAAGATCCCCCCTACGGAAATACTAACCACGTCTTATGATAATATTATAATCCTCTTTTAGCAATGTATTCTACTAAATCTACCACCCGGTTGGAATAACCCCACTCGTTATCGTACCAGGCCAGCACCTTGACCATGTCATCCTGAATCACCATTGTGGAAAGAGCATCCACAATAGAGGCATGGGGGTCACCGTTATAGTCGATGGAAACAAGGGGTAGTTCGCTGTAACCCAGTATACCCTTTAACTCGCCCTCGGATGCATTTTTAAAAGCCTCGTTTACTTCCTCACGGGTTACCTTTTTCTGCAGCTGCACCACTAAATCAACCACTGATACATTGAGGGTGGGCACCCTCATGGCCATACCATTGAGCCGTCCCTGCAGCTCAGGCAGCACCAGCGCCACCGCCCGGGCCGCCCCGGTGGTGGTGGGAATAATAGAGTTAAAAGCCGCCCTGCTACGGCGCATATCTTTGCTGGGCATATCAAGAATTTGCTGGTTATTGGTCACCGCGTGCACCGTGGTCATCAGACCTTTGACAATGCCGAATTTTTTAAGCAACACCTTGGCCACCGGTGCCAGGCAGTTGGTGGTGCAGGAGGCGTTACTCACCACATGATGCACGGCGGGGTCATATTTTTCCTCATTAACCCCCATCACTAATGTTAAACATTCTCCTTTGGCCGGTGCGGATATAACTACTTTTTTAGCCCCTGCCGCCAGGTGAGCCGAAGCCTTCTCAGAGTCATTAAACTTACCGGTGGATTCCACCACTATATCCACGCCCAGTTCTCCCCAGGGCAGCGCGGCAGGATCCCCTTCGGATAACACTTTAAATTGCTGGCCATTAACGGCAATCGTATCATCATAACCCTTTATATCGTCATTCAACCTGCCGTGAATAGAATCATACTTTAGCGTGTGGGCAAGCGTACTGGCAAATAAATCGTTTGCCGGCAGCCTTCGGGATTTATGATTAACGGCCACCACCTCAATTTCCGGATGGCTCAATGCTGCTCTCAATACTAAACGTCCAATTCTGCCAAAACCGTTAATCCCCAATTTCACCGCCATTATTACTACCCACTCCTTTCAATAGTATACATTACTACTGTTTTATTTATTAAATATGCTATACTCTATTCGCTAATCCATAAATTATTTCCTCCTTTTTTGTATACAAGAATACAAAAAAAATAAAAAAAGGAACCGCTGGGCAGTTCCTCCTTAAAATGCGTGCGTTAGTATCGTTTTCTTTTTCTTATGGGCGGTATATTCATTTCATCACGATATTTGGCCACCGTGCGCCGGGAAATTTTAACGCCCCGCCCGTTAAGTATATCCGCAATCTGCTGGTCGTTGAGCGGTTTTTTGGGATCCTCCCCGTCAACAATCTCCCGCAATGTTTTTTTGATGCTTTCAGCGGAAACTGCGGACCCTCCCGCATTTAAACCGGAAGAGAAAAAGTATTTCATTTCAAAAACACCCTGGGGAGTCTGAATATACTTATTCGAAGTGGCCCTGGACACTGTGGACTCATGCAGTCCCACAATATCAGCCACTGTTTTAAGATTGAGCGGTTTTAAATGTTTAACCCCATAATCCAGAAAGTCCCGCTGCAGATCAACCAAACATTTAGTAACCTTGTACAGGGTCAGGCGTCGCTGCTCAATACTTTTTATCAGCCAGGCCGCAGCATTCAATTTATGCTCCACAAATTTTTTAGTCTGGCTGTCTCCCTTATCCTGACCCAGCACAGCACGATAGGTGTTATTAATGGTCAAGCGGGGCACGGAAGTATCATTGGTGATAATTACATACTCACCATCCACTTTATTTAACACAATATCGGGTACAATATACCGGTTATCGTTAAAATTGCTAAAATTGCGACCGGGTTTAGGGTCCAGGGTTTTCAGCAAGTCGGCCACCCGCTGAATCTCTTGCACCGGTACGCCCAGCACCTGGGCCATACGGCTGTACTTACCGTCAGCCAGGTCCATAAGATGCCTTTCCACCACCACATGAGCCAGGGGGTCATCAATTCCCAAGTAAGTCAATTGCAGCAGCAGGCATTCCTGCAGCGAGCGGGCCCCCACTCCCGGCGGGTCAAAGGCTTGCACAATCTTCAATGCATCCAGCACCTCATCAGCCACCGCATCTACTTGTTTAGCTATTTCATCAATTGAACAGCCGAGATAGCCATGATCATTGATATTACCAATAATATATTCAGCAATGTCCCTTTTACGCTTGGCACATCTGATCAGACCCAGCTGCAGCATCAGGTGTTCTATTAAATTGGGTGCACGGGTGACATAATGTTCATAACTGTATTCATTTTGTTCCCGGCGCACCTCGGACCGGGACATGCCCAGGTCACTGCTGTCATGAAAATAATCCTGCCAGTCTATATCGTATTCCTTTTGTTTTTCCCCGGCGCCTGATTCGTCAGGTAAGTGTTCTTCTACGCTCACCTTTTCGAAATCCTCCCCGATTTCCAGCAACGGGTTCTCCTGAAGCTGCTGCTCCACATACGTGCCCAGTTCCAGGGAAGAGAGCTGCAAAACGGTAATGGCCTGGCGCAATTCGGGAGTCATAATTAGTTTCTGAGTTTGCACGATGTTGAGACCATAACCCATGCGCATAGCCAGATAACTCCTCCTAGCAAATTTTCAATAAGTTGCAATAAAATTTGAAATACTTTAAATATATATATTCTACACACACCTGCAAAAATCCTGCCTGCAATTTTTTAATGCAAATATATTCTGCAAACCGGGAAACGATGACAATAGCCAACAAAAATCATCCCCCGCCCAACAATAAAAATCCGTTTAAAAACCCGGCGGCATATCACCGGCCCGCAGCTTTTCCGCCATCTGGTCCAGTTTGCGCAGGCGGTGGTTAACCCCCGATTTACCTAGCGGCGGGTTGGCCATTTCACCCAGTTCTTTCAAGCTGGCATCCGGAAAACTCAAGCGCAGTTCAGCTATCTCCCTCAGCCCCAGGGGCAGTTTATCGATGCCGATAACCCTGGCTACCTGGGCAATACTTTCTATCTGGCGCAGCGAAGCATCCACTGTTTTATTCAAATTTGCGGTTTCACAATTGACCAGCCGGTTAACCTGGTTACGCATACCCTTAAATATCCTGGTGTTCTCAAACTCCAGCAGCGCGGAGTGAGCACCCATAAGGTTAAGGCACTCCACAATCTGTTCACTATCCTTTAAATAAACGACAAACCAGGCTTTACGCCTGCTGATTTTGGCTGTCAGTCCAAACTTTTGCATCAAACGACAGAGATCGGCGGCATGCCGCCCCTTGCTAGTAATAATTTCCATATGGTAATTGCCACCCGGGCTGTTTACTGACCCGCCCCCCAAAAAAGCACCCCTCAGGTAAGCACGCCGGCAGCAGTTACGACTCACCATATCCTGCAGTAAATCTTCGCGCAGGGACCCATCAAACCTTTGCAAGCCCAACCGCACCAGCATATCCCGCAAGCCCTCCTGGGGCGGTATGCGTACCCAATAAACATTATTCTTACGCAGGCGGACCTTTTTTTTAACCAGCACCTCGGCCTGCATGCCAAAAAGCTCTTTAACCAGCTTGAAAACTTTACGGGCTACGGCAGCATTATGGTTTAATATATTTAGCGACATCTGCCGCCCGCTCACCTGGAGGGAACCGTCCATTTTAATTAATGCAAGCAGCTCGGCCATTTTACAGCACTGCCGCGAGCCCATCACCCTGGCCAGTTCATTTTTTGTCAGTATGGAAAAACTCAATCAGGCCACCCCCAAAGGAAAAACCGGTACAACCGCGCATTACTCATTGACCAGCTTCATCTTATGAGTTATGAAACACCAATGGCAATCAATATGTCTATAATACCTACAAATGCCCCACTGTTTACTGAATAATTTCTTCCATCACTGTCCGCTCCAGCGCCCCGGCCAGCAGACCCTCTATATCCAACCCCTGCTCGGCATCCAGCGCTTGCTCCAGGCGGGGTCTAGTCGCCGGATGTTTAGGCAAAAATAAAGTGCAGCAGTCCTCATATGGCAGCACCGATGTTGCGTAAGTTCCGATAGCTTGCGCCCGGCTGACAATCTCTAGCTTATCCATACCCACCAGCGGGCGCAGCACGGGAATATCGATAACCTGGTTAATCACCCGCATGCTTTCCAGCGTTTGGCTGGCCACCTGCCCCACACTTTCCCCGGTTACCACTGCCAGCGCCCTCTGTTTATCTGCAATCCGCGCAGACAGGCGGAACATCATGCGCCGCATAATAGTCACCCGCAGTTCCTCGGGACAGTTTTTTTGAATTTCCTTTTGAATGTCGGTAAAATGTACTACATGCATTTTAATTCGCGCTGTGTATCCCGTTAAAATGCGGCACAGGTCACGTACCTTTTCCAGAGACTTTTCACCGGTAAAGGGAAAACTATAAAAGTGCACCGCTTCAATTTCAATGCCCCGCTTCATGGCCATCCAGCCGGCCACCGGGCTGTCAATTCCCCCGGAAAGCAGCAGCATCGCCTTGCCGCTGACCCCCACGGGCAGACCGCCCACACCCGGTATATCATCGGCATAAACAAAAGCGTTTTTTTCACGAATTTCAACGCCCACCCTGATCCGAGGGGTATGCACGTCCACCTGCAGGCCAGGAAAATGATCCAGCAAATATCCTCCAATAAGACCGTTAAGCTCCGGAGAGGTACGGGGGAATTGTTTATTGGAGCGCCTGGCCTCTACTTTAAAAGTCAGCGGCGTACCGGCAGGCAGCGAAACGCGGGCCGCGGCATCTTTAATAGTAGCCAGCGCCCCGTCACAAATGGCTTGCTCGTCCAGGGGCAGACGAAGGGCCGGGCTGATTCCCACAATGCCAAAAACCTTGCTTAATATATCCAACACCCGGGCCGGCTCGGCTTCGCTTTCCACCAAAATGCGGCCATACACCCGCAGTACCCGGGACCAGCCCAATTTGTTGAGCGCCCGGCTGATATTATCCATCAACTTGCGTTCGAAAGCCGGCCTGTTTTTGCCCTTGAGCCCGATTTCCCCGTAACGAATCATATATGTATTATACATGGTCCATCGTCCCTTTCATCATCAAAAATACATCCTATTTATACAAGTCATACAATTCCCGGACCACCTCTGCCGTTTGCTCCACTGCGTATGCAATTTCCTCTTCCGTGGTCAAAGACGACAGGCTGAACCGCACCGCCCCTTCCAGCAGCTCGCTATTAACGCCCATAGCCTTTAGTACATGGCTGCCCGGATTTTTTCGGCTGGCACAGGCCGACCCGGTGGAAACATAAATACCCCGCTCCTCCAATGAGTGCAGCAGTATCTCGCCCCGCAACCCGGGAAAGGAAATGTTGGCAATATGCGGAGCACAGCGCTGGTTCTCCTCCCAGCATGGGGGACCGTTTAAAACCGCGCGGGGCACAGCTGCCAGTACGCCCTCAACCAGCTTTTTTTTTAAGGGAAATATTTTCTCCGCCGTCCCCCTGATCTCCCGGTTAATTACTTCAGCCGCAGCGCCAAAGCCTGCAATACCGGGCACGTTTTCAGTGCCCGAGCGCCGGCCATTTTCCTGTCCACCTCCGGCCACCAGGGGTCGCAGCTGGATGTGCTGTGCCGCATATAGCGCCCCCACCCCCTTGGGACCGTGCGCCTTGTGGGCACTCACCGACAGCAAATCCACACCCAGCTCCCCGGGCCGCACGGACAGCTTACCAAAAGCCTGCACTGCATCGACATGCCATAGTAACTTGCGCCCGCCCTTACGAAAATCGGCCAGCACCCCGGCGATTTCATCCAGCGGCTGCACCGCTCCCACTTCGTTGTTCACATACATTACCGTTACCAGATAAGTATCATCCCGCAAGGCCTCCCGCAGCTGCAGGGGGTCCACCAACCCCTGCCCATCGACGGGCAGCACCGTTACCTCGATATTCTGCTCTTTTAACTGCCCGCAGGCATTTAAAACGGCGGGGTGTTCCACCACCGTGGTTATCACATGCCTCCCCCGCCGGCCGGGCGGCGCTCCCTTAATGGCTAAATTAATAGCCTCGGTACCCCCGCCGGTGAACACAATTTCACCGGGACTCACGCCCAGACTAGCGGCCACCGCTTCTCGCGCCCGGCTCAGCACCCGGCCGGCCTCCACACCCTTTTTGTGCAGCGAAGAGGGGTTTCCGTAATGTTCTTCCATCGCCTCCACCACAGCCCGGACCACTGCGGGGTATGGGCTGGTGGTAGCACTGTTATCCAGATATACTTGTCGCCCTGTCATAATGGCCACTTCCTCAAAGATTTCTTAATTAAGTCATACGGCATTTCATATTATTCCATAGTATACCGCAAACCAAACAGCGTCAAGCAACAGTAAGTCAACAGAAAAACCGGCCTATAAGTATTAAATATACCCGACCGGTTTACTCCACATTTGGTCGTATCCCATCCGACTGTTTATAATAATTCAAGACCAACAGCAATGGTATTGAATAAAAAAGCTTGTGAAACAAGGCAAATCGCTCAGCAGGCCAACAAATGTCCATATACAGCAGCTAATCATAAGTCAAGGCACCGGAAGCTTTCCCCGGTGCCTTTTCGACATAACCTAAGCAGGTTATTTAACTATAATCCGTCAATAATATATACCACTATATCTCGCCTGGTTTATTTTTTAAACCCAGTTCCGCCCCCCTGATTGCCTTTACGGCACATCGCACTTTCCAACCCGCTATTGCCCTTTTTGGGCTGAAGATAATTGTTTATATAAACCACCCGATCCGGATGGCGACGCTCACCATATACTAGATTGATAAGCAAATGAGCCAGCCTGTCGGGGTGATGGCGCACCACTTCACCCTCCTGCAGCAGCTTGCCGGTAACAGGTGTTACCCCAAGTTCTTGAATAACTTCAAGATCTGCCTCAACCGGCGCGGCACCCTCTTTGCGATACCGTCCCGCCAACCGGTTCGGTACGCTTGCCGTGTTAACCACTATATAATCAATTATTGCACCGGCGTGTTCAATGATAGCCTGTAAGTGGCGGGAGGCCGGGTAGCCGTCGGTTTCGCCGGGCTGGGTCATGACATTGCATACATAAATTTTCGCGGCCCTGGACCTGGCTATGGCCTCGGGAATACCCTGCACCAAAAGCCCCGGTAGAATGCTGGTATAAAGGCTCCCCGGCCCCATAATAATTGCATCGGCCTCCCAGATAGCTTTCAAAGCCTCCTCCGTAGGACGGCAGTTACCCGGATCTAAAAATACACGCCTGATCTTCTTACCGCTTTTAGGTATCTTGGATTCCCCGCAAACCACTGTACCGTCTTCCATTTCCGCACACAACCGGACATCAGCCAAGGTAGCCGGAAAAACTTGACCCCGCACCGCCAGCACCCGGCTGAGACCGCGGACTGCCCGGTCAAAGCCGCCGCTAATTCCACACAGGGCGGCAAGCAAAAGATTGCCCAAATTATGCCCCTTGAGCTCCCCCGCAGCAAAACGATACTGCAGCAACTCCTCCATCAGCGGTTCCCGGTCGGCTAGAGCCACCAGGCAATTACGGATATCGCCGGGGGGCAGTATACCCAAATCGCCACGCAGCCGGCCCGAGCTGCCGCCATCGTCGGCCACTGTGACAATGGCCGTCAGATTGCCGGTGTATTGCTTAAGGCCGCGCAATAAAACCGGAATACCCGTGCCGCCGCCGATGACCACCACCCGTGGTCCCCTCTCCAGGCAGCGCCGGTTATAGATCACATCCACCAGCCTGTCTCCGCCGGGCATAACGGCGTTAACCACTGAATGCAAGGCCCGGCGCAGCCCATATACCAGTAAAGCAGCCCCGGCGGCCATAAAAACAAGGCCGGGTAACTGCAAACGGCTTTGGCTCGTGATAGTATTGAACAGCCTTTCCCACAGCGATACCGTGACCGGGGAAAAAGAAAATATCGCTAGCACAACACCGGCTGATAGCAGCATCCCCCCCAGCAGTGCCAGGAAGAGCCAGCGCTTGATAAACATGCCCGGGTACAGCCATTTAGTCATATGTTATTAGCTCCCCTCATATGCCTTCCGCAAAGTAAAACCCGGCTGCTATACTGAATAAAGATAATAACAGTAACATTCTTAAAAGCAACAATTCCAAACTAATTGAATTAATATCTTCTACCAAGCTATGGACGCAAATGGACAAAACCTACCCTACCCGGCCAATATCCCGGTGACTTACCGTAACCCGGTATTCCTTACCCCGCAGTATCTCCCCCAAATGGTTGGCCAGGGCCACGGAGCGGTGCATGCCGCCGGTGCAGCCGATGGCGATCATTAATGTGGTTTTGCCTTCATCGATATAGCAGGGGATGAGAAACTCCACCAGGTCGGTAAATTTATTCATAAATTTGGTAGTAACCGGCGAGTTAAATACAAAATCACGCACAACCGGATCATTACCGGACAACGGCCGCATAGCCGGGTCATAATAGGGGTTGGGCAGGAAACGTACATCAATTACCAGGTCACTATCCAGAGGAATACCATATTTAAAACCAAATGAAATAACGGTAATCAGCAGCTGGTAACTAGCCCCGTCGCTGCCGAACAAGTCTACCAGCTTACCTTTGAGCTGCTGAGGCTTTAAATTTGAGGTATCAATGATTTTGTCAGCACGGCCCCTGATTTCCTCCAACAACACCCGTTCCTCCCGAATGTTGCGCAGCACTTCGCCGTGAGTACCAAGGGGATGGCGGCGGCGCGATTCTTTATATCGCCTTACCAGCACCTCATCCGATGCTTCCAGAAAAAGTATCTCGTAGGCAATGTCACATTGTTCCAGCTGCTCCAGCACTTCGGAAAGTGCCTGAAAAAACTCCCCACCTCGTATATCTACCACTAACGCTATATTATTAATCCCCCGGTCAGTTTGTGCACAAAGTTCGGCAAATTTGGGGATTAAGGTGGGCGGCAAATTATCCACACAAAAATAACCCATATCCTCCAGGCAGCGCAAGGCCTGGCTTTTCCCGGCACCGGACAGCCCGGTGACGATAACCATATGTGCAGGCAATGACACCCACCCTTTCTATAATGAATTCAGCCACGACTAAATGATTAAACCACTGTCCCTAAAAAGCATCACGATACCGGAGGTACCAGTCGCCCGGGCAATCCGGCAGCACCAGGCAGATACCCCGACCCTGATTTTGGCTCAACCGGGCGGGCATTTAGTACCTTTTCGGGGGGCACCCGGTACTTGTCCAATAACTGGATACCGGTGGACAGCTCACCCACTGTTGAGGGAAAATGAGCGTCGCTGTTCACCACCAGCTTTGCCCCCCAGCGCAGCGCGGCCTGCACCACATTATCCCGGTTATAATGGTGACCGGTGTTTATCTCCATGGCACAGCCGGCGGCGGCACAAGCCCTGGCTACCTCGTCCAGATCCACATCCATCACCAAATCAGGGTGAGAGATAAAAGTCAGCGGGTTATTGCGCACCGCGGCCACCAGTGCCATGGTATTGGCCTCGCGCATCTTTTCTCGCACCCATCTGATCGTTTTGCCTATCCGGTTGGGCAATATCCAGGTCAGCGTTTCCCACCAGGGCCGGCACCACACCTGGGGATGCAGACCGGCAATCAGTATGTCCAGTTCATTAATTACGGCCTCCGGCACATCGATCTCACCACGCAGGCTGATCACATTCGCTTCGGCGCCCACCAGCACCCGTACCGGGTAAAGCTCAGATAGCCGGGCCGCCTGCTCCTTAATCTCCCGGTATACCCCGGCATTTCGAACACCGATAAACATGCCCCGGGGACCATGATCGGTAATCGCTACCTCTGTCAGGCCGCGCCGGACCGCCGCCGCCACCATTTCCTCCGGCGTGGCGTGCCCGTCGCTGTAGTGGGTATGCACATGCCAATCAGCAAACAGCTGCATTATTTTTCTCCTGTTTAAATTCCTTCAGTTATAGTCAGGAAAGCCTGGTTCTATCATTTTATATTTTTATATAGTCCCTGCGATGCTATTCACTCCGCGTAGGCATTATTTAGAACCAACTTTTCCCCCGGCAATTTTATTTGCCGGTCTTGATCTGCAGCCTGATCCGACAGCCGTGCCAATTTAATACAATATAATATAATGTTTATGCACACTGATAATATTCTACCATATCGCAGCCCAAATACAATTTTTATCATAAACTCACCCAGAGGACTATTACCTCTCCACCCTAACACCATGCCATGTTAACTATAGCAGAAAGCTCCTCTCCTGACTGTAATATTTTTTACAGCCACAACATAAATTTAACTTGTCTTACCAATCTTATGTAGAAAAATGCAAATCCCTGCCTATCCACTTTAAATATTTTATAAAAACAGTTATACTGGTAAATAAAACCTTTTTCGCATTTTGCAATACAATTGTTCGGCGGTCGCATAACCCCACGGTGCAACGCCGTTAACTTGTACCCTGAACAATTGGAGCAAATAACCTACCGGCATGCGGATATACTAAAAAATAACTATTAGAATCTATTAGAAGGATGTGATTTTATGCATGAATTGATGAATATTGACATAGGACACCTGATAAGCGATCAAGACCAGGCCGGTTTTATTTCCCGGGCTGACTTCAATAACTTTGCCGCTAAATACGGGCAAGGATTTGAAGAATTTCAGGCCCCCCTGAGGGATAAAAAGTCACCTATTACACTTTCCCTGGGAGAGGCAAGCGCCATTACCGGGATCAAGGAGTTGGCCCAAAAGCTGCGCGAAAAATACGACAACATACTGCTTTTGGGTATTGGCGGTTCAGCACTGGGGGCCAAGGCAGTATTACAGTTTTTGCATGGACCTTTTTACAACCTGGAAAAGCACGGCAATCCGCGGATGTTCATACTGGATAACCTGGATCCCGTATTGGTAACCAAAGCACTGGGTGTTGTTGATATTACCAGGACCGCCCTCATTTACACCAGCAAATCAGGCTCCACCCCGGAAACAGCGGCCCAGTTTATTTTTTACTACAACAAATACAAAGAAGCAGGCGGCCGCCTGGAGGATATTGTCATCATCTGCGACCCCGGTGACAACGGCATCAATCACATCGCCCGGCAGCTGGGCTGCCACCTGTTGCATATCCCCCGGGACCTGCCCGGACGGTATTCCGTTTTATCCTCGGTGGGCTTTCTACCAGCTGAAATCACCGGCATTGATAGTGCCCGGCTGCTTGCCGGCGCGGCGGCGGCCCACCAATCCATCATTGATACCCCTTTAGAGCAAAACGCCATCTTTGCCCTGGGCACCTGTCTTTATGAGCTGGCCATGAAGGGTAAATCAATTCATGTGCTGTTTAATTACAGCAGCCTGTTGTTTGAATTTGGTTTGTGGTTCGTGCAACTTTGGGCTGAAAGCCTGGGCAAAAAATTGTCCCTGGACGGCCAGGTGGTCCACGCCGGCACTACGCCGCTGGCCAGCCTGGGGGCCACGGACCAGCACTCCATACTGCAGCTGTTCAAAGAAGGCCCCGCTGACAAGGTGCTGGGATTTGTGACAATAAACAGCCTGCCCATAGATGTCACGTTGCCCGAAGCATTCCCCGCGGAAAAAGAATACTCCTACTTTACAGGGCACACCATGGGTGAGCAGCTGGCCATTGAACAAATGGCCACCGAAATGAGCCTGGTGGGAGCAGGCAGGCCCTGCTACCGGCTCACCCTGCGGGATATATCCCCGGAGGTGTTGGGCGCACTGCTATATTTCTACGAAGCACTGGTAGTATACACAGCCAAATTGTGGCACATCAACCCCTTCGACCAGCCCGGCGTAGAAGAGGGCAAAAACATCACCTATGCCCTTATGGGACGCCAGGACTACAGCCAGCGCCGTCCGGATTACGAACAAGCTGTAGCACAGTTCAAACAACAAGGGGTCAGGCTTAAACTTTCTTAAACTAACTGCATTTTTGTAATATAACATTATATAAATATGGTCTTCTAAGCAACCCATACATGCATTGCCCGCCTAAACTCCATCTGTTAGATCACCTTTGGGGCAGGGAGTGTCTATTGGCACAACCCTGCCCCGGCGTCACCTATTTAGCTAAAAAACTTGGATTTCGAGCAATCGGACCATTGCCATTTTAAAAATTACCGGCACTTAGCAAAGAATAAACGGTGTTATGCAATACATTGTTACACACGCTGGCCTTACGATGCAACACCCATGATCATTTAATCAAGACGAACATGAAAATTGATTTTCAACCACCATTACCTGTAACTGTTAATGACTGGTAACCATTTTCTTATCAAACTCATTCCGGTCGCTGCCTGATTAGAATAAAAATAGCTAATAGCCAGCGCAAATCAAATTTTTCTCTTATCAAAATAAGCTTCACCAATTAAGAAGCAGACACTGAGTGCAGGTACTAAGTTAGATACGCACCATCAAGATTCAGCTAAAATAAACTTCTCCACCACCTCAGCCACTCCGCACTCATCATTGGTGCGGCAGACGTAATCAGCCCGCTCCCTGATTTCCGGGCGGGCATTGCCCACCACCACACCTAACCCGGCATAATCAATCATTTCCAGGTCGTTATAGCCGTCCCCCACCGCAATAATCTCCTCCCTGGCTACGCCATAATGCTCGGCAATTGCAGTCAAAGCATCCCCCTTGTTTCCCAGCGGGTGGGAAAACTCCAGAAAGTGAGGTTTAGACTTGGTAATATGCAATTTATCCCCGAACAAGGGCCGCACCTCAGCCAGCAGGCTATCAATTAACTCCTCCCGGGTAACCACCACTATCTTGGTGGGGTCCTGCTTCCGCTCCCGTAGAAAAGCCGTCAAATCCCCCACCTCTTCCATGGGAATGCGGGAAATGGCTGTGTACAGCTCGCTTTCCTTGGTTTGCCGTGCTATGTAGGGAATGTCATCCACGTAAATATTAATATGATAGCCATAACGGTTCACCAGTTCAATAACCTCCAGTGCCAGATCAAAAGGTACCGGCCGGTGGAATAAAACATCACCGGTCACGGCATGTTTCACCAGGGCCCCCTGGTAAGTCATTAAATACTCCTGCACTCCCAACTCCCGGGCAAAGGGCAGCGCCGAGCAAAACATCCGGCCCGTAGCCAGAGTTACCCGCACCCCCGCCTCCCGAGCCTGCTCAACTGCCCGGCGTGAACCTTTGGGCACCATTAAACGGGAATTCAGCATAGTATCATCCAGGTCAACAGCTAACAATTTATATTTGCGTTTACTCAATTTATAGACCTCCCAGCGGTATTGCCGTTTTTGCAGTCAACATCCATAAGTTAAATTATGCCACAATTTCGCCAACTACTCCAATAATTTTAAAAAGAACTACCCCCAACGAAGCCAATAATTAATGCTTTTAGGTTAACTCATAATTACTTCTAAATTTTATTAAGTTAAGCCATGACAAATAAAATAACTGGCTGTACAATGAATTAAACAGCAACAACCGTTAATGGCATTAGCAATTTTATAAACATAACTATTTGATTAAATTTTCTTAATCTTTGTTAATTTCTGTATCTATATAAAATATATAAGCTTAATCAATTAGAGAACAAATGTACTCTTGCATTAGCTTATTATCCCTTATTTGTTGAATTCGCTAATTTGCCAGAGCATGTGACGTTAGACATGGTTCTTTACCAATTAAGGTCCGCGATAATGATTATTCGCCCAAAATCAATTCTTGATTGAAAAAGATTAAACTGGAGTGGGGGTAATAAATATGCCTAAAGTTATCAGATCAGATGAAGTAGGAAATTATATTAAAGATGGTGCTGTAATTTATTCACCTGGCTTCGGGTTAGCGGGCTTCGCGGAAGAAGTAGCTGTCGGCATTAGACAAAGTTTCCAGGAAACAGGCCATCCTCGCGATTTGACACTTTATTACGCTACAGCTAATGGCAATTTCAAAGACCGTGGCGTAGCTCATTACGCCCTTGAAGGACTGCTAAAAAGATTGGTAGGGGGACACTTTGCGGTTCCCGGTCCCGCCATACAAAAGCTCATCATGGAGAATAAGGTGGAAGCCTATAATTTGCCCCAGGGCATATTTGTTACCATGTGTCGTAACATAGCCAGTAAGCGACCGGGGATCATTACAAAGGTCGGATTGGGTACTTTTGTTGATCCCCGGATAGACGGGGGTAAGCTCAACCAAAAAGCCAAGGAAAGCGACGATCTTGTTGAAATCATTCAGCTTGACAACGAGGAGTGGCTCTATTACAAACTCCCGAAACTCGACGTTGCTCTTGTCCGGGGTTCGGTGGCGGACGAACGCGGTAATATCAACGATTATCGTGAAGGCTTAGTTGTAGATGGTTTATCTGCGGCCATGGCAGCCAAAGCTAGTGGCGGTATTGTTATAGCTCAGGTGGAACATATAGTGCAAGCGGGAACGCTAAACCCCAAGCAAGTAATTATTCCGGGAATACTTGTTGATTACCTGGTCGTTGCCAAGCCGGAGTGGCATTATCAAACCAAGGGTACTTATTTTAACCCGGCCTTTACCGGCGAACTGAAACTTACTGTTGATTCGATCAAACCAATGGAACTAAATGAGCGGAAAGTCGTTTGCAGAAGAGCCGCTATGGAATTATCCCCTAATATTGTTGTTAACCTGGGGTTTGGAATGCCGGATGCTATTTCCAATGTGTGCGCGGAGGAAAAGGTTTCGGAACATTTGTACCTGACCACAGAAGCGGGCGCAATTGGCGGCATACCAGCGCGACATCTTGATTTTGGTCATGCCGTTAATGCCGATTGTATTATTGAAACGGGTTATCAATTTGATTTTTATGACGGGGGCGGGCTTGATATAGGATTTCTAGGTTTAGGTGAGGTCGACCGTTTTGGTAATGTCAACGTCAGCAAGCTCGGTGGGCGACCGATTGGCTGCGGCGGATTTATCAACATAACACAAAACGCTAAAAAAATAGTGTTTTGCGGGACGTTTACTAACGGAGCTGTTTTGGAGGCTGCGAATGGGAAACTAAATATTGTGCAAGAGGGAAAAAGGAAAAAGTTTGTAACAGATGTAGAACAAATAACCTTTAGCGGAAAGTATGCCGCTGCTATTGGCCAGCCGGTTTTATATGTAACCGAAAGAGCTGTTTTCCGGCTTACGCAGGAAGGACTGGAATTAATTGAAATTGCTCCGGGAGTTAATCTGGAAAATGACATTTTAAGGCACATGGATTTTAAACCCATTGTTAAAAATGTTAAATTAATGCCCCGTGGAATTTTTGAGAAAAACTGGGGTGGTTTGGCTAAAATACTTAAATCCCGTAGCAAGCAAAAAAAGCTAAATATTTTATCGGGCACCGTAAAGACCAAGGCCAGCAACTATTAATCGCAAGCCAGGCGGAGCAAAATTAAAAGGAAAAGAGATAGTTGGCTGGTTAGAAAAACCAGCTAATGACAAGGAAAGAAAGGGTAATTTTCGCTGTATCATTTAAGGCTAGGGTAAGCTTGCTTAGCTTACCCTAGCTGATACCTTACCCAACCTTAGATTTTCGACTGCACGAATTATTGCCTTACCCTCTACTCCCTCAGTCTCGAAAAAAATCATACACCGCCCGGGCCGCCCGGTGATTCATACCCGGTACCGCGGCCAGATCATCCAATTCGGCTGCCCGGATTTTTTCCACAGAACCGAAAGCTTTAAGCAGCTCCCGGCGGCGTACCGCACCGATACCATCAATTTCTTCCAGCATGGACTTGAGATTACGCTTGCCCCGTAGCTGGCGGTGGTAAGTCACGGCAAACCGGTGCGCTTCGTCCCTCAGCCGCTGCAACATTTGCAGAGCCGGAGAACCTTCGAGCAAGCGCACAGGCTCTGACCGGCCCGGCAGAAACACCAATTCTTCCTCCTTGGCCAGCCCGCAAACGGGTAGATGCCCGAAGCCCTGCTCCTCCATGGCCGCCACCGCCGAAGAAAGCTGCCCCTTGCCGCCGTCCACCACCAACAAATCGGGAAGCCGGTGAAACTTGGCGTCCCGGCTCGACATCTGCCCGGTGTTCACCAGCTCCCGTTCCTCCCGCCCCCGGGCCAGGCGGCGGCTGAGCACCTCCCGCATTGAGGCAAAATCATCCGGCCCGGTGACGGTTTTTATCTTAAACCGGCGATACTGCTGGGGTGCCGGTTTGCCTTCCTCGAATACCACCATGGAAGCCACCGGTTCCGCGCCCTGGGTATTGGAGATATCGTAGCATTCCAAACGCAGGGGCGGCCCCTTTAAGCCCAGAACGTCAGCCAACTGTTCCAGAGCCTTCCGCAAGTCATCCTTGCGTGCCGCCCGTCCGGTCTCCACTTCCTGCAACACCAGCAGGGCATTGCGGCCCGCCAGATCCACCAGCTGCTTTTTATCCCCCCGCCGGGGCCGGGCCAGGTAAACCCTCCCGCCCCGCTTCTCAGAGAGCCAATGTTCCAGCACCTCAACTTCCCCGCTCAAAACATTTTCCACCAGCACTTCCCGGGGGATAAACTCGGCCTGCAGGTAATATTGCTTAATGAAACCTGTAAGCACCTCATCCCGCCCCATATCCCCTGTGCCGCCCACTAAAAAATGTTCCCGCCCGATGAGTTTGCCACCCCGCACAAAGAACACCATCACGCAGGCTTCGTCCTGCCCTCGGGCCATGGCCAGCACGTCTCGATCATTTAAGTCGGCAGCCACTATCTTTTGCCGCTCCATCACCTTTTCCACAGCCTGCAGCTGATCCCGCAGTTCCGCGGCCCGCTCAAACTCCAGGTTTTCCGCCGCCTCTTCCATACGCCGGCGCAGCTCCCGCACCAAATCCTCCTGCTTGCCCTCCATAAACAGCACCACCCCGTCCACCACCTTGCGGTATTCCTCCGGGGTTACCAGCCCGCAACAGGGTCCCAGGCACCGCTTGATATGCTGGTTGAGGCAAGGCCGGCTGCGCGGGGCCAGCACCCGCTGTTTGCACGTGCGCAATGGAAAAATGCGCTTCAACAGGCGTAGTGTTTCATGCACCGCGCCCACCTGAGTATAGGGACCAAAATATCGGGCCCCGTCCTTGACCACCCGCCGGGTAATAAACACTCTGGGAAATTGTTCATTGGTGGTTACCTTTATATAAGGATAACTTTTGTCGTCCTTGAGAAAAACATTGTAGCGGGGGCGATGCTCTTTGATTAAATTGGACTCCAGGATCAGTGCCTCAACCTCGGAATCGGTGGTAATATACTCAAAATCCCTGGCCCGCTCCATCATGGCCCGCACCTTGGCCTGGCGCTCCGCCACAGCGCTGAAGTAAGACCGTACACGGTTCTTCAACGACACCGCCTTGCCCACATATATAATCTGCCCCCCGCCATCCCGAAACAAATACACCCCCGGGCTCTCGGGCAGCTGAGCCAGCTTCTCCCGCACGCGATTACCTCCTTGGGGTCAGGCTTTAACTTTATTAAACTAACTATATTATTACAATATGTAGATTATGTAGTTAATTTAAGAAAGTTTAAGCCTGACCCCTTATGCTGTTCCACCCATTTAACGGATTTAGAAGTGGTTACTTCACTGCAACCTAGGTACCTCGCAACGTCCCGCAGACGATGGCCCGCCTGGCGACAGGCTAGGTAGGCAAACAACCGACGGGCTAGTACCGCCCGGCTCCCCCGGCCGGTCCCCAAAACCAGCTCAGGTTGCACATCCAGATCAAGGCATAGCCGGTCCATGATGTCCTCCAAGCTGTGCTGCAACATAGATGGGTGCCTGGGACATTTCTCCGGGGATGAAACCTCCACGGTTTCTTTGAGTACCCTAGCGCTGAATTGCCCGGCCTCGGCAGAGCTTTCCGGGCGGGGAATGGATTCAGACATCAGCTGGTAATCATCGATTACCGTTCCACCGTATGCAGCCAATAGCTGTTTGATGAAGCCCGTTTTAATAAAAGATTGTACATTGTAAAAATAGCTTTTGCAACTGGACCAAGTATACTTTGTGGGCTCGTCTACCAAACCGGCCTTTACCGGGTTCAAATGAATATAACGGATCAAATCCAACAAGTATTCGTCTGTGTCTACATAAATGCTTTTGTAACGCCCCTGAAACACATGTCCCACCAACTGCTGCTCTTTGTTGAAATACTGTGTATAGGTCTGCTGCAGCCCTTGCATAAATTTAGCAAGCGGAGTTTCGCCCATCTTTAATAACATGTGTACGTGATTGGGCATCAACGCGTACCCGTGCACCTCAACATTGTAGCGCTGGCTATAATGACGCATTAACCGCAGGTACGTTATATAATCCTCTTTTTCTTTGAATATATACTGTTTACGGTTGCCGCGGGCCATCACATGATAAAAAGCCCCCGGCAAATGCAACCTCGGTTGACGGGGCATATCATAATTCCTCCCAACAAAGTAATTCTTTAGACATCATTATAGCACAGGTGTTCTGTCTGTGAAATAGGGAGAAATTAGTTTAGATTTAAATCATATCAATTTATTGCCATACGCCTATATTGATTATGGTTACCAAGGAGTCTGGTCAAAAAGTCCAATATAATCCCGTTAACAACTAAATATTGCACGGGCACCGATAATATTAGTCCATATGTTGATATTTAAGCTTACACAAATGTTTTTTGTCCAAACTCCTGGACTAAATATTAATCTAAAATGCCCTTAATCGCATATAGCTCAAATGGCAGAGTTTCGCCACATGGGGATTAGCTTTTTAAAGTAAGTTTAATTAAGTTAAATCTAACCCTCTTATGCTGATATAGAGCCTGATACTCTAACCCGGTCAATCGGATATTGCTCAAATAGTAGCGAATTACCACGGGATCTACATTCTTTTACATTCTTGAAGTTAGTTTAATAAAGTTTAAGCCTGACCCCTTAAAAAGCGGGCGGTGTGGGAGACGGTGGATTGGGCCATCTCCTCGGGAGTGCCGGTGGCCAGTATTTCGCCGCCTCGGTGGCCGCCTTCGGGGCCCAGGTCGATGATGTAGTCCGCGGTTTTGATGACGTCCAGGTTATGCTCGATCACCAGCACGGTGTCGCCGGCGTCCACCAGACGGTGCAGCACGTTGAGCAACCGGTGAATGTCCGCGATGTGCAGGCCGGTGGTGGGCTCATCCAGGATGTAAAGCGTCTTGCCGTTGGAGCGCCGGGACAGCTCGGTGGCCAGTTTGACCCGCTGGGCCTCACCCCCGGACAGCTCGGGTGCGGGCTGGCCCAGGCGGATGTATCCCAATCCCACGTCAAACAACGTCTGCAGCTTGCGCTGTATTTTTGGAAGATGCTGGAAAAATTCCAAGGCCTGCTCCACCGTCATGTTCAGCACATCGGAAATGCTCTTGCCTTTATACTTAACCTCCAAAGTCTCCCGGTTATATCGTTTGCCCTTGCACACTTCACAGGGCACGTAAACATCGGGTAAAAAGTGCATTTCTATTTTAATGATCCCATCCCCCCGGCAGGCCTCGCAGCGCCCCCCTTTGACGTTGAAGCTGAACCGTCCCGGCCGGTAACCCCGGGCCCTGGCCTCGGGGGTTTGGGCATACAAATCCCGAATGTCGGTAAACACCCCGGTATAGGTGGCAGGATTGGAGCGGGGTGTACGCCCGATGGGCGACTGGTTCACATCGATAACTTTATCCAGGTGCTCCAGCCCCTGGATTTCCCCGCATACTCCAGGCTTTGCCTTGGCCCGGTGCAGCTCCTGGGCCAGCTTTTTATAGAGAATTTCGTTCACCAGAGTGCTTTTACCCGAACCGGATACCCCCGTGATACATATAAACAGCCCCAGGGGAAAGGTTACATCGATATTCTTTAAATTATGTTCGCTGGCCCCCACCACAGTAATCGATTTACCATTGGGTTGGCGGCGCACTGCGGGCACTGGGATAAATTTTTGACCGCTCAGGTACTGGCCGGTGATCGATTCGGGCACCTCCATGATATCCTTTACCGTACCGCTGGCCACCAAATGACCGCCGTGCTCTCCGGCTCCCGGCCCAATATCAATGATGTGATCGGCAGCATAAATGGTCTCCTCATCGTGCTCCACCACAATCAGTGTGTTGCCCAGGTCCCGCAGCCGCTCCAAGGTCTCCAGCAGCCGCTGGTTGTCCCGCTGGTGCAGCCCAATGCTGGGTTCGTCCAAAATATACAGCACCCCCATCAGGCCGCTGCCAATCTGGGTGGCCAGCCGAATACGCTGGGCTTCGCCGCCGGAAAGTGTGCCCGCGGCCCGGTCCAAAGTCAGGTAATCCAGACCCACGTTAACCAAAAACCCCAGCCGGGCGTCAAGTTCCTTAAGAATCTGCCGGGCAATGAGCCGCTCCCGCTCGCTCAGTTCCAAACCCTGCAAAAAGCTGTGCGCCTCCAGTACCGGCATAGCGGTTACTTCATTAATGGAAAAACCGCCCACCTTTACCGCCAGCGCCTCGGGTTTGAGCCTGGCCCCGTTGCAGACCGGGCAGGGGCGGGTGCTCATGTACTGCTCGATTTCCTCCCGCATGTAGTCCGAATTAGTTTCCCGGTACCGGCGGTTCAGGTTATTAATTACTCCCTCAAAGGGCACCCGGTAACTGTGCTCAATGCCCATTGCATTGGACAGGGTCATTTTAATAATGTCCCGGCCCGTGCCGTAAAGCAGTTTGTCCAAGTGCGCCGGGTCCATCTCCCGCACCGGAGTGTCCAGATCAAACCCGTAGTGCTGCGCCACAGCATCAAGATAACGCATGCCGTTTAAGCTCTTTAACCAGGGCTCGATAGCCCCCTGATGCACCGATAAATTTTTATCAGGGATCACCAGGTCCGGGTCGAGCTCCATTTTAAACCCCAGCCCGGTGCACTCGGGGCAAGCCCCGAAGGGATTGTTAAAAGAAAACAGCCGTGGGGCAATTTCGGTGATACTAATACCGCAGTCGGTGCAGGCAAAGTTTTCGCTAAACACAATTTCCTCGCCGTCCACCACGGCAGCCACGGCCACACCTTCCCCGTGCTTAAGGGCCGTTTCCAGGGAATCGGCCAGCCGCTTGGCCGAGCCCGGCCGGATAACCACCCGGTCCACCACTATTTCAATGGAATGCTTTTTATTTTTTTCCAATTTGATATCATCATTGACATCCAGTACTTCGCCGTCCACCCGTACCCTGACGAAGCCCTCCCGGCGGATTTCTTCCAGTAATTTGACGTGCTCGCCCTTTCTGCCCCTCACCACCGGTGCCAACAGCTGAAGTCTAGTACCCTCGGGCATGGCCAGCAGCTGATCCACAATTTGCTGCACTGTCTGGCGGGCAATGGGTTTGCCGCACCTGGGGCAATGGGGCCGCCCGGCCCGGGCGAACAGCAGCCGCAGGTAGTCGTATATCTCGGTGACCGTACCCACTGTGGAGCGGGGATTGTTACTGGTGGTCTTCTGATCAATGGAAATAGCCGGGGACAGACCCTCAATATAATCAACATCAGGCTTATTCATCTGCCCTAAAAACTGCCTGGCATAGGCCGACAGTGACTCTACATAACGGCGCTGGCCCTCGGCGTATATAGTATCGAAGGCCAGGGAGGACTTGCCCGACCCCGACAGCCCGGTGATCACCACCAGTTTGTCCCGGGGGATTTCCACATTGATGTTCTTCAAGTTATGGGCGCGGGCGCCCCGGACCACAATTTTATCCTGCATAATTGCCTCCAAAATATAAAATCATCCGTACCACAGATTGCATAAAATAAACTAGTTACTGTAACGGGTGTAAAAGTGCTGACAAAAAAATGAACCTCTAAAACATTTTACTACATCAAATTATGCGGGCTTATGGTACAATTAGTAAACATGCCATTTGGCAACCCGCTATTTACAACGACAAATGTAATCAGCTATTTGTATAATATAATAAGCAGGAGGACTAATTAAAGGCATGATAGCCAGGGAGTCTATTTTATATATAGCAGTATTATCATTGCTAAGCCTTATTTTGTACATCATGAGCCCTGCATTGGCTATAGCACCGGTGCTGGTATTACTTTTTGTGATATTCTTTTTTCGCAATCCCCCCCGGCAGGTTACACCAAATAATAACCACATTCTATCTGCCGCCGACGGTACGGTCCAATCCATCCAGGAAATCGATGAAGATACCTTCATCAAAGGCAGGGCGATAAAAATAAGCATATTTTTATCCCTGCTCAATGCGCACATCAACCGGAGCCCGGTAAATGGCCAGATAACCTATACCTCATACAGACCGGGCCAATACCTGCCGGCTTTTAAAAGCCACGCTTCCGACATTAACGAAAGAAACACCCTGGGCATAGAAAACGGCCCTATTAAAATACTGGTCCACCAGATTACCGGTTTTGTGGCCAGGCGCATCGTTTGCTATAACCAAAAGGGTGATTACTTACAGCAAGGGCAAATTTTCGGGCTGATTAAATTTGGTTCCTGCACGGAAATAGTTGTACCGGCCGACATCCAGATACTGGTGCAAAAAGGCCAGAAGGTACAGGCGGGAATAACCGTCATAGGAGTGTTAAAGAATGATTAACGTAAACGGCAACTCGCCCCTGACCCAGCTGCCCAACGTGTTAACCCTGTGCAATATAACTATGGGCCTAAGCTCCATTATAACCGCTTCTTTCGGTAATTTTACCCTGGCTGGTCTGCTGATTATTATCGGAGCATTTTTTGACCGCCTGGACGGTCACGTGGCCCGTAAATATCGGATGACCAGCGAAATGGGCAAGCAATTGGATTCACTGGCCGACGTGATTACCTTTGGTCTGGCCCCGGCCATTACCATGTTTCTGCTCAGTTTTACCGATACCGTTGTCCTGGGCTTTATCATTACCGTTATATTTGTTACCTGTGGAGCGTACCGGCTGGCTCGCTTCAATATCCTTAACTATTCAGATGTTTTTATCGGCATGCCCATTACCGTAGCCGGCTTTTTACTGGCCCTGCTGACTTTATTTCAAACGCAAATGCCCATCCACCCCTACTGGACAGCGATAAGCATGCTGTTTTTAAGTTATTTGATGGTGTGCAAGCGGGAAATTAAAAAAGTATGACGGTGACAAAGAGTTATATGTCGCCTGGACTATGTCGGCGACAAACTAGTAATTAAAACAGTATGACGGTGGCTAAGCCGTTTCCGCCATTTTAAAGCCGTATTGGGCAAAATTTTTATCGAAAGTAAAGACCGTGTCCATACCCAGTCGCTCCATCACCGCAAAACTGATGGCATCTACAAGGGTACAATCCCCGCCCCGGCCGGAAAGCAGTATCTCCATAGCCCGCTTTTCATCCAATGCGCCGGCCTGCTCCACGGGCCAAATATTACTGCGCACCCACATCCTGGCCGCGTCCGGTCCCAGGCGGGCGGCCAGCAGCGCGTGGGTCTCCGCCAACAAATAATTGGTCAGAACCGGTAGTGCCCGCTGCCGCTGCATTTTCCTGAGACCGGCCACAGCGGCCCGGTGGTTTTGATCATCCCGGCAAAGCAGGGCAAACACGGTCCCAGAATCCACTAATACTCTTTCCATCAACCCAACTCCCCATCTGCCACACGGTGGTCATATTCCATAGCAACAGCATCAGCACGGCGGCGGTCCTCAAATATGCCCACCATATCCCAAATGGGATCGTTTTCACTAAGCGGTGCCACTTCGTAAACTTTTTTGAGCATCAGTGTATCACCCTTGACGGATACGGACAGGTGGGATCCTTTTTCCAACCGCAATTTATCCCGGTACTCCTTGGGCAAAGTAAGCTGTCCTTTGCTGGTCAGCTTCACTAATTCAGCTTGCATGCTGGGATTCCCCTTTCCTCCGGTATTCGAAACCTGGTCAGAAAGTCCAATATAATTCCGTTAACAACTAATACTGCAAAGATACCGATAATGTCAGCCCACATATTGGTATTTGAAGCTTGTACGAACGCTTTTTAACCAGGTTTATAGAAATACTTTTATTATGATGTAAACTTTTTTCCTCACACACCCAGTTCAGGTGTCAAATGCTGATATCCTTACCTATTTCCTTACTATACCAGAGGAAGTTTCTGGAATCAAGAGATGGTGCTGATCAATTAGTCAATGCAACACACATATCATAGTGAAAGTTTAAGAAAGTTTAAGCCTGACCCCTCAGCTCGATGATGGCGTCGCGAAGTTGGGCGGCCTGCTCGAATTCCAGGCGCCGGGCAGCTTCCTGCATTTCTTTCTCCAGGCGGGTCAGCAGCTTTTTAATTTCCTTTTTACTCAGCTTGCCGTTTTTGGCGTCTATAGCGACGTTGTAAACCGCCGGTGTTTCGGTCACCCTGGTGGCCTCGATAACACTATGCACCGCTTTGCGTACGGTTTGGGGGGTAATACCGTGGACCAGGTTATATTCGGTCTGCAGCTTGCGGCGGCGCTCGGTTTCCCCGATAGCTTTAGCCATAGAGTCGGTGATTTTGTCGGCATACAATATCACCTGCCCGTTGACGTTGCGGGCAGCCCGGCCGATGGTCTGGATCAGCGAGCGCTCGGAGCGCAGGTAGCCCTCTTTATCGGCATCCAGTATGGCCACCAGGCTCACCTCGGGCAAGTCCAGGCCCTCCCGCAGCAGGTTGATGCCCACCAGCACGTCAAAGGTACCCAACCGCAGATCCCGGATAATTTCCATGCGCTCAATAGTATGCACCTCCGAGTGCATATAGCGCACCCGAATGCCCGATTCCCGCAGGTAATCAGTAAGGTCTTCGGCCATCTTCTTGGTCAAAGTGGTGATTAACACCCGTTCCTGCCTGGCCACTCGCTGGTTGATTTCGCCGATTAAATCATCAATCTGGCCCCGGGTGGGCCGCACAAACAATTCGGGATCCACCAGGCCGGTGGGGCGGATAATCTGCTCCACCACCTGCCCGCTGTGCTCCTGTTCATAGGGGCCGGGGGTAGCGGATACATAAATTACCTGGCCCAGCCGTTCTTCAAATTCCTCAAAGGTGAGGGGACGGTTATCGAAGGCCGAGGGCAGCCGAAAACCATGCTCCACCAGCGATTCCTTGCGCGAGCGGTCCCCGGCGTACATAGCCCGCACCTGGGGAATGCTCACATGGGATTCATCAATAAACATTAAAAAGTCATCCGGGAAATAATCCAGCAGCGTGTATGGCGGCTGGCCGGGCTCCCGCCCGGTTAGGTGCCGGGAATAGTTTTCAATACCATTGCAGAAACCCATCTCCCGCATCATTTCTATATCGTACCTGGTTCGCTGCTCCAGCCGCTGAGCCTCCAGCAGCTTTTCCCGCCCCCGCAGCTCGGCCAGGCGCCGTTCAAGTTCCTCTTCAATACGGGCCACAGCAATATCCATACGTTCCCGGGAAATAGCGTAGTGGCTGGCCGGGAAAACCGAAACGTGCTGCCGCTCCCCGGTGATCTCACCGGTAAGCACATCGAATTCCAGCAGGCGCTCAATTTCATCGCCAAAAAAGTCCACCCGTATAGCCCGCTCGGAATTGCCCGCCGGGAATATTTCCACCACATCTCCCCGCACCCGGAAGGTGCCCCGGGTAAAGTTGACATCGTTGCGCTCGTACTGAATGTCCACCAGACGGCGCAGCACGGCGTCCCGGTCATATTCCGCCCCCCGGCGCAAGGAGAGCACCAGAGTGCTGTACTGTTCGGGGTCACCCAGGCCGTATATGCAGGACACACTGGCCACAATGATCACGTCACGGCGCTCGAACAGCGCACAGGTGGCCGAGTGGCGCAGTTTATCGATCTCGTCGTTAACAGAGGAATCTTTTTCAATATAAGTGTCGGTGTGGGGAATATATGCCTCGGGCTGGTAATAGTCGTAATAGCTTACAAAATACTCCACCGCGTTATTGGGAAAAAACTCCTTAAACTCACTGCACAACTGGGCAGCCAGTGTTTTATTATGGGCCAGCACCAGCGCGGGCCGCTGCACCCTCTGAATAACCTGGGCCATGGTATAGGTCTTGCCGCTGCCGGTCACTCCCAGCAAGGTCTGGTGTTTCAGTCCGTCACCGAGCCCCTCCACCAGCTCATTAATTGCCCGGGGCTGGTCACCCCGGGGCGCGTAGGAGGATTTCAATTCAAATTGCATAATTCTCACCCCGCTAAATTATATCACACCGGGCAACGGCAAAAAATTCACCTTAATTTAATATAAGGGTATTGATCGATATGCTTTTGAACTTATGAAATATGTTTCATAACCGGACAATAAGTTGTATAATAAAGTAAATGGACAAAATCAAAGAGGTGAATATCATGTCAGTACTGGAATATAACGAATTGACCCTGGACCATTTTCAAAATCCCCGCAATGTGGGGGTGGTGGAAAATAATAATGGCTATGGCAAGGTGGGCGAGGCCGGCTGTGGTGACATTTGCGAAATAACATTACGCATAGAAAAGGATGCCATCAAGGATATAAAATTCCGGGTCTACGGCTGCGCGGGAGCCATCGCCACCTCCAGCGTGGTCACCGAAATGACCAGGGGAAAAGATATTAATTACGCCTTACAATTAAACGATGACGATGTGGTGGAATACCTGGGCGGTCTGCCCGAAAAGAAAAAACACTGTTCCCTGTTGGCTATCAAAGCCATGCGTCAGGCTATTTACGACTACCTGCTGAACAGGCGTTTAAAGGAAAGCCAAATCAGCTCTAGAGAGGACTTTGATATTATAGACAATGAAATAATGCAGGAAATTATCAGCCGTTCCAACCAGACCTGATTTTTCCTGCATTACAATATCTACCGGGTGGCTTACATGTTTTAAATATTCCCTTTACTACAGCAAAAAGCATAGCAGATTTTCCGTAGTGCCAGGTGTTGAAAATTGAGAACGAGCTGGGGCATGGCCCAATAAGTAATTTTCGCTGTAGTATTAGAAAAATAATCAAGATGAAGACATAACTCACTCTATTTATTCCCCGGCCCCAATATTTTTCAGCAGCTGTATTACATCGGTACATCTATTGTCCTCCGCCAGCAGCAGCGCCGTCAAGCCGCTGCTGCTCACGGCATGGACATTGGCCCCCCGGGACAGCAGCAATTCCACAACACCTGCATGGCCGGCATGGGCCGCCACCATCAACGCTGTTACACCATCCTCGCTGCTTTCATTTACATCAACACCTGCGGACAGCAGTAATTTAAGTATATCAACATGGCCATTGTGTGCCGCAAGCATAAAAGCATTGGCGTCATACATTGTTTTAGCATCAAGTTTTATACCAGCTTCTAAAAATAGCTCTACAGCTCTGGTGTTACCCTCTTCCACACATTTTAAGAAAGTATCGTCATCATAGGAAATGTTCATTTGTTCTAATGCCGTACGGGCAGCTTCAGGGTTTCCTTTATAATTTGTAACCAAAATAAGTCATCCTTTCTGTATACCAAGCCAGGTGAGTAATTAACGGTTTTTATAATCAGACAATTAATCACCATCTTCACAGTTTAATTTTATCACACCGGGCAAGTCCTCTAATAAAGCCATTCATCTCTTCAATTGATTGGTGCCGGGTGTTAAAAGGTTGAAAATCTTAGATTTTCAACCTTTCAACACCCGGCACCAGCAGCTTTACTGGCCGCCTCCTTGCCCCTGTCCCCCCTGCTGGCCACCTTGTTCACCGTCCTGCTGGCCACCTTGCTGGCCTGCAGTTTCTATTTTCTTTACCTCACCATCTATCTGTACTTCCATTGTCTTACCATCCTGGGTGGTGATGCGCAGCGTTGTTTTACCCTGCTGTCCCTGCTGGCCTTGCTGAGCACTTTGACCCTGCTGGCCTTGCTGGTTTTGCTCATCCTCCTGGCTCTGCTGGTCATCCTGTCCCTGCTCGCCGCCCTGCTGTCCACTCTGTTGTTCACCCTGCGCCTGCTGTTGGCCGGCCTGTTCCTCCCGGGCTTTCTTTAATTCCTTCCAGCGTTCTTCCAATAAATATGCATTTTTAGCGGTTATAAGGCGCACCGGCACAACCCTGGCCGGCACGCTATAATCGCCGTTATTAAACTTATCGCCGTACTGCCAGTACCCGGTTCTGGCCAAACCCACCGCCGCCTCCAGGGCAAACCGCCCCAGCATCTCGGGCTGCAAATCCACCTCTGCATCATGTTCACCGCTGACAAGCCCCTTCGAAGCCTTTTCATCGGCCCCGGCACCCACGGTTAAAACACTTTTATCGAGCCCACCCATTTTTAAAAACTCCACAGCCGCCATAGCTAAAGTGCTGTCATTGGCCAATATTACGTCAATTCTTCCTTCCCTGCTCATAACCTCGGCCAGATTGGCGGCAACCGTGGACTGATCCCAGTTGGGGTGTTCATAAACTTCCACAATTTTAAAATCCTCTTGTCCCTGCAGCGCCGCCTGGTTGGCGGCGGTAATTTCCCGGGCTACCTGATCACGCGGGTCCCCCTGCAGTATAACCATATTTAATGGACGCTGCCGGGGCAGCTGGGCTACCACATTGTAATCCACCGCCCCGGTAACATTTGCCTGCCCACCGCTACTTCCCTGTCCGGCCCCGGCATTTTCCTGCTGCTCACCGCCACCCCCCTGACTTGCCCCATCCTGCTGTGTACTACCGGCACCCTGACCAGTCCCACCCTGTTGCTGCCCGCCCTGGCTAGCATCACCCTGACCACCATCCGGTCGAATAATGGTACCCGCCGGTGGTGGTGTAAATTGAATACCGCTTTGGGCCTCAGCTGCCCGGCTCAGTGCTTCTTGCACAAAACGGGCCTGCAGCCGCCCCACCATTGTGTGATCCGAGGCAATATAACCCTCTACAGGGGTGTTCACAGGCAGGTTCTCCAGAGCCACCACCTTGATGCCGGAACGGGCCAGGTTTTCCACCAGAACCTGCGCCGTGCCGGGATCAACCGGCTGCAACACCACTGCCTTGACCTGTTTATCAGCCAGCCCATTCAGCTGTTTTTGCTGTTCCGCCGGATCATTACGGGCATCCAGCCAGGTTACATCGGCATTCAACTGCTTCTTTTGCTCATCCACCACTTTTTTTATCGTTTTGTTACCATCCCGGTTCATATCCGCAAAAGCAAAGGCAATCTTTACCGGCGGCTCTGCAGGCTTACGCTGCGCTTCCTGATTGCTGCAGGCTGTCATTAAAAGCATCAATACCAACAGCAAAGCAGCGACAAGTAAGGCACATGTTTGATTTAAGCATAAATAGCTTTTTACCCTAGATTCACGCATTGAGCCACCTCCGGGCATGTTCCGTTATACGCTGGTAATAAGGTTACTAATTCCTTATTTTGCAAAAAAAACACGTGACGCCCTGGTGTAGCTTGCCTTGCAATCCAGTGCCAGGGAGCGCATTAACGTTATTACAAAGCTATATTTATGCTTTGCTGCACGGCAAGTCTTTATTCAAGGGCAGCCATGACGAAAACAGGAAAAATCATGCGTTATAATATCAATTTTGCAAAAAATTTATCCTCAAAAAAAGACAAACTATACCCGGAGCCAAATGCGGCAATAAATAGTGCTAAATATAACCAAACAGGCATAAGTATCTGGTATAATAGGTATAATCTGGGAGGTGTCTGTGTGTATAAAATTTACCTTGATCGCTTTCTAACATGGCTAACGCCTTTAAAAAAAGAACCGCCCGGGCTGCTGGAAGCTGTTAATTCGGCCAGGCGGGATTGGAAACAAGCTCAGTATGACATTAATTTTGTCAGTGATAGCAACCTTATTGATTATACAATACACAAGATCAAGGCCGGCGAAAGACAATATATGGCGCTGCTGCAAGAAGCCAGACAGCAAAGTATTACAGCCTGGCAGGAGGAACCGCAGTGCCCCTCTGCAACCTGCGAAGCACCCCAAACTTCAAAAGAAGGTCCACAGACCAGGGAAAAGATGATGGGACCATCTTTATAGCTGTATCGAGGCTGGCAAAGTAAATAATAATAAGCGCTTTGTTGCGTTCACATCCCACAGGCTTACCGGGAACTCGAGGCCGGGGTTGCCAAACCCAGCTCGACCAGCTTGGCCCGGATGGACTGCATATCCGACCAGGCCTCAGCCTTGCGTGAAGTATCCCGCAGTAGTGCGGCGGGATGGTAAGTAGAGGTAATCCAGAACCCTTTGCGCTCCGCCCACTGTCCCCGCGTCCTGGTAATACGCGCCTCGGGGCCGATAATGTGCCGCACCGCCGTCGCACCCAGGCACACAATGATCCGGGGCCGCACTATATCCACCTGGGCTCTTAAAAATGGCAAACATTTTTCGCCCTCCTCCGGGGTGGGCACCCGGTTGCCGGGCGGCCGGCACTTGACAATATTGCAGATGATGGCGTTTTTTTCCCGGCTAAGGTCAATGGCGGCCAGCATCCGGTCCAGCAGCTGCCCGGCCGGGCCGACAAACGGCCGCCCCTGTAAATCCTCCTGTTCCCCGGGGCCCTCACCCACAAACATCACGGGCGCCTCTAAAACTCCCTCCCCGAAAACCACATTGGTACGCCGGGACGCCAGGGGGCAAGCACTGCAGCTCAGACATACTTCCTTTACCCGGTTCCAACGAGTGAGTTTATCATTCACCGTACAACACCTTCATTTACTTCATTTTCCGCAAGTTTCATTTGCCCCGCCAAAGGACGTGCTCTTGGTATCAGTGGTTAGGACAGTGATACACCGCCTGGAAATAGTGTTAACCTAATACAGTTGGTTTGATCAACTATGTTTACCGCTGTAACCAGGGTTTTTTAGAATAAGGTGAGGTGCCAGAGCTTATATTTGCTTATTCGCATAATAAAGTTAGTTTAAGAAACTTTAAGCCTGACCCCTTACGCGATTGCGCAGGTCCACCATGAATTCAGTGAAATCAGCGCTGAAATCATCCGAATCCAGGCAGATGAACTTCATGCCTTTTTTACCGTAAATCGTTTCAAATACATAGTTAGGCTTCATGGTGACCATGAAAGCCTTGCAATTAGCTTGCATGATTTTAAAAAGCTTGCTCCACATGTACCGAATATCAAGGTCCCGAAAACTGTATCCTAAAAATAATACGGTTTTACCCAGCAGATCCGCACGCAATTTGATATCCACAGGGCCTTCCATGTCCAGCCTGTTGTGATAGTCTGTCTCACTAATTACCAGCGTCTCGTCAAGATCCAGGGTGCCGTGAAACTTGACAATCTGGGTCACGTTGTCCGGGGCAGCCAGAATATCGTCCAATGTGGCAATGGGGTAATAGGGTACCCCGTAATACCGGAAGGCCATTTCAATCATTTCATCGAAATTAGTAGTATATATTTTAGGGAAATGCATATCCACCAGGCACTTGTGTGCCTGGGAGGCAGCAATATCAATCTTAATGGAGCGCAGGTTGCGATCAATTATTTTACTGATCCGGTTTTTACTGCCACCATGGCAGATAATATGGTACTCGGCAATTTGCAAAAAGTCCCCGTGCAAAAACAGTATATCCGGATCAATATCCAGATCTTCAGCCACCCTAGCCATCAAAACATCCCATTCCGGCAGTCCCAAATTGCGTGACAGACCGGCCCCCACAAAGGGGATAATTTTCTTTTCACGGATGTCCTGGGCCAGCTCATCCATTAACTTGTCGTAACTTACCATGTCCTCACCGCCTGAAGGGATAAAAACTCCTTAAATTTTTTGGCCGCCTGGCCCCGGGCCGATATTTTCAATTTCTCTTCCAGCGGCATAGCCGCCAGTGATTTGGCCGACCCATCAGGTATGAATAAACATTCCCAGGTATCCGTGGGTCCATCAGGCTCGGTGGCGATGGTACCCTGCATGTCGGCCTCGAAAATATATATGCGGCGGCTGTTGCAATAACCGATAATGGTACGCACCGTGGCCCGCCGGCTGGTTTCACACTGCATCAGCCGCAAAAAACCGGACATACCCAACTGCCCCCACATCTCCGGGGTCATAGCGCCGGGCAAATCATTCCAGGAATCAATGCTTACCCCGGTGTGATCCACAAATAACCGGGCTCTTTTTTCGGCAAAGGCCAACAGCACCTTGCCGCGCACAACCTCCCGCTGGTTATCCCCCTGGGGTTCCCGGACATTTAAACTAACAGGTATAAACTGATGTGGAGCCAGTAACAGTTCATATTCCATAATTTTTTGCCGGTTGCCGGTTACAAATCTCATTGGTTTTATCTTATCCACAAAAATTATTCTCCTTAGTAAAAGAGTAAAACAGTCTCAATAAAACAGTCCGGTTATTTGCACATTAGCGATATATTGCACATTATTGCAAACTAACAACCGCACAAAGATCGCCAAGTAAACCGGGATATAATACTATATTTTTCAACCGGCTAATCTTTACAACTATCTTTATGTGATATCTTCTTTTTCCCGGCGAAAATTCCTTCTCTTGTATCCAAAAGCGACACGCTTTAGCTTGAGGATACGGCTTTACCGGGCTTTACCATCGGTCTTTACCACATTATCCTGGCTATTACAGTCATTTTAACCTTCAAAAAAAACATTAAGCCCGCCGCTGGATGCATTCGCTTCCAGCGGCGGGCTTAATCATACTGCATAACTATCAAGTAGGCATTATTATACATTCAATGTAAAGATATATTATTGATCATGTTTTTCCAGGATAATGCGGTGGTCCACCAGGGCCAGTTCAGCAATTCTCGCCTTAATCTGCTTGCGGCGGCCGAAAATATCCTCCAGCACCAGGCCGTCAGCTTCCGGAATTACTTTGTCCACCATTTCCATAATCACTTCTTCTTTGCCATCCTGACGCAGGTATGCATTTGCTTCACACATATAAATCACCTCCCTGTAAAAGACAAAAGACCACCTCGGTTATACGCAGTTAGCGTCAAACCTCCGTGGCCGTTTTACGCTGCCCGAAGCCTTCCTGGCTCCATTTGTTAAATTATATCCTCACTCAAACGAGCGTGTCAACGCATAATTTGTGGCACGCTATTTAGCCATATGTATACCGCTTATCTGCCCAGCCACCGCCAAAAACCCGAGAACCAGCGGCCCAGCGGTCCGGCGGTACTCAAATCCATTACCGCCGCCTGCTCGTCACCCTCGGGCACAGGTAAGATACCCAGCGGGCTTTGTTTATTGCTATAGGATAGTTCCCCCCGGCAGCGCCGCCCCTTGCGGTTGATATAATCCACCTGCAAGGATTGGTTTCCGATATACAGCATGGCCTCCAGTTCCGCCCGGCTGCGCACCGGCACCCCGTTAACAGCCACCAACAGGTCCCCGGAACGCATGCCGGCCCGCCAGGCCGGCGACTCAGCCAGCACATCCAGTACTACCAGCCCATCGGGATGGGGTACATGCACGGGCTCACCCTGTATTTCCAGCTTGCGCCCGATATAGATCACCAGTTCATGTCCCAGGGGCGAGAACAAAGCAGCCAACACCCCCAGCAGCCAGGACCGGTCGGACAGCACCGCCAATAGAAGCAGCACCAGGCTGTACAGAGCCAGGTAACCTGCGGATATCCAGCCTTTTTGTCGCGGGCTCCGGGCAATGGCCATATCACCGTAGCCCAGCGCCGCCACCACAGGTATCAGAGTATAGACGATATTTTCCGCATCCTCCGCTCCGGGGCTGATCAGCGGCCACCATTCAGGCATATCCACACTGCCCGGTGGAACATCAATACCCGCCATAAACGCTAGTGCCGCAATGGGAATCGGCCAAAATTTTTGCAGTGTAAAACCACCCACCACCCGGCCGGTCCGGTCCCGGAAAAAAGCAGGTACTGCACCAAGATGGCCGCTGAAGAAGATCAGTATGCTCTCCACCATGTGCAGCACGGCTACCAGAGCCAGTACCTGGGTAACGTTGACCTGTGGAAAACCGAACAACAACCTGGATAGGGCCAGTATTCCCCCCGCGTAGGCAAAACAAATAAACCGCGCGTCGATTAACATAAGCAATATAGCCAGGGGCCAGATATACATCAATCCCGAGCCGGTAAGCGTCACCCCAATGAATACCATCAGTATACTACCCAGCATACCGCCCAGCATACCCAGCAGTAAGGCGGTGCCCACCTCGCTCCAGTTGGATTTAAGCGGCATCCCGTAAATACTTTCCCGCACATTATGCATACGCCGGTATTGCAGCCCAATCAGCACCACCACAATCCAAAATATGGGCTCCCGCAGCATCAGCTCCATATTAACGATAATCATGGGCAATATATCGCCAAAGGGGAACATTTAACTCACCTCAAACCAGCCACGGAATAACCCTATGACCTTATACTTTGTATAACCTGCACCGGCTATAACGGCACCCGGCAATCTTTCAACCTTTCAACACCCGGCACCGAACACAACGGCACCCGGTAATCTTTCAACCTTTCAACAACCGGCACCGGTTACAATTGCTGTTTCACCAGTTCAACGGCTTTATCCAGCTGCTCGTCGCCGGGTTGGTCCGGCAGGTCTTCCATCACCACGTCCGGCATGACGCCCTTTTTATGGATATCCTTTTTCTTGGGGGTCAGGTAGCGGGCTGTGGTTAGTTTTAAGCCTGCGTCATTATCCAGTGAGAACACCGTTTGTACAATGCCCTTGCCGAAAGTACGGGTACCCACCAAAACGCCGACTCCGGTGTCCTTCACGGCACCGGCCAGTATTTCAGCGGCGCTGGCACTACCCCCGTTGACCAGCACGGACATGGGCAGGCCCAGGTAGCTGCCGTCTGCTTCTTTTACATCCTCGGCACCCGTCCGGTAATCAATATACACTATCGGCCCTTTGGGAACAAAGTTGTCGGCCACCCGGGTGGCCGCAATAAGCTCACCGCCGGGGTTGTCACGCAAATCCAGAACAATACCCTGCATGCCCTGGTCCTTCAGATTGGCCAGCACTTGCTGCATTTCATCCGGGGTTTTTTCATTAAACTGGCTGACGGCAACATAGCCAATACGGGAATTTGGCAGCATCCGCCCCTCCACGCTGGGAACACTGATTTCTTGCCTGGTAATGTTAAAGTCAATGAACTCGGCATGACCCTCGCGCGCCACACTCAGTTTAATATCACTGCCCACCGGGCCGCGCATCAGGCCAATAGCCGTATCCAAATCAAGCCCCTGGACATCCCGGTCATCAATGCCCATGATTATATCACCGGCCCGCATACCCTCACCGGCGGCGGGTGTGTCTTCATACACCCGCACCACAGTAAGCAATTCGTCATTATTAACTCCCACCAGTATGCCCAGCCCGCCAAAGCTGCCGCTGATCTGCTCCTGCAGGCGTTTAAAAGTCTGCGCATCCAGGTACACAGAATAAGGATCCTGCAGTGACTCCACGATACCACGCATAGCCCCGTCTACCAGGCTGGTGGTCTGCACCGGCTCAATATACTGGGTTCTCACCAGCGAAATTACTTTAATTAAATTGCCGATATGCTGGTAGTTGCTGCCTACAACACTTCCCACAAGTACAAACAATGCAAAAAAAACAACGGCCAGTACTGTCAGCCAGCGGGATATGCCGCCGCTTTTATATTTGTATCCATTCATCTTTAAGCCACCTGCCATTTTCCGGGTAAAATCACATACCATATTATACTACATTAAGGCAGGTTGAATTACAAGAAATAAAAAGGACGGCCTTTTTCCTGCTAATGGAAAGGCCTGTCCTCTAGTAAGTTCACTCGCTTTAATGCAGTCAACTAAAACATTTGACTCAACTGCTTCTGTTTATAAAGATGTCTTTGGGGCCATCTACCTTTCAACTTTCAACTTTCAACACCCGGTACAAATTCTAAACGTAATTTCTCGGATTGACTGTTGAACCGTTGACCCTGATTTCAAAATGCAGGTGCGGCCCTGTGGACATACCGGTGCTGCCCACCCTGGCGATGGCCTGGCCCTTGGATACCACTGCGCCATTGCCCACCAGCTGGGCGGACAAGTGCGCATACAGTGAAACAATGCCACCGCCATGATCGATCATTACCACATTACCGTAACCGCTCATGTAGCTTACATTGATTACCCGCCCGCCCTGGGTGGCCTGCACAGTGGCACCTGACGGGGCCGGAATATCAATGCCGGTATGCAACCGCTGGGTTTTTAAAATAGGGTGTATCCGGTAACCATAGGGTGACGATACAGATGTATGCCCCGGCACCGGCCAGAGGTATGCACCCGTAGCAGCAGGCTGCTGGCCGGCATTTTGTGTGGCTATACGCCGGACAATGTCCTCCTCCTGCCGCTCCAACCGGTCTACTTCAGCCTGGTATTTGGTCAAATCATGCTGGGCCTCGGCCAGCATTTGCTTTTTTTCAGCACTCCTGGAGGCCAGCTCCTGGCGGGCCGCCTCCTGCTGCCGCATTAGTGCAGCGATGTTTTCCTTCTGTTGGGCCAGCGCCTGGCGCATTTTTTCCAGTTCCTGCTTACGATCCTCCACCTCTTTGATCACGCCCACATCTCGGTCAACCACCCGTTTAAGGAGTTCATAGCGATTTAAAAACTCGCCGAAACTGCTGGAGGCCAGCAGCACTTCAATATATTGCACATTACCGTTTATGTACATCCCCCGTACTCGTTTATGCAATTCTTCGGTGCTTTCCTGCAGTTCCAACTCAGCCTGGTCTATTTCCCTCTCATTTTTGGCCAGCTTGGCCGCAGCCACGTCCAGCTGTTCCCGCAAACTGCTTATTTCCTGGTTCTTTTGAACAATTTGCTGGTCCAGCGCAGCCGCCTCACCGGAGTAATCTTTAACTTCCTCTTTCTTTGCATTTTGCTGCTGCTTGGTTTGATTAATTTTTTGCCTGGTCTGCTGCAGCATTTCCTGTAGACTGGCCCCGTACGCCGTACCATATCCCAAAGTCATGGCTGCAGCCAGCGTCAGCGCAGTTATCCTTTTTTTCCACGATTTACCACCCGAACGCACCAGAAGCTCCTCCATTCATCATTTTTTTTAGCTTTTTTAACTTATAATGAACAAATGATCGCCAAACGTTGGCACTAATAGCATTGTGCTAATTACAAAGATGTCATCGCAAATACCATTTCCATGAGGTGGTTATGATTTAGACATTTTAAAATATAAGATAAGTGTTAACGCTATACCCGCAGAAAACGGCGCAGCGATATAGCACTGCCCAACGCGCCAATTACAAAGCCCGCCCCCAGCAGGCCGCCCAGAACCCGGTAGATAGTCACCGGATCGTCAACCAATTGGATAAATGGCAATGAAAACATCACTTTGTTCAGCAGCGACAGGTAACCGAAATTAATCAGCAGCGCAGCTATAAGACCGCCCGTCACCCCAATGATCATGCCTTCCAGCATAAATGGCATGCGTACAAAAATATTGGTGGCCCCCAGCATCTTCATAATGCCGATCTCCCGCCGCCGGGCAAAAACCGACATGCGAATGGTAGTGGAAATAAGCAATACAGCCGCTACCCCCAGCACCAGCAAAGCCAGCGATCCCCAAATGCGCACCCAGTGGGTGAGGGCCAGCAAATTTTCCACCACACCCTGGCCGTAGCGCACCTGCTCAACGCCCTCCAACTTTTTCAGCTGCCGGGCCGCATCGGGCACCAGTTCGGCCTCCCTGGTTTTCACAACATATGAATTGGGCAAGGGGTTGTCGTCCTCCAGCCCGCTGACCAGATAGGCTCTATCGTCCAAGCTTTCTTTTAAATTCTCCAGAGCCTGCTCCTTGGTGACAAAATCCACCCGGGCCACCCCGGGCACAAATTGAATCTCCTCCTTCATTTGATCCAAACGGTCCTGCTCCAGATCGTCCTCCAAAAAAACAGTGATCTCCAAACTGGACTCCACATCGGAAGCAACCTGCCGCACATTAAGCACCAGCAGCAGCGAACTGCCCAAAATAAGCAGTGAAATTACAATGGTACCCACCGAAGCAACGGTCAGCCAACTATTGCGGATTAAAGATGTGGCAGCCTCACGGATATAATACTTAAAGGTGTTAATGATCATGGTTGTATACCCCGCCTTCCTCGTCCCGGACAATAACACCGTTGACGAGCTGCACCACCCTTTTCTTCATATCATCCACAATGTCCCAGGCATGGGTGGCCATTAAAATGGTGGTGCCCCGGCGGTTGATATCCATAAAGAGTTTCATCAAATCCCAGGAGGTATCGGGGTCCAGGTTGCCCGTGGGTTCATCCGCCAGTATTAGCACCGGATTATTGACGATGGCGCGAGCCACGGCGGTACGCTGCTGCTCACCCCCCGAAAGCTGGGCCGGCAGCATCTTGATCTTCTTATCCATGCCCACCATGCGCAGTACCGCCGGCACCACCCGCTTTATCTCCTTGCGAGAGGCACCGGTTATCTCCAGGGCGAAGGCTACATTTTCAAAAACAGTTTTGTTGGGAATAAGCCGAAAGTCTTGAAACACCATACCAATTTTGCGCCGCAGGTAAGGTACTTCCCGGTTCTTCATCCTTACCACGCTGCGGCCATTGACGATAACCTGCCCGCGACTGGGCAGTTCCTCCCGGCAAATCAATTTGGTCAAGGTAGACTTACCTGCCCCGCTGGGACCCACTAAAAAGACAAACTCCCCTTTCTTAATGTGCAAAGTAATGTCGTTGAGGGCTTTTACTTCGTTAGGGTATTTTTTGGATACATTGTATATTTGTATCATACGAGCTCCTCATATTTATTCTGCTTTCATCAGGTTGTCGTTTATAGTCCGATTGATAGTTCTTCATGTTAAGTTAATTCAACAGTTCAGTTAATTCGACAGCTGCAATAATAAATCCTTCACTAGATGGGCATTTCGACGGCAAAACAAGTAAAACCTTCAAGAAAAGGAAAAATAAAATACCCCGAAGGGTATTTTTTGCAGGAGCTTGTTCTGTTTTACATAATTTACCATAATATCGTCGCCGGAGCCTCATTTACCTTTACGCTGCAGCACCTCTTGCACTGCCCGGACCAAATCGGCAGGGGTAAGCCCGTATTTTTCCAACAAATCCTGGAGTTTACCGGATTCACCGAAAGTATCCTGCACGCCTACCCGGCGCATGGGCACCGGATAATTTTCCGCCAGCACCTCGGCCACGGCACCGCCCAGACCGCCAATAATACTATGTTCTTCAGCGGTAACCACCGCGCCCGTCGCCCTGGCCGCTGCCACCACCGCATCCACGTCCAGGGGCTTAATCGTATGCATATCCAGCACCTGCACCTCAATGCCCTGGCCGGCCAGCTGTTCCGCAGCCTCCAGAGCAGCGCTCACCATAATGCCGCAGGCGATAATAACAGCATCATTGCCTTCCCGCAGCGTAACCGCCCGGCCGGGCACAAAGTTAAACTTATTCTCATCATGCAGTACGGGTACTCCGGAACGCCCCAATCTTATGTAAACCGGCCCGTCAATTTCCGCCGCGGCCAACACTGCCGCCCTGGTTTCCACGGCATCGGCGGGCACAAAAACAGTCATATTGGGCAAACAACGCATCAGCGCTATATCCTCCACCGACTGGTGGGAAGCTCCGTCCTCGCCTACGGTAATACCGGCGTGAGTGGCTCCTATTTTAACGTTGAGACGGGGATAAGCAATACTGTTTCTTATTTGATCGTATACCCGCCCGGTGGCAAATACGGCAAATGTACTGGCAAAGGAGACTTTCCCCGCTGCAGCCAGCCCGGCAGCCGTACCCATCATGTTTTGCTCGGCAATACCCATATTAAAAAACCTTTGGGGGGAATTTTTACTAAAGTCATGGGTTTTGGTAGACTTGGATAAATCCGCGTCCAGCACCACAACGTCGGGGTTTTTTTGTCCTAATTCCACCAGTGCCGCACCGTACGCTTCCCGGGTGGCTATTTTCTTGGTCATTCGACAAACCTCCTATTAAACTAGTAAAAAAATCCTATTCGTTAGAGCTCGGCCAGTGCTTTTTCCACCTGCTCAGGTTTGGGTGCCGCACCGTGCCAGCCTACCTCATTCTCCATAAAGGAAACACCCTTGCCCTTTACTGTCCGGGCAATGATTATCCCGGGCTTGTCCCTGGTTTCCCTGGCCCGGGCAATGGCAGCCAGTATTTGCTCCATATCATGCCCGTCTATCTCCTGCACATCCCAGCCAAAGGCACGCCACTTATCGGCTAAAGGCTCGGGCGACATTACCTCGTCGGTGGGGCCGTCGATTTGCAAGCCGTTATAATCCAAAAAGGCGGTCACATTATCCAGTTTATAATGAGCGGCAGCCATGGCAGCTTCCCAGATCTGCCCCTCCTCAATTTCACCGTCTCCCAACAGCACGAACACGCGGTAATCCCTGCCGTCCAGCTTGCCGGCCAGGGCCATGCCATTGGCCGCGGATAATCCCTGCCCCAGTGATCCGGTGGACATTTCCACTCCGGGGACCTTGCGCATATCCGGATGCCCCTGGAGCGGGCTGCCCAGTTTGCGCAGCGTCTGCAAATCCCCTACCGGAAAATAACCCCGCTCGGCAAGGGCGGCGTACAGTACCGGCGCGGCGTGCCCCTTGGATAACACGAAACGGTCCCGCTCCGGCCACCCCGGGTTTTGGGGATCTATGCGCATTACATCAAAATAAAGTGCGGTTACAATATCAGCCGCTGATAATGACCCGCCCGGGTGGCCCGAACCGGCCTCCCCCACCATGGAAATTATGTGACGCCTGATCTGCCGGGCCTGTCCCCGCAGTTGCGCCAGTTTTTCCGCTTGTCCACTCATTTTAAAACCTCCCAATTTATTCTGACCAAATCGAAATTTTTATTCGAACTGATAAACACCGTTTGTTAATACCATCAGCGCAAATATTTAATATAAACTCAAAGTGAAAAACACAGGGTATATACCGGTTGATGCTGGCGTTAGCCCGGGTTAAAAAGCGCTGGGTGGGCGGCAGACCGTTGGTACCGGGTGTTGAAAGGTTGAATGTTATAGTATTGTTTTATTGAAACCTGGCGGTGATTTTGATATTGGGGTGTTGTAGATTAAGTGTTGCTGTTGGTGTTATTGTGTTATTGTGTTATTGATGCTGGTTTGGTGTTTTGCTGGTGTCGTGGATTTTTATTTGCAACTTTCAACCTTTCAACCTTTCAACACCCGGCACCAGTTAGACGGCACCTATTGGACGGCATCAATTAGAAATCTTTCCCACCGCCGTACTCTTTAAAACCCTCCCCAAGCACCTCCCGAACGTCGGCTACTATGATAAATGCCCGGGGGTCGACTTCGTAAACCATTTCCTTGAGCCGGGTGACCTCGGAGCGGTTGACCACGGTTAATATCACCTCCCGGTCGCTGCCGGTATACAGTCCCCGCCCATTAAGAGCGGTGGCACCCCGTCCCAGGTCCGTCAATACCCTATCAGCGATAATACTGGTATGGTCGGAAATTATAAAAAACGCCTTGGCATAGCTGATACCCTCCTGGACCATATCTATCACACGGGTAAAGACGAATATAGAAATCAAAGCATAAAAAGCCAGCTCCCAGGAATGGAAAACCAAACCCGCCGCCACCACAACGATGCCGTCCACCAAAAACAGCAATTGGCCAATATTTATACCCGTATAGGTACGCAGGATAGCCGCAGCCAGATCGGTTCCCCCGGTGGTGCCTCGAAAACGAAAAACGAGACCCAATCCCAGCCCCACCATCACGCCCCCGAACAAGCTGGCCAAAAGAGGATCCCTGGTGGGTACGGGCACGTACAAACTGAACAGGTCCACAAGTACCGCAAGGCTTACCGAACCATATAATGACCGGAGCCCGAAACCCAGACCCAGCCTGTATATTCCCAGGATATACAGCGGCACATCCAGCGCCAGCATGGTAATGCCCACCGGAGTACCGATGATATAGTGCAATATGGTGGCAATACCACTGGTTCCGCCGGCGGCAATCTTGTTGGGCACCAGAAACAGATCCAGTCCCAGGGCGGTAATCGCCACCCCCACTGTTACCCAAAAAAACTTGGTAAATATCTTCCAGGACACTAAAATCTCCCCGCAGTTGGCTACAATATATCCTTAGCTTTTCCCCGCTCTTTTATCATATTCCGTCCGGCCCGGTTATGCTTCAAACCTGCCTTAATATCTCTCAAATTGTACAATTGGTATATATGGCCTGACATGCCGTAACATAACAGTCCATAATATTCTTGTTTATTTTAAGAAAACCCTTTTTTACTGTCGAAAAAAGGAGCGCTATTTGCATAGCAAGGCTCCCCGGGGCTAAAAATAACTTTGAGGTGATGGAGAATGATGAAACCAATGCGCTGTCAAATATGCGGGGAAGTTTACCTGGGGGATACAGTTCCCGACCGGTGCCCTTTCTGCGGGGCCGCCGGCAGGCAAATGGTGCACGCAGCAGAATGGATCGATTATGGCAAGCTAAATCTGGACCAAAACGATATGGAAAAATGCCGAACCGCCCTGGGGTTTGAAATAAGCAACTGGACATTTTACAAGTGCTGTGCAGATAAGTCGGAAAACATATTCAACCAGGCTATATTTAAGCGCCTGGCCAAGCAAGAAATGGAGCACGCCGAAGTGCTGGCCCGCATGATGGGTGAGGAAATGCCCGGGTTCACCCAGGAAAGCTGCCCGGACAATGACAAGGAAAAATTTGAAGAAGCCCACCTGCGGGAACACCGGGCCATTAAATACTACCTGCAATCCGCTGCCCAGGGCCAAGACTCACGGGTACGGGAAATATTCCGTGCCCTTGCCGAAATCGAAACGGAGCACCTCCAAATATCGAACGTATACAAGTAAAGCACCCCTACCTTTTACCGGTGCCGGTTGTTAAAAGATTGTCCGCCGGTGCCGGGTGTTGAAAGTTGAAAGTTGTATCCAGCCACATAATAATAATTCCCGGTGCTGAAACAGCAGCACCGGGAATTACTAGCATTGCAATGACCTGCTCCACTTGCTTGAATATGTTAATTATGCTTTACCGTGCATAAATATTCTTATCGAATAATAGTAACGGAAAATAAAAATAAAACCCGCCTTTACCAGGGCTTACGCCCGGTAACTTGCGGGTTTTAAGTTCTGTCAACAGCAGCTGCATTTACCCGCTGCGGGCTTGCTCCCGCAGGTAGGCAGTAATAAAATCGTCAATTTCACCATCCATCACGGCATCGACATTACCCATCTCCACCCCTGTGCGGTGGTCCTTAACCAGCGAGTAGGGATGGAAAACATAAGAGCGTATCTGGCTGCCCCAGGCGATTTCCTTATTCTCACCACGCATTTGAGCCAGCTCGGCATCCTTCTTTTGCATCTCCAAATCAAATAACTTGGCCTTAAGCAGTTTCATGGCGGTGTTGCGATTGGACAGCTGAGAGCGCTCATTCTGGCACTGTACCACTATACCGGTGGGCAAGTGGGTGATGCGCACCGCCGAATCTGTCTTGTTTACATGCTGCCCGCCGGCCCCCCCGGAGCGATAGGTATCAATTTTGAGGTCCTCGGGGTCAATTTGCACATCAATATCGTCCTGCACCTCGGGGAGTACATCCACCGAGGCAAAAGAGGTGTGCCGCCGCCCCGCAGCGTCGAAAGGAGAAATGCGCACCAGCCGGTGCACCCCTTTCTCGGACCTCAGGTAACCAAAGGCGTTATGGCCCGCCACTGAAAAAGTAACGCTTTTTACACCCGCCTCGTCACCGGGCAGCATATCCATAATATTAACTCTAAAACCGCGGTTTTCCGCCCAGCGGGTAAACATGCGCAGCAGCATGGCCACCCAATCCTGGGCCTCAGTGCCCCCGGCACCGGCGTGCATAGCTACGATAGCATTGCCGGCATCGTACGGCCCGCTGAGCATTACCTGCATCTCCAGGCCGGCCACCCGCCGGTTTAACTGGGCCAAAGCCGCCTCGGCTTCATCCGCCAAACTATCGTCATTCTCCTCTTCTCCCAGGTCAATAAGCACTTCCAGGTCTTCCATAGCTCCGTAAAGCTCGCTAAAGGCGGTAATTCGTTCCTTCAAATTAGTGACGGTCTGCGTCACTTCTTGAGCCCGGGACTGTTCTTCCCAAAACCCTTCCAAGGTCATTTCCTTTTCCAGCTCGGCTATTTTTTGTTCCTTACCGGCTATGTCAAAGAGAAACCCTCAAATCATCAATGCGTTTCTTCAGGGGCTCCAGTTCTCTGCGCAGTTCACTGAACAAATGCTACTCCTCCTTTATTACAAACAACCTTCAACCTTTCAACAAACTTTCAAGCTTTCAAGCTTCAACATCCAACTTGAACTTTAATTTAACCTTTCAACCTTTAGCATTTCAACCTTTAGCATTTCAACTTTAAACTTAAACCCCTTCAACCTTCAACTTTAAACACCCGACACCATTAGTTTCATAATCTTTAACTTTCAACCTTTCAACCTTTCAACACCCGGCACCGGTGCTATTTGCCGCAGCATTTTTTGTATTTTTTGCCGCTGCCGCAGGGGCAGGGGTCGTTGCGGCCGATTTTGGCTTCACGGCGCACTGGTTGCGGTGCAGTATCGTTTTGGTACTTGTTCTCTACGGTTTGGCGTTGCTGCTGCTGGGGCGCCTGCACCAGGCTCACCCGGAACACGTAGCGCACCACGTCGTCTTGAATAGCTTCCACCATATTCTGAAACATCTGGTAGCTTTCAAATTTATATTCAACTAGAGGGTTCTTCTGGCCGTAGGCCCTGAGACCAATACCCTCCCGCAGCTGATCCATGGCGTCCAGGTGATCCATCCACTTTTCGTCCACCATGCGCAGCAGTACAGCCCGCTCCAGCTCCCGCAGCACCTCCGCACCCAACTCGGATTCCCGGGCGTCGTAAGCCGCCAAAGATTTTTCCAGCAGGAGATCTTTTATAGCTTCGCGTCCCATGTCCTCCAGATCCGCCGGCTGCAAATCGTGACCGGGCAGGAAAAGCTGCTCGGCGTGGGTCAATAAACCTTCCAAATCCCACTCCTCCGGGATCACCCCATCCGGCGCATATACCTCCACCGCACGCTGCACCGAGTCGGTAATCATCTGCAGCACCACATCCTTGAGGTTCTCCTCCAGCAGCACCTTCATGCGCTGCTGGTAAATAACCTCCCGCTGCTGGTTCATCACATCGTCATACTCCAGCACATGTTTGCGGATGCCAAAGTTGCGGTTCTCCACCCGTTTCTGGGCGTTTTCAATGGATCTGGTGACCAGGCCGTGCTCAATGGGCACATCTTCCTCTAACCCCAGTTTATCCATTATACCGGCAATATTATCAGAGCCGAACAGCCGCATCAAATCATCTTCCAGAGAACTGAAAAACTGGCTGGAACCCGGGTCTCCCTGGCGTCCCGAACGACCCCGCAGCTGGTTATCTATACGGCGGCTTTCATGCCGCTCCGTACCTATAATATGCAGCCCGCCTGCTTCCACTACCCGGCGGTGCTCATCGGCACACTGCTGCTTATATTTTTCCAGCAGCTGCTGGTACAGTTTCCCGGCAGCTGCGTGATCATCGGGATCATAATCTTTGCGGCTGCGCAGTTCGGCCTGGGCCAAAAACTCGGGATTGCCCCCCAGCACAATGTCAGTACCGCGTCCCGCCATATTGGTGGCAATAGTCACAGCCCCCAGCCGGCCGGCCTGGGCCACAATCTCAGCTTCCTTATCATGATATTTGGCATTAAGCACCTGGTGGGGCACTCCCCTTCGGCGCAGCATATCACTCAATACCTCGGATTTTTCAATTGAGATGGTACCCACCAACACGGGCTGGCCGGTGGCATGCTTCTGGGCAATTTCCTCCACCCCCGCTTGAAACTTGGCTTTTTCATTTTTATACACCACGTCGGACCGGTCTTCGCGGACCATAGGCTTGTTGGTGGGTATCACCACCACATCAAGATTATAAATTTTGCGAAATTCCTCTTGCTCGGTCTCGGCGGTACCCGTCATACCGGCCAGCTTATCATACATGCGGAAATAGTTCTGGAAGGTAATAGTGGCCAGTGTCTGGGACTCCCGCTCGACGCGTACGCCCTCCTTGGCTTCAATGGCCTGATGCAACCCATCGCTGTAGCGACGCCCGAACATCATGCGGCCGGTGAACTCGTCGACGATGATCACCTCACCGTCCTTAACCACGTAGTCCCGGTCCCGCTTCATCAGCGCATGTGCCTTCAGTGCCTGGTTCAGGTGGTGGGTAAGCTGCATATTTACATCATCGTAAAGGTTCTCCACACCCAGCATCTGCTCCACCCGGGTCACGCCCTCCTCGGTGAGCACCACTGTGTGCGCCTTTTCATCAACTGTGTAATCGGTATCCTTCTGCAGTCGCGGCACCAATCGCGCAAAGGTAAAATAGTGGTCCGTGGCCTTATCCGCCTGGCCCGAGATTATCAGAGGGGTGCGAGCCTCATCAATCAGAATGCTGTCCACCTCGTCCACGATGGCGTAATGCAGCGGCCGCTGCACCAACTGCTTCGCCCTTAGCGCCATATTGTCCCTCAGGTAGTCGAAACCAAACTCATTGTTGGTGCCGTAGGTTATGTCACAATTGTAGGAATGCTTGCGCTCATCCCAGCTGAGCCCATGCACAATTAGCCCCACGGACAAACCCAGGAACTTATAGATGCGACCCATCCACTCGCTATCCCGGCGGGCCAGGTAATCGTTTACCGTTACCACGTGCACCCCCTTACCGGTCAGGGCATTTAAGTAAACGGGCAGTGTGGCCACCAGCGTTTTACCTTCACCGGTGCGCATCTCGGCAATTTTACCATTGTGCAGCACTATACCACCCAGCAATTGCACATCAAAATGGCGCATGCCCAGTACCCGTTTGGAGGCCTCTCGCACAACAGCAAAGGTTTCGGGCAGCAAGTCACCCAGCGAAGCCCCCTGCTCCAGCCGTGCCCTAAACTGCAATGTTTGGTTCTGCAGCTGCTCATCTGAAAAAGCACTTATTTCCTGTTCCAATTCATTTATCCGGGTTACGGTTTTTTGCAATCGTTTTATTTCCCTTGAGTTATCATCTAACCAATTACGTATAAATTTTAACATGGTTATCACCTTTCTAAAATAAAAGCAAGGGAACCCTACGGTTCCCGTGAATATGCGCTATATCATTACTATTTTAGCAAATTGGACTTAACCCTGCAACAAGGGAAGTTTCAAACTACAAAAAAGCCGGAGACTAACCAATGGTTTCCAAAAACAACCCCGCCTTCGATCCCCTCCTGCACAAACTCAGGTCGGAGACTTCCCGGCGGGGAGTTAAATATCAAATTATAGCAAAACTTTAAAACTCGGGTTCAATTAGCCCGTACTTACCGTCTTTACGCTTGTACACCACGTTAACCTGCTCGGTTTCGGCATTGGAGAAAACGAAGAAACTGTGACCCAGCAGGTTCATCTGCATTACCGCTTCATCTACAGGCATAGGCTTGATAGCAAAACGCTTGGTTTTGACCACCTGCATTCCATCATCGTCGTCTTGAAAACGGGGCTGCTCGGCATAAGCCTTTTGTTCACTGGCCACCCGGCGGCGATTCAGTTTGCCCTTGTATTTCTCAATTTGCTTTTCCAGCTTATCCACAATCAAGTCAATGGAAGAGTACATGTCACCGGTAGCTTCCTCGCCACGCAGTATCATACCGTTAAACGGCACTGTAACCTCAACCTTGTGCGCATCGCCTTCCACCACTAAAATTACCGTGGCCTCTTTGGCTCCGTCCAGAAACTTATCCAGTTTACCCACCCGTTTTTCGACATAATCCTTCAAGGCATCTGTTACATCAACATTTCTACCCCTTACCAATACTTTCATAACTCCCAACTCCTTTCGAGCGAGTAGTAGTTACTATTATTCCCGAAAATTGTGATAAATCCTGCCAAAGAAATAATAAAATAAGCAAAATTGTCTTTGATTGGCCTGCAATTAAAAGCTGATTAAATGACATCTGCATGCCCGCCAAAGCAACCGGTGACCAAAGTACACCTTCCAAAAAACAGAAAAGCCCCGGCCATAGCCGGGGCCTTGTGTATTATAATTTAACTACATTGGCAGCTTGCGGACCACGGGCGCCCTCAACTATATCGAATTCCACTTCCTGGCCTTCCAGCAGGGTTTTAAAACCATCCTCTTGAATGGCAGAGAAGTGTACGAAAACGTCGCCTCCGTCTTCCCTTTCAATAAAGCCGTAACCCTTGTCCTTGTTAAACCACTTGACCTTACCTAACACTAAAACATTCCTCCTAAAAAATAATCCCGTGGTCATTTAACTCACGTGGAGTTATCGTATCATATCACCCCATACCTGTCAAGACTTGCCACGCGGTGCCTCAGGGCCGGCGTCCCATTCCTGATTTTGATGCCCGCTGATAAGAAACGATTAAGTTAATTAAGTAATTTTAACCCCAAACAAAATTTCCGTTGAATGAGTTATCTATAGCTGTGGTCTAGTTTAAACTTCGAGACAAATGCAGTCTCCCTTCCACTGTCCCCTTATGTCGAATTGTTACTTTGTTGAAACCTGCTTTTATCCCCAAACCTGTGGATAATGTGCATAAGTCTGTTAATAACCTGTGTTGCAAGGGCTAGAAGCTGTGGGTAGATTAAAATAAAAGCGGATGCATGTCGTAATTGCTTATAACAAGGTATGTTATTATGTCACTTTTTTCCGCTTTGTCGCGTTCCAGCAAATGTTAATACCAGCACACTGCGAGCCCCAGCCTGTCGCAATAAGTGGGATATTATGGAAACAGTGCTGCCTGTGGTGAAAACATCATCAATAATGGTTAATATTTTACCTTTTACGGGTTCGGGCTTAGCAACCACAAAGGCTTGCTGCAGGTTTTTTCGCCTTTGCGATGCCGATAGGGAAGTTTGGGAAGGTGTCTCCCTTATTTTGACCAGCACCCGCTCCAGCACGGGCACCTGCAGTAATTCCCCCAAAGCACGGGCCAGCAGCACCGACTGGTTATAGCCCCGCTCGCGCTCCCGCCCCGGGTGCATTGGTACAGGCACCAAAGCATCTGTCCGGGCAAAAGCCCCTTCCCGCAGAGACGCATTAGCCATCAATTCTCCCAACGGCACGGCCAGTGACTTCATACCCCGGTATTTAAGCCGCTGCACCGCTTCCCGCACCGGCCCTTCATAAGGCGCCACAGCACGGGCCAGATCAAAGGGGCGGTTTTCGGCCCGGCAAGCCGGGCACATTAACCAGGAGCTTTGCGATAAAGACGCGCCCAACCGGTTCACGGAACCACAGCTAATTAATTTATCCTCGTATCCCGGCGGTTGTTCCCGGAGCAGCGCTGAATCACCGGGTGTGGGATAGACTAACCCATCCAGATGATATCCCCTCACCCCCAAAAAGCCCCCGCAAAGGCAGCAAACCTGTTCTCCGGCATAGCCATCCAACAGTTGCCTGCAGTCCAGACACAGCGAATTGTCCGGGCTTTGAGCACCGCACAAAGGACACTGCAAACGCGGCGGATAAATCAACTCTATAACAGCTCGCAGCAAATCCCTCCACACCCAGCATCACCATCCATGGGGTCAGGCTTAAACTTTCTTAAACTAACTGTATTATCCGAATAACCAAATGCAAAACATCATGGTACCATCCGCCTGAGAGGTTAACAGTATCCAACCAATCTTCAGCGTACCCCTTTCAGCCGGCCAAGTTTGCTTATCGGTGGCAATTATACGCCCGGTCCCTCACTCTCCAGCCCCTTTATGGCAGTCTTAAGGAGAGCATCCAGGTCGGATGCACCATCCGGAAAAGTGGCTATACCTGTATTAATACTAATCAGGATGCTTTGGTCATAAGCCTCGAAAAGGCTCTCACGCACGATCCTCCGCAGTCTGTCCGCCACATGCTTGGCCTCGGCGGGTCCTGTTTGAGGCAGCAGTATTGCAAATTCGTCCCCCCCGTAGCGGGCTACCAGGTCGCAGTCGCGCACCTGCTCCCTGATCAACCCGGCCACCCCGATCAGCACCGTATCCCCCGCCAGGTGGCCATACCGGTTGTTTACCTGTTTAAAATTATTAATATCCAACATCACCAATGATATCTGCTCATCCGAACGCTGGGCCCACTCCAGCTCGCCCATGGCGCGGTGATAAAAATAACGGTAATTATACAGCCCGGTTAGTTTATCGGTAATAGCCGCCTGGTCCAATTGGCGAGCCAGCTGTACATTGGCAATGGCTACAGCAGCTTGCCCGCCGATAATGGTCAGCACTTGCACATGTTTTTCCTCGAAAAAACCGGCACGCTTGTCCCCCAGTACCAGCAAACCCAACACCTCGGTCTCCGCCATTAAAGGCACCACCACCAGAGAGCGATGCAGCTGGGTCAATCCCGTATCATCTTCCGCAGTACGCTCATCTTCTCTGGTATCATCCACCAGATGGGACTCCCCGCTTTCGGCCACCCGGCCCAGGAACCCCTCACCCCGCTGTACCACAGAGCTCCGGAGCAGGTCGGCTTGAGCCCCCGAGACCGCTTCCACCAGATAACACTGTTTTTCCTCCGACCAAAGGTAAATAACACCGTTGTGAAAGCTGATCACCCGCCTGGTCTCACGCAGCAGTAAATCTAATATTTCCTTTAAGTTCAAACTCCCCCCCAGCCGCCGGGCCACTTCGTACAGCACCCGTAATTCCCGGTTGGCCAGCACCAGGTGCACATAAAATTTCAGCACAAACTGCACCGCCAGCATGGGTATGAATAACAGCAATGTACCGTATATACCAATGTGGTTATATAACAATGCCATTAAAAAGCCCACAGGCACCGCTATAAGATAGGTAATGCCGTCCCAGCGCAGAGCGTCGGGCCACTGCAGCAAAGGATAACCGTCACGCACCGGCAAAGTATAAATATATACAAATAACTGGTTGAGCAAATAATACGCTACTATGAACAACACCAGGGGCCAACCGTTGTCCCAATGCAATCCCCGTTCAGATGCACCGCCCGCCAGCACATATATAAAATTAGCCCCCAGCACTACAGGTACATACTGGGCGGCGTTAAACAGCGTGGTGCGCAGTGGATTGCCGCGGTTGGCCACGCCCTGCCCCAGGACCGTGGCCAGGGCGTTTACCCAGGCTGCGGGCACAGGCCCGTAAATCAGGTAGGTGGATAGTATAACGGCAAACCCTCCGGTCAGCTGCCCTTGAGGGAATACCACGGCCAGCCACTCGGCCAGCACTCCAAAGCTCACCATAATTAATAGTTCCCGTCCCAAATCCAGGTTCAGCAGAGGAAAAGTGTAATAAAGCAACCATACGCCCAGCCCGATAACCAGCCAGGTATATAAAATAAAGGGTAACTTCCTGACTTTGCGCAAACCCGTTTCACCCGCTTCTCATTTTACTCATCATGGTCCCGTCCATTGGTAAAATAAATTCGACAAAAAAAAAGGTTTACCTCTGGTTTACAGGCAAATAATCCCGAGGCAAACAAATTAAGTTATACTTCACCCCTGCATCCCGACTTCAGGCAAGTTAAATCAAATTTCACCAAATCCTCATTGGATAGGCCGCGCAAATCAAGACGGTGCACGGGGCCATGTACAATGCCGGGTCCGGTTGTCCCAGCCAGGCAAGATTTATCCCCTACAAGCCGGTGACACTCCATATTATAGCGCCGGGCCAAGCGCTCCAAAATTACCCCTGTCTCGTCGGCGGAGCCTCCATCCACCAGAGTCACCATCCCCGTGCGACACTGCAAGGCTGTCGCCAGCCGGTGCACGAAGCCCTCCAGGCCGTCGGCTTGATCCTGCACCAGCACCTCCAGCCGGTGCGGCACAGCTTCGCTATTGTTGCCGAGTGCGACCGTGCCGGCTCCCCTGTATGAAAGCATCCGCCACACCCGGTACAGCATCACCAGCAGCCAGCTTATAAACATTGCAGCTGTCACATATACAGCTATCATACACCAGCCCCCCAGCAATCTCTTTATACCACCATATGCAAATTACTCATAAGTGGTTAATGCAGGTGGCTTTGACGCAGGATTAAAGCATTCATACAGCTGGTGGGGCAGGGGCATAACAATACTATGAGCGGTAACTAACAGGTTGTCTCCTTTAACAAATAGTTTTAATTATAATAAGAGAGCATCGCTCACTACTTTATAAATGAAAATAGTTTTTACGACCCTCCCTTATTATTTATTGTACAAAAAAGGGGCTGTTACACTACGAACTATTTAGCTCGTCGTGCAACAGCCCCAGCTGCTACAGACAAAGGCACTGACTAAACCGCCAGGCACACGGGCGCGAACGCCGTCCAATTTTCGAGCTGCTACAGGTTAAAGGCACTGCGCAATATGTCAACTTTATCGGTGTTCTCCCAGGGAAGCACAATATCCCGCCGGCCAAAATGGCCGTAAGCCGCAGTATTTTTGTAAATGGGGCGGCGCAAATCCAGATTTTTTATAATGGCGGCAGGTCGCAGGTCAAATACTTCCTGTACCACCTGAATCAGTTTTTCCTCATCCACCTTGCCGGTGCCGAAGGTCTCCACCATCACCGAAACGGGGCGGGCCACCCCAATAGCATAGGCCACCTGTACCTCGCACTTATCCGCCAAACCGGCGACCACAATGTTTTTAGCTAAATAACGCATGGCATAGCTGGCTGAACGGTCTACTTTAGTAGGATCTTTGCCCGAGAAGGCACCGCCTCCGTGCCTGGCCATGCCGCCATAAGTATCCACAATAATTTTGCGTCCCGTAAGCCCCGCGTCCCCCTGGGGTCCGCCCACCACAAACCGCCCGGTGGGGTTGATCAGGTACCTGGTGGCCGTATCAATCATTTCCCGTGGCACCACGGGCTTGACCACCTTTTCAATAATCTCCTCCCGGATAACGTCCAACCCCACCCGGGGGGAGTGCTGGGTGGAAACTATAATTGTATCCAGCCGCACAGGCCGGCCATCTTCATATTCTACAGTTACCTGAACCTTGCCGTCGGGCCGCAGGTAGGGCAGCTCTCTGGTTTTCCGCACTATGGTCAGGCGGCGGGCCATGCGATGGGCCAGGGAAATGGGCAAAGGCATCATTTCCGGCGTTTCATTGGTGGCGTAACCAAACATCATTCCCTGGTCCCCGGCACCGGTGGCTTCCAGCTTCTCGTCCACATCTTCACTGGAACGGGCCTCCAGGGCCTTGTCCACGCCCATGGCAATATCCGGCGACTGCTCATCAATGGAAGTAAGCACCGCGCAGGTATCGCAATCAAACCCGTACTTAGCCCGGGTATACCCAATCTCCCGCACCGTCTCCCGGGCTACCCGGGGTATGTCCACATAACACTTGGTGGTTATCTCCCCACCCACCAGCACCAGGCCGGTAGTGACAAAGGTTTCACAAGCCACCCGGGCGTAAGGGTCCTGGCCGATAATCTCGTCTAGAATAGCATCAGAAATCTGGTCGGCTATCTTATCGGGGTGACCCTCGGTAACCGACTCGGAAGTAAACAGGCGCTTAGCCAAATAACAGACCTCCTTTGCGGCTGCACCAGATACATGCAGTCCGGTAACATCTTATATCGCCATAACTATAAACCAGAGTACAATATTGTCTGCATTAACTTTTCCCGTTGCGACAAAAACCATGTTTATTCTAGCAGGGGTAGAAATTACTGTCAACAAAGCAGCCGACAAAAACCGGGGATTCCACCGGTTGTGAACAAAATAAAAAACACTGCGGAATAATTAATTACATCAACTCACGCAGGTTCCTGTAGGTCATGTAGGTATAAAACGTAAACCTAACACGTGGACTTGCTGCTATCCTACCTCTAATCCACCTCGACCAATACCGCGTCCACGCCGATTATTTTAATCTTTTCCCAGGGCACCACAATATCTCCACCCGCGCTAAATAACCGTAAATATTTGCGCGGACCCTCCAAAACAATAGCCCGCACCTTCCCCTCGGCCATATCAATCTGCACATCCTTCACCGCACCCAATTTAGTACCATCCTTTATATTAATAATATCCTTGCGGGTAAGTTCAGTAATTTTAAACACCGGGTCCACCTCCCGGATTATACTATGCCGGAAGCCGGTGAGATGTTACTCTATCCGATAAAACCATTGACATATCAGACTCACCCCTTTAAAATCCCTTTCCCCCATTATAAGCTTTCTTACAAAATTTAGTCCAGCAATCAACTTTATTAAAGCTTGTTCGGAAAAACAGGCTTTGGTGCCAGGTGTTGAAAGGTTGAAAATCTTTGATTTTCAACCTTTCAACACCTGGCACCTATCGAAGCAGCAAATGCTTTGTAGGCGAGACTTTTAGCTAATCGTTAACCGGTCAAATTTTTTTAAAGCGAACATATACTTATTTGTGAAAACCAGGGAACACCGGGGTGACGGGCGCCAGGCGCCCCGCATATATCTGGTAATACAAATTGATATATGTGGAGTGAATTATATAATGCCAAAGCTGGCCATAAATGGTGGAAAGCCCGTCCGCACAACCCCCTTTGCCCCGTGGCCTTATTTTGCCACAGAGGAAATTGCAGCGGCATCTGCCGTGTTAAAATCCGGTAAAGTCAACTACTGGACCGGCCAGGAGGGGCGACTGTTCGAAAGCGAATTTGCCAGGTTTGCCGGGTGCAAGTACGCTATAGCCCTGGCCAACGGGACTGTGGCACTGGAACTGGCCCTGTACGCCCTGGGCATAGGTCCCGGGGATGAAGTTATTGTAACCAGCCGGACTTTTATAGCCTCGGCCAGCTGCGCAGTGATGCGCGGTGCCATCCCGGTGATGGCCGACGTAGACCCGGTAAGCCAGAATATCACTGCCCAAACCATCGCGGCGGCCCTCACCCCCAGAACCAGGGCCATCATTGCGGTACACCTGGCCGGCTGGCCCTGTGATATGGACCCTATTTTGGAGCTGGCCAGGGAGAAAGGGCTATTCGTTATTGAAGACTGCGCCCAGGCACATGGAGCCAAATATAAAGGGCGCCCGGTGGGGTCAATGGGCGATGCAGCGGCTTTCTCATTTTGCCAGGACAAAATTATGACCACCGGCGGTGAAGGCGGCATGCTGACCACCAGTAATAAGGATATATGGAAAAAAGCCTGGAGCTATAAAGACCACGGCAAAAGCTATGAGGCAATATATAACCGCCGGCACCCACCCGGCTTTCGCTGGCTGCACGAATCCTTCGGCACCAACTGGCGGTTAACCGAAATGCAGTCCGCCATCGGGCGGGTTATGCTCAAAAAATTACCCGGTTGGCTCGAAAAACGCCGCAATAATGCAGCTATACTCAATAAGCGCTTATGCGGGATTCCCGCGCTCAGGGTCACCCTCCCGCCCCAGGGTTTTAAACATGCCTACTACAAATATTACATTTTTATCCGGCCGGAAAAAATAAAGGACGGGTGGAACAGGGATCGCGTTATGGCTGCCCTGTGTGCCGAAGGAATCCCCTGTTTCAGCGGCAGCTGCAGTGAAATTTACCTGGAAAAAGCGTTTGCCGGTCAAGGTCTGGGCCCGCCTGCACGCCTAAAGACCGCCCGAGAATTGGGTGAAACATCATTAATGTTCCTGGTACACCCCACCCTTACTGAAGCTGATATGGAAGATGTCTGTTTGGCTGTTGAAAAAGTTTTCCGTGCCACCGCAATGGCTTGAGTACTTCATGGTTCGATAGACCAGGTTTGGCGAAGTTAAGTAGACCACCCACCTGCAAGAAGCGTAACCATCGCAAAAAGGCTGCACTAACGCAGTGCCTTTCACTGTTATTCGTGATAAACATTGAAAGCCCGGGCTAATATTTTACTGCCCGGGCTCTATAAAATACGACTATGACTAAACATAGCTTATTAACATTACATCTAGCTGGTGCCAGGTGTTGAAAGGTTGAAAGTTATACAAAGGTTGATAGTAATACAGTAGTATGGAAAATGGATCATGTTTTTAGGAAATGGATTATGTTTTCGGGCAATGCCCAATAGTAATTATCTCTGCAGTATTATTCATCGAGACCTATCTGCACTGCAACTTCCCGGCTCAACTCCTTAATCCGCTCCGGCCGGTGGGATTCCACATAAATTCTAAATAGCGGTTCGGTACCCGAAGGCCGCACCAGCACCCACTCACCGCTGTCCAGCACCAGCTTGACACCATCTAAAGTAATACGCTGGGTTACCGGTATACCGGTTAATTCAGCGGGATTAAATTGCTGCAGTTTTTCCAGCACCATTTGCTTCCTGCCGGATGTAGTATGCACATCCAGGCGTTCACTGTATAGCTGGCCGCCGTATTCTTTAGCAACATCCTCAGCTATGGCCAACAGTCTTTTACCATGTACCGCCACCAGCTCCGCCGCCAGAAGTCCGGCCAAAATACCGTCTTTTTCCGGAATATGTCCTTTAATTGACAGCCCGCCGCTTTCTTCACCGCCCAGCACACAACCCTTTTCCAATAGATTTTGACCGATATATTTAAAGCCTACAGCGGTTTCATATACCTGCTGGCCATGCTGTTGGGCGATACGGTCCAGCATGTGGGTGGTGGCCACGGTGCGGGTGACCGGGCCAACAATGCCTTTAACCGTAATCAGGTGATGATACAGTAGGGGCAAAAACTGGTTAGGGGTTACATAAACCCCGGAGGAATCGATAATGCCAAACCGGTCGGCGTCCCCATCCAGCGCCAGGCCCAAGCGTCCCTCATCTTCCTGGATCCACTTGCAAACATCCTGAAGAGTTTTACCGGTGGGTTCGGGCATACCGCCGCCGAACAGCGGGTCGCGATAGCAGCGGCATTGTTTAACCGCAGAGGTAACCTTTTTGAGCATCACATCCAGGTAGCCCACACCACTGCCGTGCATGGCATCAACCATCACCTCCAGGTTGGCCCGCCTGATAGCTTCCATGTCCACCAATTGCTCCAGGTGTTCGAAATATTCAGGGCGGGGATCAATAATGATACGTTCGGCCACGCTGGGTTCCCCCTGGCGGGTGGCTTTGCCAACGGCATCCCTTGTGTTAAAAACGTCGGCCAACTCCACCGCCTGTTCCTGGTCCGTCCACCGCCCCTGCATGGCACCTCCCTGCAAACGGGCAATATTTTCCTCAATGGCCCCGGTGATGTGCGGCAGTGCAGGACCGGCGTAATCGGGGATAAACTTGAATCCATTGTATTCCGGCGGATTGTGACTGGCTGTAAGCATCACCGCACCGGCCGCTTCATGCACTTTAACGGCAAAGGCCGTCACCGGGGTGGGCAGCGGACTGCCAGCCAGATATACTTTAATGCCGTTTTGGATCATTACATCCGCCACGGTATCCGCGAACCGGTCCGATAAAAAGCGGTTGTCATATCCCACCACTATACCTTTATGCCCGGCGCCTTGTCCGTTTACGTAATCGGCCACTGCCTGGGAAACTATGCGCAGGTTATCAAAAGTAAAATCATCGGCTATAATACCACGCCAGCCATCCGTGCCGAACTTTATTTTTCTCATCTAAACGCCCCTCCCTTATTTATACTACCCAATGTATTTGTTATTTGTATTTGTGAATTCTTATTTGTGAAATACTTCCCAGTTAATAATTATAGCATATGGATACATATTTTGCCATCGCCCCGCGTATTAATGTACAAACATTATTCTGCCTGTGTCATGGCTGTTTATACATTATTCACCAGCAATGAAGGGATTGATCATTTATGATTATGCAAAACGCCCACAGTTTAAAACTAACCAAAGTTGAAAATGCCCAACAGCATATGAACATGTACCTGAATTATATAAACTGGTTAAAGGGGAACAGGGGCCACTGTTTAGCTGGTTCCGCAAAGGGTATGGATTTTCAACTTTCAAAAACCTATACTGACTTGCAACTTTCAACAACCGGCACCAAGATTAACTTTCAGGATTAGCTTTCAACATTCAACCTTTCAACACCCGGCACCATCAAAAAAAACGCAGGACCTTGGTTCACTGGTCCTGCGGTTTTTTAGCGTATTTGTCTGTAATAATCCACCGTATCGCGCAGCCCGTCGACCAGGCTGCGTTTCGCCTGCCACCGCAGGCCCGTCACCGCTGCCTTTTCGTCCAGGTAGCTGTGTTCAATATCACCGGCCCGGGGTGGGCAGTATTCCGGCTCCAGATCACTGCCGGTGATCTGCCGTAATGTATCGTACAGCTCATTGACCGATGTTGGAATGCCGGTGCTGATGTTAAAAATACCGCAGCCACCCGACCTACGGGCAGTGCCGGAACCGGCGGCGCTGTCTATATCAATTGCAGCCAGGTTGGCCCGGGCCACGTCACCCACAAAGATAAAGTCCCTGGTCTGCCTGCCGTCGCCGAAAATCCGGCACCGCCGGCCCCGCAACAGCCGGTCCGTAAATATGGCCACCACGCCACCTTCCCCGGTGGCGTCCTGCCTGGGACCGTACACGTTGGCATAACGCAGTGCGATGTATTTTAAGCCGTAAAGCGCCTGGTACGCCACCAGATAATGCTCCACGGTGTGCTTGGACACGCCGTACCCCGACAGCGGCTGCACCGGATGCTCCTCGTCAACGGGCAGGTAACGGGGATTGCCGTAAACTGCCGCAGAAGAAGCATAGACAATTTTCTTAACCTCGCAGGTGCGGCAGGCTTCAAGTAAATTAATGGTGCCCAATATATTAATAGCAGCGTCAGTTGCCGGGTCATCTACGCTGGTTTGCACGTCAATCTGGGCGGCGTGGTGGATAACATAGTCGGACTTTTCGGCCTGCAATACCTCCCGCACAAACTTCCCATCCCGAAGATCACCTTTATAAAAGTTCACCCGGGGGTCAATATTTTCAAACCGCCCGCTGGACAAGTTATCCAGCACAGCGGTACATGCCCCCCGGGCAATCAGAGCATCCACTATATGAGAGCCTATAAAACCGGCCCCACCTGTAACCAAAACTCGCATAAAAGCCTCCCACGGGTGCCCAAAGCCACCCCGCCTTAATAATAACATTGCACCTTACAACGTGAAACTATTATATCCTATTCGCTACTACATCCTCCAGATAGCTGCGAAACTCTCCGGCCAGGTCAGGCCGCTTCAGGGCGAACTCCACCATCGCCTTGAGATAACCCAGCTTATCACCTACATCGTAACGCTTGCCCTCGAAAACCAGCCCGTACATGGCCTTTTGCATAGCCAGTTCTTTCAGGGCATCGGTAAGCTGGATTTCTCCGCCCGCTCCGGGTTCGATACGGGCTAAAATATCGAATATATCAGATTCTATGATATACCGTCCCATTATAGCCAGCCGGGATGGAGCTTGTTCTGGGGCTGGTTTTTCCACCAAACTGCGCACCCGGTAGATATGCTCCCTTAGCGATTCGGCGTCTAGAACGCCATATTTGCTAACATCCGCCGGGGGTACTTCCTTGACACCGATAACGGTACTCTGCACCACCGCGTATAAATCCATAAGTTGTTTCAGACAGGGCACGTTACTGTGCACAATGTCGTCACCCAGCAACACAGCAAATGGCTCATCGCCCACGAACCGCCGGGCACAAAGCACAGCATGCCCCAGCCCGAGGGGTTCCTTTTGCCGCACGTAATGAATTTCCGCCAGGTTGCCGGTTTCCTCCACTATTTTGAGTAAATCCTGCTTACCTTTACTGCGCAAGTGCTCTTCAAGAAGTGTAGATTTATCAAAGTGATCTTCAATAGCTTTTTTATCCCGACCGGTAATGATTAATATGTCCTCTATACCTGATTTTACTGCCTCTTCAATTATGTACTGAATGGTCGGTTTGTCCACAATGGGAATCATTTCCTTTGGGAGTGCCTTAGTGGCCGGTAAGAAACGCACCCCCAGGCCGGCTGCGGGAATAACCGCCTTTCTAATCCGCAATGTTATACCCCCTTACCCATGTTGCTGGTAAGCTTGTTCACATCATGATCACTAGAGCAAGTTACCGATTGATTTTATGCAATACCCTTTAAAAAGGTTACTGTATTAAATAAATAATTCCATATAAAACTCAATAATCCTTTAATGTAAATATTCTAATCAAAACAAAAACAAGTAAATAAGCAGCTAAGAGTCATTGCACCAAGCATAAATTAAAAAAGCGGTCCTACATTTTCGAGGACCGCCGTTGCCTGTATTTATCAGTTATTCCGCGCCTCATTCGATGAGAAATGCCCAGCACTCCCACTCGATCGGCCGAATAAATCAGCAATATCGCCAGCACTACCAACATAGCCAGTGCATGATCGTTACTTACCAGGTTCAATACCACAGCGGTTAAACCCAGAAAAGCACTAATAGCGTATATCACCAGCACCGTCTGACGGTGGCTGAGCCCCATCGCCATGAGCTGGTGGTGCAAATGTTCACGGTCGGGCTGAAATATGGGCTTGTGTTTATTATAACGCCTGATCACCGCGAAGAAAGTGTCCAACAAGGGCACCCCCAGTATAACCAGGGGTATAATCACCGACACAGCCGTGGCGCTCTTGGTCAAGCTCATTATAGACATTACCGCCAGTGTAAAACCTAAAAACAGTGACCCCGAATCGCCCAGAAATATCGTGGCGGGGTGAAAATTATGTTTCAAAAAACCGGTTACCGCAGCCACCAGCACCAGCGCCAACATAATCATTTCAGGCATACCGCTGAGGCTGAACAAGTGCCACTGTGTCCAGGCCACCGCGGCCATGGTCAATGCGGCAATACACGATACACCACCGGCCAAACCGTCCAGACCATCGATAAGGTTTATGGCGTTGGTTACAGCTACTACCCAGAACACGGTGAGCGGTATGCTCAACAACCCTAAAAACAGCAACTGCCCGGTTAGCGGGTTAGTTATATAATGTATCTGAATGCCAAACGGAATGACCGCCAGCGCAGCCACAATCTGCCCCAACAATTTAACCCGCGGGGTAAGACCCCGCATGTCATCCAGCATCCCCACCAGCAATATTATCGTGGCACCGGTAAGCAATCCCCACACCGGCAGCGATGCGTTCGGCAGTAAATACCGGATCAACAGCACTGCGGGCACAAAGGCCAAGTAAACAGCCAGTCCACCCATCCGGGGCATTACACCGCTATGGACCTTGCGGGGATTGGGATGATCCAGGGCCCCCGCTTTAATCGCCAGCACCCGCACACCGGGGGTAATCAGGTAACCCAAGGCCAGTGCCAGCACCAGGGGCAGTATATATTTTTCCACTTTAATCCCTCCAGCCGGTTGTTATTCGGCTCAAGACAAGTCTATTAATTTTATCACCGGCGGCGGCATTTACACAAAGCGCAGTTATCGCCAATATTCAAGCGTAATCCCCAAATACCTCACTAAAACGCAGGGTTTGTCCATACAACACCGCAGCACGTCAATTTGCGCGACAGGGAAACTATTTGACAATAAATTATCCGGCAATCCTTCATTCCCTGTCCACCAGCGCAAATAACAGATCGGCCTCGGCCACAAGATCGTCCCCCACCTTGGCAATACCTTTGCCCTTGCCAAAATTACCACGAAGGCGCAGTAATTCCACCTCCATGCGCAGCACATCACCTGGCACCACCTGGCGCCGTAAACGGGCTTTATCAATACCTGCAAAAAGAGCCAGCTTGCCGGCAAATTCCGGCTTGCTCAGCACAGCCACCCCACCCACCTGGGCCATAGCTTCAATAATCAGTACTCCCGGCATCACCGGGTATCCTGGAAAGTGCCCCTGGAAAAACTGCTCCCCTGCGGTTACATTCTTGGTGCCCACCGCCCGCACACCAGGCACTACTTCCTCAACCCTGTCCACCAGTAAAAACGGGTAACGGTGGGGTAATACATCCATAATTTCTTTTATGTTCATAACACCGTTGGCCATATTCAACATCCCTTCTTGTTTTTTCTGCAGTTAAAATGAACTACCCCGCGTAAGCTCAGAACAGGGATTTTCCGGCAGGGAGTTAGAATCTATATTCATTATTTCCACAAAAAACCTGCAAATCCTGCAATCTAACATTTTATGGGTAGCCGGCCGGAAAACCTTATAAACAAGATGATATTGTAAAGTGGTACTTGACATCGATAATTTTTTTGCTAAATTGAAGGATCTTACGACAAAACGAACAGGATTGTCATGTTATTAGTAGTTTATGATCCCCCAGCCGCTACTATAACGATAAGTAAGCCACCCTTTGCAGTATAACCATTGCAATATATCTTTCAACTTTCAACCTTTCAACCTTTCAACACCCGGCACCAGCTTTCGCACCAGTTCCGCTGTGTAAGCGGCGGCTTGTTGCAAATCTTCCAGTTTTCGGGCCATATCATCCACCAGCTGTTCTTTATTGGACAGATAGGTTTCTGCCTGTTGGGCCAGGGCCTGGCTTTCGATTTCGGCCGGTTTTCCCGCGGGGGCCAGTCCAAGGCGGCTTAAAAACCGCTCCACCTTGGGATCATAGGCGATACCTACCGGGGGCACACCGCAGACCGCCGCAAAAATCAAGGCATGCAGGCGCATGCCCACCAGCAGATCCAGGTTGCCCACCAAGGAGATCATTTGCGGTACAGATAGTTTAGTACTGATAATTGTACGCGACTCCCGCATCGCAGCCGCCACTTCACGGGATGCTACCAGGTCGGCCGGGCTTTGCATAGGCAGAAACACGATGGTCCGCCCCGCCCGGGCCAGCCTGTCGCATGCTTTGGCCAGTTCCATTTCCCAAATGGGGGGACCGGGCAACGGCCGCACCGAAACCCCCACTACCCCCGACCCAACCTGTATATCATGACGGCGCAATATTTCCGCTCCCACAGAAAGGTCAATATCACCGGGGCGCAGGCCCAATACAGGGTCAGCGGTCACCTCAACGGGCCGTCTCACCCCCATGGCCTGTAGATCCTGCAGAGACTCTGCATCGCGTACTGTGACTGCCTGCACCCGCTGGGTGGTAAGCCCCACCAGCCGCCGGCCCGCTTTTGTGGTCACCGGGCCGATGCCCTGGGCATAGTACATCACAGGCCGGCGAAAGAACCTGGCCAGCCAGATCACCCCAAGATAATACATCAGGCTTTGCAGGCCGGTGACGTCCTGCAGCAGGCTGCCCCCGCCGCTGATCAAAAGATCGGCACGGCGAACTGCCCCGGCCACCTCCCGCATATTCCAGCGATCCACTGCATGTACCCCGTAGTCCCGGGCAGTGTTCCGGGGTTCATTGGATAATACGGTGACTTCCAATTCGGGTACGCTGTGGCGCAATACACGCAAAATACTGTACAGCACAGCCTCGTCTCCCAAGTTACTGAAACCATAATAACCGGATATAACCACCCGGTTGCGTTGTTTACTACCTTTGCTAACCACGGACACACCTTCCTCGCACGACAAATGCTACTATATTATTACATTAACTTGCATACTCGCGCAACCGGCCAGTTATAGGTGCCAGGTGTTGAAAGGTTGAAAATCTTTGATTTTCAACCTTTCAACACCTGGCACCTTTGGGAACAGATTCTTTTAGCAAAAAAATAAAAACGCAAGCCGGATAAACCAACTTGCGTCCCACTTGTTTTTGGCTAGGGCAAAGTATCTATAATTATCTCCACATGCCTGCTTGCAGCAGACTCTTCCTGCTTACTTTCTTCGAGTGAGCCAGGGGTATGGTTGGTTGAAGGTGTATGTGTCGATGCATCATCCAGTGACTGCTGCCCATCTACATAGCCACCATCACTATCCCAACCGCCACCTTGATCTTCCCCAGCATTGTTATATTCAATAACGTCCGGTGTCTCGTTATAATAAGTGTCATTGATATTGTCACTGGTGTTATTTTCATTGCTGTCAGTGGCTGAGTTGTTAGTTGCAGTGTCCGAAGTGTTCTGCCGCACCTGCCCTGCAGACCCGGTTTGCTCCATGGCTACTTGTGTTGGAGTATTACCTGTCATGGCTCCCCGCACAACCTCCATAACCTTGCCTTCTTCAAACAGTGACCTGGCTACTTCCTTGGCATTTTGCGGATCTACATACCAGTAGCTGATGCCGTGCTCATCCAAAAACCAACCCGGCATGGTCTGGGTTACCAGTTGTATATTATTCAGCTTGCTGCCTGCCTGGGCCAGAGCAATCATCTGCTTTAAACCCATATTGGTTTCAACATTTTTTTGTATCTGGGGTATCAGCTTGTGCAGTTTGGTGATGGACTGTGGTTTCATCGCCTCATCGGCAATGGCGGCAAGCAATTTTTGCTGGCGCTGTGTGCGGGTGATATCTCCCAGCTCATCACTACGGTAGCGGACATACATCAAAGCATGCTCGCCATCAAGTTTTTGCACGCCCTCGGTTAGATGAATGTCGTAAGCACCGCCGTAGGCATTTTCATGGTGATTCATATCTTTTTCAACATCAATGGTCACGCCGCCCAGGGCATCAACGATATCCTTAAAACCGTTGAAGTTGGTAAGAATATAATAATCCACCGGCATCCCAACGAGTTCCGATACCGTTTCCATAGCCATTTCCGGCCCACCGTACACAGATGCCGCGTTAATTTTATTAACCCCGTGTCCGGGCAAATTCACCTTCGTATCCCTTGGTATGGAAAGCAATGAAATACGGTTATCTTTATTGTTAATATTGGCCAGAATCATGGTATCAGTCAGTAAACTTTTGTCGCCGTCTCGTTCATCCACAGCCATCATTAAAACATTGATGCTGGGCAGCTTGGTAATTTGGTCATCCCCTTCGTCACCAGCCATATTATCCTTACCGGTGAACAGAGGCCAAAGATAGTTATTTGCCGCCGCAAAACCGCCGGCGAACAGGCCAATCATCAATAGTAAAAATATAACCAAACGCAGTTTACTTTTTAATTTTCTTTTTCTTCTTATGGACATACCTGACAGGACACCTCCCTTTCGCTGCCAAAAACACTGCTCATGGGACAAACTACATCGACATAATATACCTTTCTCAAGCTTTATTCAATTGAAATTATCGCATAAATATTAAAAAAATATCATAGTTTTCGACCTAAACGGTATGTCTTCAGCACCAGCCAGGCAAATTTAGGCAATACCAGCATGCGCCGCCAGCGCGATGGCTCACTGATTAGCCGTCCCAGCCATTCTATTTTCAATTTCTGCATCCACAGGGGCGCTCTAGCCACCCGGCCGGAAATTACGTCAAAACTGCCGCCCACACCAACGGCCACCACGTGGCCAATGCTTTCAATATGGCGGTCAATCCATTTTTCCTGGGCCGGTGCCCCCAGGGCCACAAACAACAACTGCGGTCCCTTTTGTTTTATAGATTGTACAATAGCGACCTCTTCGTCCGATTTGAAATAACCATGCTGGGTCCCTACCACCTGCAGCCCGGGAAAGCGGCGGGTTAATTGTTTCGCTGCATCTTCAGCCACCCCGGGAGCAGCCCCCAACAGGTATACTTTCCAGCCTTCAGCGGCGGCCCGATCCACCAGGCGCAGCATCAAATCAATACCGGTAACCCTCTCCGGGAACGGCGTACCAGTCACCCGTCCGGCCCAGACAATACCCTCTCCATCAGCGGTAACCAGGTCCGCTTTGTTGATTAGTTCTAAAAGGTCATGATCAACCTGCACAGCCCGGTAAAGAATTTCAGGGTTCAGGGTAATTACCCGGCGGGGGCCTCCCGCACTGATCAATTCAGCCACCCGCTCTACGCTCTGGTCCATGGACAGGCAGTCAATTGGTGCGTTTAATAGTTTAACTCTCATAATTATCACCTGGTATATAGTTGTTGACGTAAAAAATCAGTCATTTGTTGCAAAAAAATTAGCACGATACAAAAAATTATTCATCCCCAAAACCGGACTTATGGTTTTTACTTCGACAACACGGTTACATTTCCTGCATATTACCTTGTCCTGGATAAATCCTTTCTATGTGCATGCTGGAAGGAGGACGGGGGAGGAGGAAGCAAGAGAACCATCCCCCTGCTTCCTTCCCTTTTTCCCTACTTTTTAACTTTTTTTATCTTTACAAACAAATGTTTGAATGGTATAATTTTCACAAATAAATAAGAATTAGGGTGTGTAGCATATGTATAATACATTAATAAACATTTATAATTCCATTCATAATATAGAGTCAAAACTGAATCATTTAGAGTGTAAATATCCCCATATTGTCAAAGAAGACGATGCAACTAAAGTATACAATCTACTCGCGGAGCTCTGTGAAGAAACCAACATCCTGGGCAATCTAATAGATGCTTTTTTACAGCTGAATACGCCTACTCTTATTACAATAAACATCTTACTAACTAATGAATTAAACAGCAACAATAATAATAAGAAAGTAACCGAAGATTTGTTAATTTTTAAGAAAATTGTGGAAGAATTAATATTACTAAAGAAATAGGGAGATTGACATGCATAGCACAGCAAAAGAACATATACTATTAGTTCTCCAGCGCATCAAACAAGCTCTATGGAAAATGGATAAAGAATACGGACTTGCGGGCAATCATTTTAAATCAATGCGACATGAATTAAATACAATTGCCACCAACATGAACACTCTAAGTATATTTTGCATGATGAATATAGAGTCGTTGGAAAAATTAATAGATATAATAAAAAACCACGTTAACAACGAAGAAGATCCAGTTATAAAGGCAGATCTAAATAAGTTAATTGATAACCTGGAAAAAGAATTAGTAAAAAAAGTAAAAGAGTTAAATTAGGGAATGTTTTTTTCTCATGTTATAATCATTAAAAAAAGTATGTTCCTTTCTTGGTATGTTGGTTTTGGCGGATTAACAATACCACAAAAAGGAAACATACTTTTTCTATTTAAAACCATCGCAAAGCAATTTCGTTTTTCTCTTTCTTGCTTTCATGGAAGCAAGAGAACCGTCCCCTTGCTTCCAAACTTTTTTGCCGGAATTGATCAAAAAGGTGACTTTCACGCTTTGGGCCCGGGTTACACATCATATCTATAACTATCCAGCAAATCGTTGTCTTCATCATAGAAATATAATCTTACGGTTTCAACTTTAACATCCTCATCTTTAAATTCATTGGCTATATCCTTGCCAATATCTTCCACAGCGTCTTCAATAATGCGCCTGTTTAGATCATCCCATTTTGTTGCACAGTCTGTATCCTCTGGTTCAAAATTCACTCTAACCTCATCATCATCTTTATCATAGCTGATATCGGATACCGTAAATTTCAAATCATCTACTCTAAATCTTTCATTTAACAGATTGTCTTCCACGTCAGAAGCATTTTCACTGCCGCCCCGGAAGTAATCATCGTTAAAATCCACCTCCAGGCGGTCTTTGCCGTCTTTATCGAATTCAACCAGTTCATCATCATCCGTACTGTAAATAGTACCGTCAACCACCGTCTCGTCCGTTAGCTCATCCTGGATATATTCAACCAGATCATCCAGCCAGTCTTCTATATTCCTGTCCGTTAAATCTTCCCACTCATCTTCATAATCGTCCAAATCCACTTCAATTTCAACTTTCACATGATCCTCGTCGCCGCGCAGCTTAATACTGTCTATATATACATCTTCCAGTTTATCATAATCATCCATCAAATCATCTTCCAGGTCACTTAGATCATCATCATCTTTGTCATCTTTGTCATCATTATTTTTTTTCAAATCTTCAACTTGTTTTTTCAAATTGGCGATTTCCTGATCCTTTAAAGCCATCTGTATTTTAAGGTTATTTTCTTCCGTAGAAGCGCCACTTGTTATATAGATGCTTTTTGTATCGGCCACCCAGTTCACGTTACTATTTAGTGCCTCCCCGGCCACACGCAGCGGTACGTAAGTAACCCCGTTCAATAAAAAAGGCTCCTGGCCGGCCGATAAGCTAACCGCTTTTCCATTGGCATATATCACTATATTATTATAATTAACCTTAATTTGTTTGGTGGCCACCGATGCTTCCGCCATACCGCCCAAAGCCAGCAGCATAACCGCTGTCATAATTAATACTGCAAATCTCCTTCTAAAAATAACGAACCCCTCCTAAAAAAAATTATTTTTTTAATTAATTATTTGACGTATTAATATAGCAACTTGTTCCTTACAATGTAAAACTTTTATATTATAGATCTGGATTCCTGCATACAAAGAATTTTAAGAGATAAAAAAGAAAGCCCGTCGATAGACGGCTTTCTTATACTGGAAGCTATACCGTAAATCATTAGTTTACCCCCACTGCTTTTCAATCTTCCTGAAACCATCCCCAGCGCTTGATAAGAAGTTTTTCCCCGGCACGCCAAAGAATAATCAGCGCCAGGCCAATGATAATACCCAGCCAGAGACCGTGTATACTGCGGGTCAATGATATGGCCAGGGGGGTATGGATATGGGCATAAGTGTTAACCAATGAAATCTGGCCAATGGCACCACCCAACAACAACGGTATATATTGATTATTCCGATAGCCCAGATATAACAGCAGCAACAGCAGCGGGTGTCCCAGTAAAAACTCCTTGGTACGGGGACGCACACCTAAAATATTATCCAACAAAGTGCGAAACTGCAATTCCCAATCGGATATAGCCGCGGATTCGTTGCCGGTACGGGAAACATAAACCAACAGCGCCGCAAACAGTACCCCACCGAGAATGGTAAACTTGACCAGCACCGGTTGCTCTAAAAACTGCTGCAGCTTTCGCTGCCAGCTACCATCGCCCTTTGCTCCAGCAAAACAGAATACCATCGTCAGCAGCAGCAACGGGACCACATGGGCCAGTTTAACCCCGGTAAACTGATCCAGCTTAAGCATAAAGCCTACATCGCCCAGCAGGCCCACCATTAATAATGCCCCAGCCAGCGAGTAAAGGGAAGTACGCAGCAATAGCAACACACTGCGACCCAGCGAGACCCCGCCCTGCCGCACATTCAACATCAGAGATAAGGTGGGGAAAACCACTACCGCAATGAAGGCCATTATCTTACAAGCCGGAGTAACCATATCCACGGCCAGCAATCCTGTCCAGGCAATCAGGCCTATAATACCGCAGCCCAAGGCTAATCGGGGCCAGCCCATCATTAAAACAAGCAGCATCGCCCCGGCAATAACACCCAACCCGATTACAAACAATACCAACCGGGAAACTCCAAGGGGCTGCAGCACAGATGCCTCACCCACCTGCAATCCTTCGGCCTGTAAATTTTCCCTGGTCTCTTCCACCAACTGCAGATTCATAGCCAACATATCCGGCACATCAGTTTTCATATAAGTATGCAAAAGTAAAACCCTGATATTGCGTTCCGTAGCCGCCAAATTAAACCGATCCACCATGGCGGCAATATCGTAATCTTTTTTGATATCTTCCTCCAGGGTCAGCGTGTGCAGCCTGACTACATTTTTATCCAGCAGCAGGCCCAGTTTGGCCAGGCCCTTCTGGCTGGAAAACTCAATCTGCACCAGCGGAACATCCTGTTCCTCCATTAAATATGACAGCAACCTGACCTGTTCCGGAAAACCGGGCAGCACCGGGTCATTGAATAATACCCCGGACAGGTTTGGTATCTTTCTAAGCTCCCGGAAAACATAGGTTAATCCTTCCGGGGTTACCTGGTTCCAGGTACGCACCTGCACCATGGCCTGCAACCCGGCGGCATTGACCTCCTTCACTGCACCGGCCAGAAATCCCAAACCCATTTGTTCAAACAGGCCCCAGTTGTAAGCCACCTCTATAATATTAACACTCGTTCCCTCTCTACCTTCCCAGGAGCGCACCGGTACCTTCTTGGCCTGCAGCTGGCCCTGCACCCTCTGGTATACTTCAGTGTCCCAAATGATCAAATAGCGGTAATCCGGTTTTATCTGCTCCCTGAATGACTCGCCAAATTGCTGCCATATGGCGGCATTACCAGGCAAAAGCAGTTCATTGCCGGTACGCATCAGCAGTTCACCAGCAGCTTGGGCATCGCCTACGGTAGGTTCTTTAATTAATACTGTGCTTACTCCACTTTCTCTGAACATGCCCAGCGCTTCCGCCACGTCCAGGCCATTCATCCTGGCCAGTGAAGCCACCTCATCATAAACAACCGACATGGCCACGCTTTGATTATTTTCTTCCAGCCCATGCCTCTGCCATGCTATATATCCGGCGGCCAGCAAAGAAACAATGATTACCCCAATTAATATAACTTTCCACTTATTCTCGCGCAAAAGCAAAACCCCCAACGATTGATAGAATAGGCTCCGTTCCTCAAAGTTTTCGCCGCCTTGATAGGTGCCATTCCATATAACCAACTCTTCCCGGTCAATACTAAATCAGGTAAACCGCTATCGTCTTTTATCTTGCAGCATTTCCACAAACTCTTTCATCAATAGATAAGCTGCCCCGTGGCTTAACGGTTTTTCAGGGTCCATATAATCCCGCCAGTAATCTTCCTGTCCCGTAAATATACCTTTCTCTGCAAGATAATCCAACGATGCTTGTTTGCTTAAATCTAATCCCAGGAATTTAACCAGCATATAGCCGGCATCATGCAGGTTAAAGATATTTCCCTCGGGATACAGCGAAGGTAATTCGGAGATATCCAAAACGCTTTGTTTGATCACCTGGTATAAGATATTGATATATCTTTGCTCAGCAATATCCTGATCCAGCCGATAATCATTATTATATCCACCCGAAGCCAGCCCAAGCCCACGAATAAATTTCAAACCAGCATACGCCTCGTGACCGGCCAGTTCGTTGTCTATGTGGAAAGGTTCCAACTCAACACCCTGTTCCTCTAGCCTGCGCTGCAGCTCAGCAATCAACTGCCGGTTGGCAGCCAGTTCCCGGAAGGTTAAGTGATGTTCCGCCACCAGTGCCGCTGCCGCACCGGCAGCCTGTCCCGCAGCCATACCCACGGGAACCGTTCTGGCACTGCCGTGGGCCAGAGAATCAAAGCTGGCCGTTCTGCCCACCACCAACAGCCCGTCCACCTGCTGCGGCACCAAACACCTGAATGGTACAGCATATTGCTGTGGAGCACCGATGATTATGCCCGGAATACCGGGGTCAGTTGGCTGCATGTCCACTGGATATGACCCAAAGGCTATCCTATCGTCAAAATCCCGGTTTTCCAGAACATCATCCAGGGTCAACCGGTACTCACCATAAATATGCCTTGATTCACGAACGTACAGCTCAGGTGCCACTCCCCCCAAACCGGCTTTGCTTAAACCGGACACCTTCTTATTAAGAAATTCTACAATTGCAGGCAATTCCTTAACGGCTATTTCCCTGGCTTCCTCCCTGGAACCGGGATCAAGGGGGTCGACCCCATAAATCAGCAGTGCGTTAATCAACAGACTGCCGTCATTTTGCCGGCCGATATTCAGCCCCCTCAAAAAAAGCCTGTCAGTGGACGGCTTGTATAAAGCTGTTTGATCATAAAACCCCCAGGCGCTGTGCCTATTGGCACCGGTGCTTTTTCTGGCATCGGTAAAGGTCAAATAAAAACGGATTTTCCACCAGTCCAGCCAGCTTACATTTTCCAACCTGAATACCAGGGTAGCTGCCATCAGACTGGACTGCCTGCCGATATCCTCCTGGCCCAGGCTGAAAGGCACACCGGCCAGGGCCGCCATGTCCCCGTCCTGGGTGGCGTCAATAACATTACGGGCTATGATTTCCCTGGTCACGCCGCCGTAAACCAGCCTGATGCCCGTGACCACCCTGCCGCCCGGTGGCTCGTTTTTCACATCTTTCACAACAGGTATTACAGAATCAGCGTTAAGCAGCACGGTAAGTTTTTCTTCAGCGTTCACCAGCCGGTTAAATGCCCGGACAGCGGTTTGCACATCAAAGGAATCTCCCTCAACCAGGTCATAAAACTCCTGAAAGATACCTTTATTTAATATTTCCCCGCCCGGGCCGTAGTTCATGTCTATGCTGTTCAACCAACCCCTGGTCATCAGCCCCCCCAGTTCGGGCCGGGTATCCACAAGTAAAACATCAAGGCCGTTCCGTGCCCCCGACACTGCGGCGGCCACCCCTTCGGGATCGCCACCCACAACGATTAAGTCATAAGCATCCCCCACAGAACGGGGTGGGGGTAAGTACTCGTTGCCTGTATCTCTATTTATGATACTGTTGATAGCCGCATAGGCCAGCGCTATAACCGCCAGCCCGGCTAGCAGGGCTAACATAGCAATCTTTTTGTTACTGCTCATCAACTAGAAATGACCTCCTCCCCCCCACCAAGGTGAGGGGCATCCGGAAAGCCCGAAGCAAGCAACCTAACTCGCGTAACAGTGCCTTGCTCACGAGTTATACACCTCCAAAAAGCCCGAAAAGCAACTGAGGGCTGAGGGCTTATTCAAAATATCAAGAACGCCCCCCTTTGGCTAACCCGTTGTTCTACAATCCCCGGTACATAATAGTGGTTGGTTTTTGGGCTTGGATGCCCCGGCCGTCAGACCTGGGCAAGCTAAGCAGGTGGTTGTTTTCCACCACCTGGCCGGCCAAGACATTTTTCCCGGCCGTTAAATCAGGTATGCCGCCACCGCTGCTGGGATCCACCACCACAGCGCTGCCGCTGCGCACGATGATTTCGGTGCCCGCCTTACCGATAAATTCCTGGCCGGTTTCCAGATTCTTAACGATCCATTCTAAAGAACTAGAGCCACCTAAAGAGCCCAGACCGCCAATGTACTCCTGCACATACTTTTCCACAAAGCTTTTGGTGACCAGAGGGTCAGCAGCGGAACCAGGCTCACCACCGCTGGCCGCAGCCAGACCTGCATACCCAATGATGGCCACCGCAATGAGCAGCAGAGATACCATCACAGCTTTAGATTTCTTATTTCTCACCGAGCAAAACCTCCATTTTTTCATATGATGGTTTCCTACTTCGACAAGACGAGTGTATTTCCTGCATATACCTTATCCCGCTCAAACTCTCTATACAATCACATGGTTATTCATTTTAGTAAAACCGTTTATGAATTTTTATTAATTTGTAATGGGTACATTCATTCCGCACACTTATATACCATATTAAATGCTGCCAATAAAAAGACGGAAAACACTGGCTAAATGTTCCCCGCTGTGTAGTGTTTCTCTGTTTCTATTTGATATTTAAACAAGCATAGCCCAGCCAGTTTTTTACAGGCCGGTTTTATGCAACCGTTAGAATTTGTTGACAAATGTGTAATTTTGTAAAAAAGAAGGATTTTAAGCATCCAACATCAAAATAAAAATATAACAACTTAATCTTAATATAAAGGAGGTGGTTGTTACTGCCAATAACCTCAGATCAAGGGTCTGAACAAAAAGAAATATCAACAAAATCAGGAGGTTAAGCATGAAAACAAAATTGATAGCAGTGTTAACTTTGAGCCTTTTCTTATTCAGCAGCAGCTTGGCTATGGCGGTAGCATCTCCGGCTATTTTCATCAACGAAACCCGTCTGGTTACAAAAAACTCCGCTGTTGTTGAAGACGGCCAAACACTGGTGCCCTTAAGAGCAATTTTTGAGGCACTGAATCAACAGGTAGACTGGAACGCCGATGACAAGTCTATTACATCAGGAAATATATGGTTACAGGTTAACAATCCCGTGGCTACCATTAATGGAGAAGATGTAAATTTAGAAATCCCTGCCAAAATAATAAAAGATAGAACGTAAGCATTATATAAAAACTGCCTACATCCTATCTTTTACTAGGGAAAAGTGTTTATAATTACCTTCCATATTTCCTGGTATCAGACTCTTCCTGGTTACTTTCTTCTAATGAAGCGGGAATGGGGGGTAACAAGTAAACCGGTCCCCGCTTGCCATCTTTTACTTGACTGCTATTTCACACACCATATCCCGGAGCATGTATAGGTCAACGATTTGGCCCTTCTTGATATTATTCAACCTGATTACAGTACCGTAGGAGTTATGGGCATACACATCTTCGTTTAGTTTGTAAGCATTCCAACTACTTCCACTTTCAAGATATACCTTGTCTTCCTCATCATCCATATCAAAGGCCAGCTTACCGGAAAGTTTCTTCATGATCATAAATGTATAACCACCGCCCGGATTCTCCAAAACCTCCACCCGGTCACCGGTATCCAGCGTACTCAGGGAATCATACACCCGGCCATTTGAATTAATTCTGCTGCCGGTGGCAAAACTGAATTCAGTGGTCTTACCGCTAAACAGCTTTACCACTATCTTCTTCTGACTTGTGTTTATAAAAGTAACTTCACCAAGTTGAGATTTAATTACCTCCACTTTTTCTAAATCACGACCCAGGTAAGTGGCTCTTACCAGATCACCCTTGTGCACATCATCCAGGTTGGGGTAGGTAATACCCGGCACTATCAAATCTACACCGCCCCTTACAGATAACCTGAGACTGTCGCCATCTTCATCCACCACTTCCAGCCGGTCATACACCTCTCTGACATTTTCCACCCTACAAATAACCAAAGTGCGCAGGTTAATCTCTTCCACCCGATTATTATCCAGTACTATGCTGGCGTAATCCCCTCGTTTTATTTCATCCAGCTCATCCCGGCTATCTTTACTTTCCACATCCACATCTTTATCTATCACATACGTTTTACGCTCGCCATTATCTCGCTGCAGCACCAACAACAACCCGTCTTCATCTATACTAACTATGGTTCCCTTAAGGGTATCGTCTATTTCTACAGCGATAATATCGCCGTCCAGCAGACGCACTGTTACTTCCATATCCCTTTCCAGATCGCTTAATGAATCATTTTTACCATCAACTGTAATCCGGGCTTCTTTTAACACATCATAAGACTTTAACTTATCCTGGCCATCTATTAAAGTAAGCACACGGTTTTGGGTATCCACGGCGTAAACAGTGGCTTCTACAATATCATCGTCCTGCTGACCGCTTATTTCCAGCGCGATAATCTCACCGGAATCTACTTCAACAGTAACCGTATCACCCTCGTCCACGTCAGAGAGAAAGGCCTTTGACAATCCAGGCGAGGTAACTTGTACTACGGAAGAAAGCTTATACGCGCATAACTGTCCGTCAACATCCAAGGTAATGACGCCATTGTCCTCGTCCAACACCAGCACATTACCTGTAACCTTCAACTGCGAAGCCAGCTCCAATACCTCTATACCGGTAACCCAACCGTCTTGAACGGTAACCTTCACCCGATCGCCCTTGCGTATATCATTTATGGTGGGGAAACGAACACCTTCCGCCCGCACACTGACGTAATCACTCAGGCGAAAAGAAGATAAACGTTCATTATTATCCGATTGAAGAGTCAGCAGACGAGCTTCCATATCCAGGTCATAGACCACGCCCTCGTTACCAACCATACCCGTTCTAGCTTGCACCACAATACTTATCACATAGCCCTGTGAGTTAAGACCAACCTCCACTTCATCACCGGGCTGCAAAGCATTCAGCCCTTGCTGGCTGGAGCCCGTCACGGAAATATCGAACCCACCGGGCAAATATAGGGTTTTCAAACCACCGCTGATATCTTCTAATACAAAAGCATCGCTTTCGGCATAGATTTTGACCACTGTCCCGCTAAGCGTTGTTTTTGCCTGCTGATTGGAATTAGTAACGGTGCCACTTTCGGGCAAACTTTCCATGGCCCGGCTCAAAAAAGTAACCAACTCAGCACGATTAACCTCATTGTTCGGGCGAAAAGACCTGTCATTATATCCAGCAATCAGATCATTATCCTGCGCCACCCGCACATAATACAAAGCCCAATCGGGTATTTGGTTGGAATCCGTAAAATTGGGCAGCAGCAACCTTTCCTCAGCCTCGGATTCCTTACCGATCATACGTACCAGCAATCTGGCCACCCAGGCCCGGGAAGCCCCGGAATTAGCAGAAAACTGGTCGGACTTATCAAGTAAACCGTGCTGCACAGCCAGCTTGGCTTCCCCTTGAGCCCAGGTGGGCACGGGGAAAGGCACCTCAATCAAGTCAGTGGTTGACGATGCTTTAAGACCCATGACCCGTACGACCATAGATAAAGCTTCTACCTGTTTAACAGTTACATAGGGGCGAAAGGTTCCGTCAGTATACCCCCCAGCCACCCCCAGTTCACTCATTTGGATAATATCCTTGGCCGCCCAGTGACTTTCGGCAACATCAGAAAATCCGGCCATAGCAATACCTCCAAAAGCAAACACGGAAAGCGCCGCAATTAGTACAATAAAGGAAAGCCATGTCAGGCCCCGCTTTCGCATGGCAAGTTCACTCCCCCTTTGTAAAAATAATTACCTTAGGGTATTTATTTCGACACCCCCGGCCCCACATCCTGCCAGAAAAAGAGAAAAAGACCGGCATAGCTGGGTATAATTGTGCTATAAGTAAGACAGAGAACACTGGTGAAATGTTCCCCGTTGGGTAATATTTTCTTTTGCGGACAGTGGCCCCCAGCTCGCATCAAACCCCTGGCTCTTCCCAAAACTCTCAAGCATATTCTTAGTAGGGGTTACTTTTATCACTAGATTGCTGACATACTAGTGAATCGGAAAGGTGGTAACAGGTTTGAAAAAACTGTGGATTATGTGCCAAGTATCAGAAGGAATATGTAAATTTATCTAGAACTAAACCAAATAATATAATAAAAGGAGGGCATTGATTAAATGCACAAAAAACCAATTACGTTAGTTATTATTTTATCCCTAGCCATGTTGGTCTTTGCAGCAACTGCTGTAGCGGAACAAGGTGACACACCCAATTACAAAGCCACATTTAAACTTGGTGAAGCCAGCTACACAGTTAATGATGTGACCAGCGCCATGGACGTGGCCGCCTTCGTTGAAAACGGTCGCACCTATGTACCATTTCGCTATCTGGGCTATGCCCTGGGTGTAGCAGAAAATAACGTAACCTGGGATGCCGATTCCAAAACAGCCACCCTCACCCTGGAAGATACCACTGAAAAGTTTACTGTAGGCAGCACAAATTATTATGTTAACGACGAGGCCAAAACTATGGATGTGGCACCCCTGATCCGGGATAACCGCATTTTCCTGCCAGCTCGTTACGTGGCTCAGGATTTTGGTTATCTAATGGACTGGGATGCAGAAGCAAAGGTAGTCACAGTAACCAAGAATGTCCCGGAGCAGCAGCCTGAGGAAACCCCCTCGGTGTCAGATGATGATAACTCGGTAACAGATCAGGTATACGGTAACTAATTAGCAAAGCATGTCCTTAACAAAAGCATATCATATAGAAAAAGAGCCCGGCCCTTATGGGTAGGAGCTCTTTTTTTATTATTCACCATTATAGAAATTTAGAAGGCCGACATGGAAACAAAAATAGATTGTCACACAAAGGCCCGACCTATAGGTCGGGCCTCCTTATTTCCATATCTAACCATTTGTCATAGGCAGAAAATGCCGATACTTTCGTTAAGTGCTATTACCGAAAATATTACATCTACAGTTTAATAATAGTACCACAACTAAGATCACACTGGATGAAACTTTAGTTGTTGGTGCTATTTTTTATTAGCTTTGAACATTAAGGGATCCCCTTTAATGACATAAAGGTTGTCTATACTATTTCCGAAGTAGATAGCATATTGTTAACGATATTACCCTAGTGTTATCAAATAAATTGGGCAATAAAATAGACTTCAGTCTATTTTGATCATAGATTGTGCCGTATACCATTAACCAAGTTAATGCTATAATTGTTAATGGAGCGATTTCAATGTTATAAATAAATATTATTATAGTTAACTAAACTTGTAGTTAATTATGTTGCAGTTTTAACTGAAGTAAACGGCATCGTTTGCCCAATCATAATAACAAACAGTATAATAAGCCCCAAGCGACTTCCGGTATATCTGGGAGTCTTTTGGGTTTCTGCAACTTTCGACACAATCTATCACGAGATAACAAATAACTACAACTTTTCTATGGCATTTCGTAAGTGGTCTGCTGATGTGTGAGTATAAATGGTTGTGGCCCTCAGGTTTGCATGTCCAAGCAGTTTGCTTATTCGTAAAAGGTCTACCTGCCCGTTCTTATAAAGCATGGTAGCAAAGCTATGTCTAAAAACATGCGGAGTTACTTGTGCCGGGTCAATACCTGCTTTAACAGCATATTTTTTTACCATTTTCCGTATATATTGTGTACTTAAAGGAACTCCATTTTTGTTTGGAAACAGGTATTTTGAGGTGCTCAACCTTTTAGCTATGTAATAACCAATAACTTTTTGCAGCTCATTATGCATCGGTATAATTCTGCATTTACCACCCTTACCTTGCCTTATAGATAAGTCATGTAATTCAGCCACATCGTTAACTGCCAAGTGTACTAATTCGGAAACCCTGAGCCCCGCGTAGTACATGGTCATCAACATAGTATAGTCCCGAAGGCCACTATAGGTACTTAGATCAACACACTTACAGATTTTCTGTATTTCTTCCTTGCTTAAATAACGTGGCATTCCTTCGGGGATTTTAGGTGCATGTAAACGATCAGCAAAGTTTTCGTTTATTAGCCCCTCTAAAAATAAAAATTTACAAAATGATTTTAAAGTAGCAATGTTACGCATCATAGTACGAGGAGAATAATTTTTCTCTTTTTTAGCGTATAGCAAGTATTTGCGAATTATAAAAATATTACAGTCACTTAATAATACGTATCTACCCAAGGATTTTTGAAGGTAGTTTTGAAAGTATTTTAAATCTTTTTTATACCCGTCTATGGTATATGGACTACGCTGTAATTCAATAGTTAAAAAATTAATAAAGGCTTCTACTGCATCTGAAAACAGCATGGACATTCACCTCGATTATATTATGGGCAGCAGTCAGCCATAATATTCCGGAGGCAATAATAATGTGTAAAACTAACTACCAAGCAATAATTAATCTTCAATGGGGTAGGATTGTGGACATGTATCTGTTACATCTACAGCATGACCTAGAAAGGAGCCCGGAAACCGTTTCGGGATACCGGAAAGATCTGTATCACTTTGGCAATTGTTTAATTGAACACAACGGACCAGAAATAACACCCCAAAAAATAGGGCCAATGGATATATGGCTTTATCTAAGGCATTTGTCATTAGACCATAATTATGCCCCACGGAGCCGAATTAGAAATCTAGCTTCAATCAAAAGTTTCTATAAGTTTCTTAAAAATAATGATTACGTTAAAAAGGACCCTTCCGCCAATATACAGTGGCCCTCTATACCACAAAGTGAACAACCGGTTTTTTTTACAGTACAAGATTTTAAAAAAATAATTGGAGCCATTAACACAAGCACCAAAACCGGTTATACCCATTCGGTAATAATCTATGTATTATTTCTAACTGGTCTACGGATTAGTGAAGCACTATCATTAAAGCTGAAAGATATTGATTTGCGCAAAAAAATCATTAATGTTACCCGGGGTAAGGGACGTAAAAAGCGTATTGTGCCAATTAATAAAGCATTATATCCAGTGCTAAAGGATTATAAAAAAGAGCTTAAAAAGGGGAAAGAGGATTGGTTGTTCCCTTCTAAAAGATCGGTTACTGGCCGGATGACCCCCCAGAATGTAAGATTATTTATTAAGAAATATTGTCGTAAGGCCGGGATCGAAAAGGCCAAAATGAGCCCACATGTATTTCGCCACGGATTTGCAACCACACTGTATATGGATAAAGGTGTTGATTTATTACGCATAGCTACGCTACTTGGACACAGCAACACAAGAACAACTGAAATTTACGCTCATACCAATGAAAAACATTTAAGAAGTGCAGTTGATTTAATAGACTTATAATTCTAAGCAAGGAAACCTGTCAGGTTTTCATATTTACCTGACAGGTTTCCTTGCTGTATGCCCATTTAAATCAATTGTAAGAGGGTTTACCAATCTTTCTACCTATTCAATGCTTAACTCCGTAAGTATTCCCAAAACCGACCCGAGCAAAAAAACAGCCGGGCGATCCGCATGGGACCTCCCGGCAGTTCTTGTTCAATTCAGCGTCAGACCAAAGTTATCAAATAACTTATTAACTAAGTGCTGACCCCTTATTCCCTACAAAGCCGCTCTCTTTTTAAGCGGTTTAATAACGTCTCTAAACAATTTTGAAGCATTAATTAATTCTATCCCTATTAACTGTCCATCTTTATCTATTTCCAAATTTATGCCGGGATGTAACTCTATAACCTCTAAACTCTCTAGCATATCTATTTTTTTAATAATACTCTTAGCGACTCGCTTAGCGTTTTATAATGATGTTTTTTCGATAAATGATAAATGTTCATGAAAATCACTTAATCCTCTTTTACTCCAAATTACTCGAGCCATTTCTTTAAATCCTTTTTACTTTCTTCATGGCTAATAATATTATTATTTTCTAAATCCTCTATCCCTTTATTTACACAATCAATAAATTTTAAACGATTTATAATCTCATCTAAAGATATATCCGTTGGTAAATTCATTATAATATTAATCGCCTTTTCTCTTGCATTCTCCATCTATTAGCACCTCCCATAAAATGGGGTTTTCTTAAGGATATTATATCTTAACACAGATAGTTTCACAACTTCATTTTGTATAAACTAAACTGCTGATAGCAGCAAATTGCTTCCGATAATGAATAGTGAATTATCCGAAGTCAGTCACACAAAAAAAGCTCTCCGAGATACCGTGAGCTGACTGACTTTGGATAATTCTATTGGACGAAACCGCGGTGGGTTAGCCGCTATAGCTATGGGGAAATAAAAACTTCCACTTTATACTTATTAACCGTTTTATTAATAAACGAGGCTGTTAAAGGGCCCAAAATGGATACCAAAACAAAAAATTAGACACAGATCCCCCCTCCCCAATAAAGGGGCATTTTTTAAAAGACATTATGCAGTTTCAGAGGTATTAACTAACGGCTTCTTTCAGTATGAGGTGGACTGGGATTCCGGGGATTTGGTGACCGTACAAAACAAAGCCTGGAATCTGACCATGGATACTAGGATTACAGAAGTTGAAGAAACCTATGAGACTGGTGGGTTTAAGCTCAATGTTACCTTTGGCCACACCCTCCCCAGTAAAACAATAGGTAATTATTAGTGAGATATAACTTGCTAACATGCCAAAGTAATTTTAATATGCTACTACCAATCCAGAGGGAGGGAGAAAATTGTTGTTAAACCAAGCAATCAAGAGCTTTGCCAGGCACATGGAGCTTATCGACAGGTCCCAGGAAACCATCCGGGGCTACACCATAGAACTGAAGAACTTTAATAACTTTTTAACCGTCAAGCACAACTGCCCGGTTTATGTAGAGGACATTACCTTACAGGATATCGAGGACTACCTGCTGCATGAAAAAGAAAGAGGGATTGCCTCCGCCAGCAGGAGCCGGGCTTTGTACATTCTAAAAAGCTTTTTTAACTACTGCTGCAAAAAAGACATTTGCACTAAGAACCTGGCCAATCTCCTAGAACCCGTCAAGGTCAAGCAAAAAGAAAGGGCTCATATTACTGAAGCGGAATTTGAAGATCTGGTCAAAGCCATAGAGCACCCGGTAATTCGCACCGTGGTCCAGACTATGTTCTATACCGGCGGTAGGATGTCTGAGATTATTAAATTAAAGCTGGAGAACGTGGACCTTGAAAACAAAGTGCTGCACATCATTGAAGGCAAGGGCAAAAAAGACCGGGATGTGCCCATTAACGATAAGCTCCACCGGATTCTTACCCACTACTTGGAACACATCAGGGAGGCAGATTCAGACCGTTTTTTCGCCATAGCCAGAACCGGCAAGGTCTCCAGCAGCTATATTAATCGCTGTATTCATGATGCTGTAGCAAAACTGGGCTGGGAAAAGGACATAAGTGCCCATGTGATGAGACACTCCTTTGGCACTAACTTACTGGAAAAAGGAGCCTCGGTGGTCAGTATTCAAAAACTCCTGGGGCATGCCAGCCTAGCGGTGACCACCAGATACCTGCACCAGGGCACAAATAAACTCAGCGAAGCCGTTAATCTTTTGTAAAGGGGGGAGAAAAACTTGAGTGAGAAAAAACCGATTTACGATGCCAAAGTCAAAAAAATCCTGGAGATGTTAAAGTTCAAGAACCGCGATGAGGTGGCAGCAGAATTAAAGTACAAGAACTGGAAAAGCCTTGATATGTACATGCGCAGGAAAAACTTTACCTACGATAAAAGGCAAGGCCAATACATCCCAGCCCACACCAGAGTTGAGAAATTAAACCGAGATCCGAAAAGTTACGCGCCGGGAAAAGTAGTTAGCATTATTACCGCTTTTGAAGAAGAGGACGTAGATCCCAGGCTAGTAGCCAAACAGGAGGGATTTAAAGACCACAAAGAAATGGCCGAATACATGAAAAACAAGGGTTATGAGTGGAACGTTTACAAAAACAATTATGTTAAAATGGTGGGCAAGGTTGAGGACGGAAATTACGTTGCAGTTCCACCACCAGAGCCAATTAATCAACCAGCGGGAGGAAAAACACTGGAAGGGATAGAAGAATACCTCCCCTTCCTCCGCTTCTTGTATGAAAAACGGGACGATATTTACCAGCTTTTATCAGGCACCAGGGAAGACGGCAAAATACCGAGGTATGCTGTTCCGGGGCTGGTCAGGACCAAAGCTATTTACATGAGCGATATGATTGCCAAGCTTGCCGGGGAGTTTAGCAAGGAGAAGAACATCACCCAACGGGAAGTCATGGAAGCGGCCTTGGTGGAATACCTGATGAAGTATGGGTTTAAGCGGGAGGTCGAGGCGCTTTTGAAGAATTTGTAAAAATATTTCTTCTAGGGGATTGTTTTTATGGTACAATGTTTATTTACCAGATATAATAGAGATAGGTGGTGATGGAGTGAAAGTTCAGAACCCACACGATAAATTCTTCAAAAAGACCTTTGGCGATGTAGCCGTGGCCAAGGATTTTTTAAATAATTATTTGCCTCAAAGCATCACGGATATAGTAGACGTGGACACATTGGAGCCGCAGAAAGACAGCTTTATTAACAAAGAGCTACAGGAAAGTTTTTCGGATCTCCTTTTTAAGGCCAATATCAATAAACGGGAAGGCTACCTTTATTTTCTCTTTGAACATAAAAGCTATCCCAGCCGGGATGTTGCTTTTCAGCTCCTAAAATACATGGTAGAAATTTGGAACGCCAAGATTGAAAATACCAATCAACTGCCGGTAATTATTCCGCTGGTAATATACCACGGCAAGGACGGCTGGAACATAAAACATACTTTAGGGGAAATGCTTTCGGGCTATGAGGAACTGCCAAGGGATGTCCAGGCACACATTCCAAATTACAAATATCTGCTTTATGATTTTTCTAGGTTTACTGATAGGGAAATAAAAGGTGAAGTAAGAAACAAAATAACAGTGACGATAATGCGGGATATGCCGAGAGAGGATATTGGCGAAATCCTAAAGTATGTTTTTAGAGCGGCTGTCTATTTGCTGGAGCTTGAAGATAAACAGACAGGGATAGAATATCTTGAGACCCTAGTCAGATATCTGCTCAGCGCTAGGGCTGATTTAACCAAGGATGACTTCAATGAATTGGTTAAGAAAATCGAAACCATCTATCCGGAAGGGAGTGAAAGGATAATGACTTTAGCTGAACTGTTTAGGGAAGAAGGCATGGAGCGGGGAATAGAAGTAGGTGAAGCAAAAGCCCTTGCAAGGACTGCAATAAAGTTTTTAGTTAAGAAATTTGGTTTTGTGCCAGAGGATTTAAAGCAGGGTATAACGAAATTAGATGTACCAACACTGGAAGTTATAATTGACGGTGTATCGGAATATAAAGACCTCGATGAGGTAAAAAAATATATCCAGTAACAAAAACCTAAGAAAACCTTTATGAATAATAAGCTTATATTTCCTAACCCTATGGATAGTGCTGCTAATCATATCTACCAGAACTACAATGAAAAGGTAAGAAGCCCCCAAGCCCTTGTCCCATGCGGGTTTGCGGGGTTTTTAATATACACGAAACCAGGGGCTTTAGTGCTATTAACGCTAACAAAATTAAAGTAACATTCAACAAGGCTGTTGAAGATACTACAAAAGCAACCTTCGCAGTAAAACGTGGTACGGTTACTGAAGAAGTAGCAGTAACTTGGAACGAAGCAAAAACAGAAGCAACCTTAACAAAAACAGGAAATTTTACTCCAGCTGAGTACACTGTGACTGTTGGTGGGGTTGTAGAAGCTACCAATACTGTCACAATTGCAGCAGAAGAAGTTAAGAGCGTAGTTATCAATACTACTCAGTTACAAAAATCAGCTACTGCTCCAGTGTCAATTGATTTCATCAACCAATATGGTGAGAAAGCAACTGTCGCTGCAAATGATACCAAATTGACTCTAACTGCTTACAACAAAACTGCTGGCGTTGCATTAGCTCAAGTCCCTGCTAAATTCCAATTTAATGCGGCTGCAGCTACTCTTAAAGATGAAGTTGTAATTACGGTAATGTACAAAGGTATTACCCAAACAGCTACAGCCATTGTTGTGAATGCTGCTACTGTTGGAAATGTAACATTGGGAGAAGCCGTGTTACCAACTGGTAAGACAATGTTCACACCGACAGGAACTAAAGATGTTGAATTAGCTTATACAGCTACTAATACACTTGGTGAGGCTTATAAACTAACAGCCGCTGACAAAACAAGTGGAGCTGTACAATTCTTAAGTTCAGACAACACGATCTTAAACCCAGCGGATATCTCAATCGATACTAACAATAAAATTAAAATCGCTAAATTTGGTAAAGCTGGTACTGTTACATTGACAGCACTTACACCAGCTACCGGTGCATCAACTACAACTACTGTCGTAGTAAATGAAGATGCTGGCGCAGCATACGGATTAACTTTAGAAAAAGCTGCAGCAGACTTCCCAGCTGGTTCCATAACGCCATTCTATGTAACACAAACTGTGGTTGATAAGTATGGTACTGCTATTGCACAGAAAGACTTAAAAACAGCAGATTATACCGTCTCAACAAATAACAGTTCAGTTGCTACTGCAGCATTTGAAATTACACCAGGTACTGACTATGGTAAAATCAAAATCACTCCAGCCGCTGCAGCTGTCAAAGGTAACTCAGCAACGATTACTGTAACTGTCAATGCTACTGGTAATCAGGCAACATTATTAGTGACTGCTAGTGATGCAGCTGTACCATCAAGTGTTGACACCAAAAAGAATACAACCGTTTCAACTAACATGTTAACTGGTGCAACACAAACATTGAGTTTTGATGTAAAAGACCAATACTCCACAACCTACACAGCAGGCGTAGCAGGATATACTGTTGAGTACACAACCAGTGATTCTAGTGTTATTGCAATCACTTCTAACGAAACTGCAAAAGATGCTATAAATACAGCTGCAGTTGATGTGAAAGCACTGAAAGCTGGTTCTGCTACCATTAAGGCTACATTGAAAAAAGATAGCGTAGCAGTTGCTGAAAAGGCTTACACGATCACAGCTATAGCAAATAGCTCTGCCGGACTTACTTACAGTGTAGAAGCGCCAACTCCTGCATATAAAGGATTACTTTCTAAGGATATCGTTGGCGAAACACTTGGTGATGCTGGTGCCGCAACCTTAACAACAAACGCTGATAAAGAGCGTGCTATTAAATCTGGTTATGCAGCAGAAGTTGCTCTGTATGCAACAGATGCAAATGGCGTAAAAACCTTAGTTCCATCTAGCGCCTTAGTCGGAGGAGCCCCAACTATTACTCAAGCACAAAAAGCGGATGGAACAGGTGCTGCGACTGTTCAGGTAGCTGTATTTGAATATAATAATAAATACTACGTATATACCTCAACAGCAGCCGCTGCAACTGACTTTGAAGTTACTGTAAATGGTACTAAAGTTACACAAGATGTAAAAGCAAAACTAGAGTTTACAATCAACGCAGATGATACTATCAAAACTATTTCACAAGATGTCACAATTTCAAAAGATGCTTTAAAAGCACAATCCATCGAATTTAAATCAGCTGCACCTGGAACAACCACTGCAACTGATGTAACAGCAATCACTGTAGCTGACTACGCTGCATATACGACTGCGCTAACTACAAAGGCTTATGTATGGGTAAAAGACCAATTTGGTGGCTACTCATTATCTGATACAGGTACTGAAGCTTCTGCCTTCTTATCTGTCGTAGACTTAACAGATGTAACAGGCGCAAGTAACGACACAGTAGTTATTGGTGGGGCAGCTGCTGCACAAGATGGTGTAATTACTATTACTGATACCGGTAGTAATACTGTAATCAATAAAAATGGCGGTGTAGTACGTATTATTGCTAAGACTGGAGCTTTAACAGACTTTATCAACTTAACAATTGGGAAAGAGAACGTAAAACCAACACTTGACTCAGTAGTATTAGCAAACGGTAGTGGAACTGCAGCAACATTGGACGTTAATGACACTATTACATTAACATTCAGTGAAGCAATGACAACTACTGGAAATGCAACTTTTGCTATGACAAACGGTGTTGTAACCTTACTTGATACCACTACATTAACATTTGGTACAGTAGGTGTTAATGCTGGAACTGGAACGGTTGCATGGAGCGCAGATGGTAAAGTCGCTACATTGACTTTCACTGCTGTAACAGATGCAACAACCGCTCCATCAGGTGCTGTTACTCCTGGAGCAGTTGTGTTAAAGGATGCTAATGGCAACCTAACTGCAACAACAGCTAGTGCTGCCGCAACAGGCACATTCTAGGCTCAAGGAAATTCAATGCTCTAGAAAACACAATCTGATGGTTCTTTTGTTGAAAACCGTCCAGTGCACTAACTAAACCAGAACAAAAAAAGCCCGGGTGGTCCCAAAGCGGATCGCCCGGTCTTTTGTTTATTGGGTTCGCTTGGCATAAGGCAAAGGGGCTGGCGTGGCCCAAGTGGAATATTAGTGGGCTTGGCTAGTGAATAAAGCTAGCCCGGCGGGTTGGCCTGATAGGGGTTATCTGGGTACCTGGTTGGCCGGGAACATAGAATGGCCGCGAGTTTTGCCCAGTTTGTGCAGGAATATAAATAATACTGATTACACGGCAAACCAGGGGGACGGTTCCTGCGGTTTGCGAGAACACAAGTGCTCGGGACAAACCAGAGGGACGGTTCTGGAAAAACACAAGGGGACGGTTCTGTTGTGCAGTAGATAACCGTCCGGCGCACTAACTAACCAAACAACCAAACAGCCCGGGAGGTCCTACACGGATCGCCCGGCTGTTTTTTATTGGGCGGGGTGCGCAGGAACGCTGGGTATAAAGGAAAGAGGCCAGCGTGGGGTTGAGGAGGGCGAGATTGGTAGGCAGCCCGGCAGGTAGGCCTGATTGGGGTTATCTGGCTACCTGGTTGGCTAGTAAATGCGGGGGATAGTTGAGCATGAAAAAACACCTTACAGGTAGAAATACTTGTAGGGTGTTTTTTTTTATTTCTCCAGGCTAGTTTTATCGGCAGCTCCGCCGGAACGTATCCACTCATCCACTTCGGAAATCTTAAATTTCCAAAGCCGTCCAACCTTGTGCGCTGGCATGTTACGGTGGTTAATCCACTGAAGTATAGTTTCCCGGCTCACATCAAGATAGTCAGTTATAGTGGCCATTGATGACCATTTTTCTATGTTGTCCATTGTTAAATCCTCCAGATTATCAGCGCACACCATGTAAGAATCCATAGCGGCCATGTTCTGTGTCCTTTGTAAAAGTGATTAGGTTGGCACCGGTATAATCCAAATCCGGGGGTTCGTTTTCAACAATAATAACTTGACCTTTATGCTGGTTATCAAGCAGATATTGGAATAGGCCTGCTTTCATACTATCCGGTGCGCTCTCATCCCCTCGTTCCTTTAATGAGAGGATAGGTGAATCCACAACCAATAGTCCCGGCGCATATTTCCCCTGCTCCACCAAATATTCCATGAGTGTGACTGCAAGTACAGTATTTAAGAACGCCCGATACCCTTTACCAAAACTTTCCTTTGGTTTTCCGTTTACAACCACATCAAATTCCCTAGGGTCAAAAAATGCAGATCCAAATCCCTCGTACATACACAAATCCAAAATATCGTTTAGGCGTTCATCTAGCGTGCCTAAAATATTGCTGCTGAACTGGTTCTTTATTTTAAATTCTAACTGTGATTCATCCTCCATTTGTACGTTGAATAGCTCAGTCTTTATGTTAGTTTCAAATTTGTCAATAACAGTTGTTTCATTTTGGATTTCGATGGCCCGGCGATATTCAGCCAATGTTTTCTTAAGTGCTGCCACCTTGGGCTTTAGTTCACTGTTGAGTAAATCTTCGATCCCCCATCTTTCATGATTCAAATCTGCAAGCCTTGCCTCAAGAGCAGAGCGCTCTTTGACGATGTCTTCATTGGCCTCCTTAAGATCGGAAAGTTGCAGCTGTATTCTATGCAGTTCCGCATGTGATGCCTCGATGTAACCCTTCTCAATCTCCACGGGAACATTGCTTTCGCAGAACGGGCATTTTGACACTTCCTTGACATTCCCCCTGTTTAACTCCCCTTCAACAATAAAGGCTAAACGTTTTACATCTGCGGCATACTGGCTCCCCAGGGCCTGGTACCGGTTGTAAAGGGTATTGCACTCCGCCAATTGTGCATTTACCGAAAATATTTCTTTCAACAACTGTTTATTGTGCTCAATGGCCCTGGCGATGGCTTTTTCGGTTTCAGCAATATCATCAAGTACTGTTTCAACCTTGGCTTGAAGATCCAAAGCACCGTAAGGAATATTTCCCAGCTCTTCTTTTCGGTCGGCAAAGGTTATTAGCTGTTTATGCATATAATCAACCAATGCTTTTCTTCGGGCCTCCGATATTTCCTTTTTCTCAAGGGGTTCTTCCTCGGCAAAATCTATTCCTGTGATCAGAAAGAATAATGCACTGAGTGCTGCTGTTGCGGAGGTATTCTGTCTCGGAAGAATAATGGACCGCTCCTGTAAAACACTTGTTTCCTTGATAAGGAACATGTGTGAAAATGTTCTCCAGGTAAGCCTTTGTTTCTCAAATCTTGAGTTTTTTATAATATCGTGTTCTTCCTCTATTCCAATTAGTTGGAGCCACAAATCACTGATATTATTCTTTTTACCGCTGGTTTTATAGGTACCAGACATAATATCATAGGCGTCACTATGCACTTCAATTCTATTGGTATCTAGTTGGCGGCTTAATGTAACTTTACGACCTTCAGTTGCGATAATAAGTTTTATCCGGTCATACCCGGCGGTTCTATCAAAACGAATTCTATCGCTGCCAAACAAATAGTCCAGGCATTCTAAGACATAACTTTTACCGGTATCAGATGGCCCGCAAATAATATTAAGACCCCGCTCAAACTCCAGGATGGAAGGTTCCTTGCCGCTGCCCATCACGATTAATTTTTCAATATGGAACTTAGACATCATTCACACCCCTTTGCAGCCAGGTAAATGCGTTACGGTTAATCATTTCAAAAATTTGCCGCTCCGATTTTTGTGCTATGTAGCCCTGTGTTCGTTTAGCAAGATAGCGGTATGTTTCAGCATAATGATTTGTAAACCGTGAACAATAATCCTTTCCTTTTTGATTTATCGAATATAAAAAACCCCTTTGTGAAGACGCTACATCAATTAGGCCGGTTAGGACAAGTTGTTTAACAGCTTTTTTAACTAGTTCACGGCGGAGCGGGAATTCACTGTATTTGAAGGCACTGTCCCCATGAAGATCGTTATCTGATATTTCAAAATCCTTACCATAGACCGTTATAAAATCAGCTGCGGCTATCATATCAGCTGTCTGGATTAAGCCGGTTTCTAACATTAATAAAACACGCAGTGAGATCTCAAATGGGGTGTTAAATATATTATTCATTCCTTAACACCCACCCTTCAATCTCGCCATCGTTTACCAGAATGTGGCAGACCCCTTTTTTCTCACTGGCTCCGACCCATTTTAGCGGCTCACATAGCCAGCATTTGTTAACCTGGATAACAGCTGCATGAGCCATTACACCATTCATCCGGGCAAAACCGTGTTTAAAATCATTATAGTAAATATCAATAATGCCATTGTATGTCTCTTCTTTTAAGGTTTCAAATTGATCTGGTTCCGTCATACCAAAAATATCCCTTGCATCTCTCCTTACGGTTTCAGCGGCATAGTAATCTTTTCTTCGCCGTTCAAAATCTTTTTTATATCTGGGATATCGGTCAAGTAATTCTTTTGACAAATCAGTTAATTTCTCGGCTTCTGCATAGGCTGCCAACAATTTTGTGACATAGGTCAACTCATGTTTTTGAATTTCTTCCGGTGGTGTTAGGGGAGGAGGGCGTAAACCATGGGATTTACTCAATATGGCCTTTAGTGCCTTTACTTCATCCACAATGGTTGGAATTCCGCCATTTGTTTGCTTGTCCCCCGTTAGTTTATTAGGCTTCTTTATTGCATACAGAAAAACCTCGGAAAGAAATCTAGCTAATTTTTCTCCCTCCGCAAGGGCCAAGAAATCTTTCTTTTTATTTTGTGGAATCTTAGTGTCCTGGGAGATAAGTTTAGTAAGTTCATGCACCAGATCAGAGGTTAAATCAGGTGTAATGGCAGGTATGACCACGTCTTCAAAGTAATCGTGGGCGGCGTCAATGATTAATTTGGAGCTAGCCGCTTTTTTAATTTTATTATGTACTTGAGCATTAAGCCCTAATAACTGATTGGCGATTTTAGCCGTAACCACATATGGTTCACCTATTTGATTTGTGATAACAACATTATCAAGAATTAGGCCCAGCAGGAGCTCCGTTACCTCCACTTGGCTGTCAGAACCTTTGATTACCTTTTGAACAGCTCTAGCGTATGTACCAAAACACAGCCCGACCACTAGGATTCCCCCTTCCCGCAGAATTCAAGGGTCAAAAAAGGGTCAAAAACAGGTCAAACTGAGGGTAAATATTTTTAGGTCACAACCTGTTATCATTTTATTAATAAGTGTTGTTGAAAGAGGATGTTTCTACTTGGTTGATTGTTGTATGTGGGCATGGATGAAGGTGCCTCAAAAAAAAACTCCGAAAACAACCAGTTGATTCTGCCAGATATTAAAAATATTATATCACCCTATTTTGGGTGTTACAACATTATTAACCATAATTCGAAACAATCTTATCCAGTGCAACTTAAACAATCACAAATACACTTAAATACTTGATGGATGAAATTATAGAAAGGAAGGTGTTTATGAATAAAAAACTGATTAACATTGAATGCCCCACATGCGGCAATCCAATTGTATCAAAGTATGCCAATGGGGAAGTAACCGGCCTACTGTTGCATAAATGCAGCCGATGCAAGCGCTACTGGGATTTAAATTACACAACTGGAACAATTTCCTGGGTAGATGGGAAACCGGACAAAACCCCAGCCAAAAATTTTATAGTGGATTTATCAACGGGGAAAACCCGTCCAATGTATGATAAAGCTTTACTGAGACGAAAAGGAGCCTAACATAGAGCTACCTTAAGGACCAGATAGCTAATAATTAATTTTATTAGTTATCTGGCCTTTTTTTTGTCCATTACAAACTTAATAATGCTTTGCCAATTATAGCGAGTTAGGAATCAAAGAATTACCTCAGACCGCATAATTACTGATTTTTCGGTAATTATGCGGTTTTTTTATGCCCGTTTTTCGGACCCGCCCCATTGGGCCTTAAAAAAGGAGGAAATAAACATGATAAAAAAATTTCAAACCCAAGATGCTGAGATCACCATTGAAATCACTGAGCAAGGAAAAGCGATTTATGCAGTAGGTAAAAAAAAGACCACATTTGATTTAAGCAAATGTGAATCCTTTACTTACTGGTCAGTTATGGAAAGGGAAAAGTTTGTCGTCACGGAGGACATGCTCACCGGTGCAGATGAGATTGAGCCCTGGGTGTGGCTTGTAATTAGCCGGGGAGAAGATCGGCTGGAATATAACAACGACCAGGCGGAAACCCGTAGCCATCAAAGTTATTCCAGCCAAAACGATAAAGCTAAAGATTTAGTTTCTGATGAGGATGCCCTCGAAGAAGTGCTGGCCAATTTGGGCAGGGAAGCCGTAAGAAAAGCTATTAGGTCGCTTGAACCCAAGCAGCAAGAGTTAATCTTTGACATATATTACCGGGGCCTTTCCAAGGCGGATGTAGCCAAACGTGATGGCGTTTCTAAAATGGCGATCACCAACCGAATGAACAAGATCATTAATCGGTTGAAAAAATATTTAATAAATCTATAAATTCGGGGGGGGTTTACTTTTTGCTCTACCATGACTTGTATATAGAGGCCGTTAACAAAATTTATATTGCAAATCAAAACCGGCCTCTAATCATGGTAAAGGTAGGTGAAAAAAGTTGAGTAAAAACGCTTATATTGGCTCCACTACCCGGCACCACATGGAAATTGGCATCAAGAAACCAAATTCCAGCCAAGTGTTGGCGGCAAGGAAGGTCAAACTTCGTGACCGGTTCTTAAATGCAATCTTTGGTAAAGGGCACAGCATGGTTGTGCTAGTGCCTGGGGAAAGCATTGGCACCATTTCCATTACAGAAATGGAGGTACATGAACTGGAAGAAGCGGAAAAGGAATGCGAAAAAATGAAGTCGATACAACGGGAAAAAGGCAGGTGATCTAAATCAATGTAATTTTATTCCCGCACCAACAAAGAGCATTAAACCAAACCATGCACCGCAACCTGGTAGCTTACTACCTAGATATGGGACTTGGAAAAACATTTTTAGGTTCAGAGAAATTAAAGCAACTAAATGCACCCTTTAACCTCATAGTTTGCCAGAAGTCTAAAATCACGGACTGGGCTGAGCACTTTAAGACCTACTATGACTACGAAGTTATTATTTTCAAAAACCAGCCCATCGAAGCAATTCCACCACACAGCATCATCATAATTAATTACGATCTGGTGTGGCGGCGCAAGCAGTTAGAGGAATTAAGGGATTTTTCGATGTTACTAGATGAGAGCCAATATATCAAAAACGAAAATTCCAACCGGGCCAAGTTTATTCTTAACTTAAAACCAGACAATGTAATTTTATTATCCGGCACCCCCACCGGTGGAAAGTATGAGGAACTGTGGTCGCAGCTAAGGTTGTTGGGGTGGGGTATAAGCAAAAAGTTATTTTACAAACAGTACACCATCACTGAAAAACTTGATGTTGGCGGATTCTACATTACCGTGGTCACTGGCTACAAAAACGTTGACCGGCTAAAGGACAAACTTTACCAGCATGGGGCGATATTCATGAAAACTGATGAAGTGGTGGAACTACCGCAGCAGGTGGAGCAAATCATTAAAATCCCCAACACCCCCCAGTACAGGAAATTTAACCAAGACAGAGTGATTACCATTGATGACGAAATGCTGGTCGGCGATACCGCTCTTGCAAAATTGTTATATCTGCGGCAATTAGCATCGATTTACAACCAACATAAACAACAAGCTTTAAAGGATTTACTGTCTTCCACCCATGACCGGGTAATTGTATTTTACAACTTCAAGAAGGAATACCAGCTCATTAAAAGACTAGCTGAAGAACTGGAAAAACCGGCGTCCCATATTAACGGTGACGGTACAGATTTAGATAACTACGATACAAAGGACAACAGCGTCACTCTAGTCCAGTATCAGGCTGGATCGACCGGGGTCAATCTACAAAAGGCAAACCGGGTTATTTACTACAGCCTGCCGCTGTCAGCAGAGCTATGGATGCAATCAAAAAAACGCATTCACCGCATCGGCCAGCCTCGCAGTTGTTTCTACTACTACCTGATCACAGAGAAGTCTGTGGAAGAAAAAATACTGGAAGCCCTAAAGCAAAGGAGGGATTTTACCTTGGAGTTATTTGAAAAGGGGGTGAAGTAGCACCAGTGACTGAGAAACAGCTTCAAAAGAAAGTCATTAAATATTTAAATTCCCTGCCCAATACCTGGTTTTTTAAGGTGTGGGGTGGCGGGTTCCAGCGAAGCGGCATACCGGATTTAATTTGCTGTATTAACGGGTTGTTTGTGGCCCTTGAACTAAAGGGAACGGGCGGTAAATCTACCAAGCTCCAAGAGCTAAATATCAATAACATTAACGCTGCTGGTGGCATTGGCCTCATTTTATACCCCGCCGATTTTAAGGAATTTAAGACCCTTGTAAAGGAGGTGAGTAACGGATGCGGTTTAGCCACAGCAGAGTTGAATGCTTTGAAAAATGCCGGTACCAATTCATGCTCCGATACATCCGAAACTTAACTACGATTTTCCCCCCGGCAGCGGATAATCCCTTAATAGTCGGTAGCGCTCTCCACTTGGGATTGGAAAAAGGACCAACTGCTATGGAGGAATATTACTACAGCCAATACCCGGTGATTAATGACTTTCACATCAACGAAATGATAAAACTGACCACCTTGGTGGAGAAAGCCAATGAAGTGCTGCAGGAGTTAACTCGGGGGAAAGTCAGCATATTCGAGTATGAGATAAACTTCCCGGAATTTATAGGTTATGTAGATTTAATAGTCCATAACGGTGATGGCAGTGCAGATGTTTATGATTTTAAGTACAGCAACAACATTGACCATTACCTAGAATCCAAGCAGTTACATTTGTACAAGTATTACCTGGAGAAACAAGGGTTTGACGTGTTCAAGCTGGGGTATGTTTTTATTCCTAAAACCCAAATCCGGCAAAAGAAAACCGAGGATTTATACCAGTTCAGGAAACGGCTAACGGAAACCCTGGCGGCCATGCAAGTAAAAGTGGTGGAAGTGAACTACGACCACTCCAAGGTGGATGGATTTTTCCAACGCTGCCATGAGATTCAAAACGAAAGCATTTATGAAAGAACACCGTCAAGGCTATGTGCCTGGTGCGAGTTTCAAAAATATTGCGAGGAGGAAATCGATTTTATGTTATTACCGAAAAATGAAAAGCGGGAAAGGAAGATGGATCTAAATCCGGATAAGTGGGTTTACGGCGATTCCTATGTAGGAAAGTCCACTTTCATCGAGCGCTATGAAGACCTGCTGATGGTAAACACGGACGGCAATATTGACAACCTAACCTCCCCGGTGGTCAGGATTACGGACGAGGTGACTTATGAGGGCAGGCTCCGAAAAGAAAAATTAGCCTGGGAAGTCTTTTTAGCAGTCATCGATGAACTGGAAAAGAAGGATAACACCTTCAAACGAGTGGCTATTGATTTGGTGGAGGATTTGTACGAACACAGCCGGTTGTACATTTATAAAAAACTAGGCATTGACCATGAACAGGACGCCGGGTTCGGCAAGGGTTGGGACATGGTGCGGACTGAATTTCTATCGGCTATGAAGCGCCTGAAGAACTTAGGCTACCAGGTAATCTTTATCTCCAAGGAACTGACCTCGGAGATTACCCTGAAAAACGGTAACAAAATCACCACCATCAAGCCAAACATCAACGACAAGGTGGCCAATGTACTAGCGGGAATCGTGGATTTGACAGTTCGGGCGTTTATGGATGGCGATGAAAGATATTTACAGCTGGAGAAAAAGGAAAATGTCTTTGGCGGTGGCCGGTTTAATTTCAAAGTGCCAGTTGTGAAATTGGATAAGGATGAATTTATTAAGGCATTAAGGGGCGCTCAGGAAGGCATCAAGACTTATTCCAGGGCGGAAAGCGCCAAGGAAGCAGCAGCAGGAGAAACAACCGGGAATGAAACCAAGGAAGATGGGGCTACGGCAACTGCTAAGGGAGATACCAACGGGGATGAAACTAGCGAGGAAGAAACGGCGGCTACCACTACGGAGGAAACCACTGCGGCGACCGATAAACCCGAAAAACCGGCTAAAAGGAGCAGGCGCTCTCGCAAGTCCGGTAACCAATTAACTAATTAAATTACAAGGAGGACAAATTTAATGAGTAGTGTATTTGCAAGGTTCGACAAAGAGTTTGACCTGAAAGGTCTTAAAGAAGACCTGAAAAATGTGGGTACAGGCGATGGCCATTACCGGGAAGTTCCCTATGGCACCTATGAAGTGAAAATTGAAAAACTAGAATTGGTGGAATCCAAAACTGGCAAGCCTATGGTCACCAGTTGGATGCGCATTATTGCCGGAGAGTACCAAAATTCTATTTTATTCATGAATCAAGTCGTCCACACTGCCTTCGGAATTCATATGGCTAATGAATTTTTACGCTCCTTAGATTCTGGCATCGATGTTACTTTCGAGAATTTTACCCAGTATCACAACCTCATTTTGGACATCCATGAGGCCATTGACGGGAATTACGAGTATGCAGTGGAGTATGGGGAAACCAACAAAGGATTCAAAACCTTTAAAATTACTGAAGTTTTTGAGGCGGAGTAGGGTGCTGTTATTCTATGACGCAGAAGTCTATCCCCACGATTGGCTCTTTGTCATAATCGAACCTGCCAGCCAGCAAAAACATGTGTTCATAAACGATGCCAGGGCACTGGCGTCGTTTTATGAACAGCATACTGATCATATTTGGGTTGGCTACAACAACCGGCACTATGACCAGTACATTTTAAAGGGTATCCTTTGTGGTTTTGATCCCCATGAAATCTCCAAGTTCATTATAGCAGAAAAGAAACCAGGCTGGCAGTTTAGTTCCCTCTTAAACAGGATTAAGCTGAACCAATTTGATGTCATGACCACCTTACACAGCCTAAAGGAACTGGAAGGCTTTATGGGGCATGATATCCGGGAAACAACAGTTAGTTTTGATACCAACCGGAAACTTACAACACGGGAAATTGATGAGTTGGTTAGTTACTGCACCCATGATGTGCAAGAAACCATGGAAATATTCCTTCACCGGAAGGAAGAATTTGATAGTCACGTAGCTTTATTAAAGACCTTTAACCTGCCGCTGAATTATCTGAGTAAAACCAAGGCGCAACTGGCGGCTGTGATTTTAAGGGCCAATAGAATAAACCGAAACGATGAGTTTGATTTAGTTTTACCCGACACTTTAAGGATTAAAAAATACCGCCATGTGGTGGATTGGTACAAGGATGCCCATAACCACAACTATGATAATTTTCTACAGACTACTGTTAGTGGTGTACCCCATATTTTTGCCTGGGGAGGGTTACACGGGGCTAGGGATCAGTACCAGGATGAAGGGATTTTGGTCAATGTGGATGTGGCCTCTTTCTACCCTTCACTTATGCTGGAGTATGGTTTTTTATCCCGGAATGTGGAAGACCCCAAACTCTACCAAGAGATTTATCAAGAGCGGTTAAAACTGAAAGCGGAGAAAAACCCCATGCAGCTGCCATATAAGATTGTCTTAAATGCCACCTACGGGGCCATGAAATATCAGTACAACAACCTTTATGACCCCAGGCAGGCCAATAACGTCTGCGTAGGCGGGCAGCTGCTGCTCTTAGATTTAATCGAAAAGCTAGAGCCGAAGTGGACGCTGATTCAATCGAACACGGATGGATTAATCGGAAAAATTAAACGCCTGCGGGACTTGGACACTATTAAAGATATTTGCCGGGAGTGGGAAACCCGTACCCGGATGCAGCTGGAATTTGAACTGTTCCGGAAAATCTACCAAAAGGATGTCAATAATTACATCATCATCCGGGTAGACGGCAGCTATGAATCAAAGGGAGCATATGTCAAGAAATTAAACGAAATTGACAATGACCTGCCTATAGTAAACTCGGCCCTTAAAGAGTATTTCATTAACGGTGTACCGGTGGAAAAAACCATCAACGATTGCCGGGAACTGATGATGTTCCAGAAGGTAGTGAAGGTCACCAATAAATTCTCCCATGCTCTTTATGGCAGCCAAAGGTTATCGGAAAAATGCCTCAGGGTGTTTGCTTCCAAAAACGATGATCCCGGTGTTTTTAAGGTCAAGATAAATGGACGACCCCATAAAATAGCCGGTACCCCGGAGCACTGTTTTATCATCAACAGTGATGTGCGGGGTAAAAGGATACCTAGAAGGCTGGATAAAGATTGGTATGTTCAGGTGGCTAAAAAGCGGTTAGCGGATTTTTTGGGAAAGGATGATCTGAAATGATGACAGTGTTTAAAAATAAAGATTTCGGTGAAGTAAGAAGTATTTTAATTAATCAAGAACCTTGGTTTGTTGGTAAAGATGTGGCGGAGATTTTGGCGTATAAGGAACCCCATAAAGCCATTGCCCGACATGTGGATGAGGATGACGGGATGAAACATCCCATCAGCGATAACTTAGGCAGGGTACAAGAAACACTGCTGATCAATGAAAGCGGCCTGTATGCTTTAATAATATCTTCAAGGCTCCCCAGGGCGAAAGCATTTAAAAGATGGATCACCTCCGAGGTGTTGCCAACCCTTAGAAGAACCGGCGGTTATTCTATGCGCCCCAAAGGGCCAAGCCTAAGTGAGATTATACGATTTCTAAAGCTGATAAGAGACGTGATGGTTGCCCAAGGATGTAATGAAAGAGATATTGCTGTAACGGTAAACAACATCTGCCAGCAATTTCAGATCCAGCTTCCCACAGAATTCATCCGGCTATCAGATCTGGAAGTGAAGTTTATGCAGTTTCTTTACAGGGATGAGCTTGCCAGGCAAATGAGTAGCGGTGATGCCATAGCGGTGTTTTTAGGTAGGGAAATCAGCGATATTAGCGAGGAAAGGTATCAACAGCTCAAAACCATTTACTGCGACATAGAAAAAAACTAACCCAGGAAGCGGGCGGACCTACCAAACTAAAATCATTTTATCGACTAGTGACATTAAAAACCGGTGCCAGTTTGGTAGGTTGCCTCCCAAATGAACATTAAAAACAATAAAACAGCCGGGGGAAATTATCCATACTGACTGTATGTTGGGACATTAACCATCGTTTAAGCAGAAAATATGTCGGGAAACACTGCCAAAATGAACTGTAGGTCTTCCGGCTACCCCATGCTTTTGGGATATAAACATCCCATAAATATCAGGTTTTTTATGAAAGAGGTGATGACCATTTGGACATGGTTAAGGGTTATATCAAAACCAAAGGTAAAAAACCCATAGAACCTTACCGCAATAAAAAATCATTTTACACCTATGACTATATCCGCAAAACGGGCGGCGACTTTGCTGGTATCCTGGCCGATGGCATGGTGCAAATAGATCTTGATGATGAAAAAGAAGGGAAACTTGTCAAACAGATTGTCACAGAAACCGGCCTTAGAAGCGCAATTCTTAAAACCGATCGGGGCATCCACTTTTACTTTAGGAACACCGAGGTCAAGAAAAAACAAGTGAAGCTGATGACTCCCATCGGCGTCACCGTAGATGTGGCCGTGGGCGAGCAAAATGCACCGATACCGATAAAAGTAAACGGAAAAACCCGGCGCTGGCTCAATAAAATCGATGCCATAGAAGATATCGATTTCCTCCCAGATTGGTTGCAGCCGCTGAAGAAAAAACACAATTTACCGGACTTTAGTTCCTTAGCCGATGGCGATGGCCGAAACCAGGCACTTTTTAACTATATCCTTACCCTCCAGGCCGAGGGTTTTGGCAAGGAAGCCATCAAAGGCATTATTCAGATTATAAACCAGCATGTGCTAAAAACCCCTCTGGGGGATAAGGAAGTGGAGACTATTTTAAGGGATGAAGCCTTTTTAAAGCAGACCTTTTATATAAAATCAAAATTCCTCCACGACCGGTTCGCCAAGTATCTAAAAACCGAGGAGCGGATTATTAAAATCAATAACCAGCTCCACATTTATCGAGACGGGGTTTACAAAAACGATGCCTTGGAAATAGAAACGGCCATGATTAAACACCTGCCGGAGCTGAATCGGGCTAAACGCTCGGAAACACTAACTTATTTAGACCTTATAGCGGAAGACAAGGAACCGGCTTCAGCAAATTATATTGGGTTTAACAACGGGATTTTAGATATTGACAGCATGACCATGCATGACTTTTCAGCGGACATCGTGCTGCAAAATAAAATTGAATATGATTACATTCCCGGTGTTTACGATCAAATAGTAGATAAAACCTTGGATAAAATTTGCTGCCAGGACAATAACTTGAGGAAGCTGTTGGAGGAACTAGTTGGCTATCTGTTCTTTAGAAGAAACGAACTGGGCAAATGTTTTATTCTTACCGGGGGCGGCAGCAATGGCAAATCCACATTCCTGGATATGATTAAAAACCTACTGGGAAATAACAATTATTCATCCCTGGGTATAGATGAACTTGGAGTGCGCTTTAAAACGGCGGAGTTGTTCCACAAACTTGCCAATGTTGGAGATGACATCAGCAAAAAGTATATGGACGATAGTGCTATTTTCAAGAAGTTGGTCACCGGCGAAACAGTTAACGCTGAGCGCAAAGGTAAAGACCCTTTTGAATTCAACAATTATGCCAAGCTGCTTTTTAGTACAAATAAATTGCCTAGGATCAACGATACTTCCGTAGGACTTATGCGCAGGCTGGTGATTATCCCCTTTAATGCGGTATTTAGCGACAAGGACACCGATTTTGATCCTTTTATCAAAGACAAGCTGCTAACAAAACCAGCCATGGAATATTTGCTGAAACTAGGGATAGAGGGTTTAACCCGTGTGTTGGCCAGTGGGTTTACCGAGGCTCAGGCGGCAAAAAGGGAGAAACGGGATTACGAAGTGGTGAATAACCCTGTTCTGGCTTTTGTTAATGAAGGATTAAAAATCGAAAATGAGGCAATAAAGGACGTTTATCGAAAATATGGGACTTGGTGTTATGAAAACGGCCTAAAACCTCTTAGCCACATAGAGTTTGGACGGGAGCTAAGTAAAAATGGCTACCAATCAGAGGTAAAAAGAATTGGCGGGGAGACCGTTCGGATTTATGTGAAGGCCGCTACAGATGTAACAAATGGGCAAAATGATTTGTAACGGTTAAAAGTCAGTTAATCCAACAGTTAGGAAGGATGATACAGATGTTACAGATATTCGTTTATCTTTTATAAATAAGGGATAAGAAAGATTATAAATTATTTATATAAAAGAAGTATATATATATTTATTTATAATATCTGTAACGCTGTAAAAATATCACATTTAACGACATTGTAATTTAAGTGAGGTGTTAAGTCTTGAAAAATATAGTTTTTATCTGCAGTCCCTTTGCCGGGGATGTGGCAGGAAACATAGATAGGGCCAGGCGCTACGGGCGGTTTGCGGTAACGAAAAAAGTGATACCTATTATCCCCCACCTGATGTATCCACAGTTCCTTGATGAGGATGACCCGGCGGAAAGACAACTGGGGATTGAAATGGGACTGGCACTATTGTCACATTGCCGGGAAGTGTGGGTGTTTGGGAGCCGGGTGTCATCGGGGATGGCGGCGGAGATAGATCAGGCCAAGGTGCTAGGGATTCCGGTTAAGTATTTTACGGTGGATTGTAAACCAGTGGGAGGGTTGACCTATGGGATTTGATGCTGTAGACTGTTTTGCCCATAAACGAAATAGCTGCACAGCTTTAAAGGTTAAACAGTGTGAAGGCTGCAGTTTTTATAAAACCAAGGAGCAGTATGAACTGGGTCAGCAGAAGGCGTTGGAGAGGATTTACACCTTGGATATAGCCAAACAGAAACATATTTCAGAAACCTATTATGGCGGCAAACTGGAGGTGATAGCTGATGAAGGCTAAAGAATATTTATCCCAAGCCATCAGGCTTGACCACAGAATAAGCAGCAAGCTGGAGCAATTGGAGAACTTAAAGGCCCTGGCCATGCGGGTAACCTCAAACCTGACCCAGGAAAAGGTATCCGGTGGTAGAAATATCAGAGGTCCTTTTGAAAACACCATGGCTAAGATTATTGATTTGGAAAAAGAAATTAACCAGGAGGTTGACCAGTTTATAGAACTCAAACAGGAAATCATGGGCACCATTTGCCGGGTGGAAGATGTGAATTGCCAGTTGGTGCTGGAGAAAAGATATATCAGCGGCAAGTCCTGGGGGGATATCTCTTTGGAGCTTGGGTATAGCAGGAGCGGGGGTTTTTAGAATCCACGGTGAAGGATTAAAAGAAATTAACGAAATACTAAAAAAGTGGACTAAAATGGACTAAAGTGGACTTAGCAAGTGTGGTATAGTGTAAGGTGTAAAGATATAAAAACATATTCAAGAAAAGCCCCAGGATACTGTGGGCTTTAATTTTTTAGGAGATGAAACCAAATGAGAACATGCGCCTATGAAGGTTGTCGGCATGAAATAAAACCCGGCAGCCCTTATTGTAAATATCATGCCAGGCTGATTGAAATAGAAAATAACAGTCCGAAGTGGCTCAATGACATGATCCAGGAAATGCGGGACAAAATGAACAGCGAAAAATGCGTAAAGGCAAGCATGGCACCAGGCGATCATCCAGTTAAAAGTGACTAAACAACCATATGCCACGGCTACTAACGAAAATAATCTAAGCTCTGACAGCAACTTGCTCTCAGGGCTTTTTCTATGGAGGTGCCATTATGAAATGCATATCCTGTCGCTTTGCCAGCACCGATAAATCCGCTAGCGATAAACACTGGACGGCTTATGAGTGTGGTAACCCAAAGAGCGAATACCATAAATCTTTAATTAACATATCCGAAGACGGCAATAAACATAAACGTATCTCCTGGTCCGGCTGCCAGCACGGTGAGAGGAAGGTGAAACCCAATGCCACGGAAACCACCAGCGCCATGCCGCCATCCCGGTTGCCCGGAGCTAACGGAAGCCAGGTTCTGTCCCAAACACATGCAGGAATACAACCGGCAGTACAACCGGAAGGAAAGACCCAAGTATTCCAAACAGCTTTACAACAGTGCCCGGTGGCAGCGGTTAAGAAAGAAAGTTCTACTGGAGCATCCCCTCTGTGTAGAGTGTGAACGCCAGGGCAGGATTACTCCGGCAACAATAGTTGATCACGTAAAACCCCACAAAGGTAATCTGAATCTGTTTTGGGATGAGAACAATTTACAAGCTCTTTGTAAAAATTGTCATGACAGCAAGACCACAAAGGAAGGCCGCTGGGGTGATAAGAATAGGGTTTACAGTTATTAGGCAGTCTGGCAGCAGTAGAAAAAAAAAGCGACTTTATCCTGCTTAGAATAAATCGCTGTGGGTTCCCGTCCTGGTTAAAGATAGGGTCAGGATATCCTTTTCAATTTTGTATATAAGCAGCCAGTCAGGAGTAATGTGGCATTCACGGTGACCACCGTAATTACCGGAAAGCGGGTGGTCAAGATATTTTTGAGGAAGTGGTTTCTCCTGGACAAGAATATTTAACACTTCCTCCAGCAGTTTTACATCATAGCCCCGTTTAACAATAGCTTTGTAGTCCTTTTTAAAGCGGCTGGAGTATCTAATTTTCAGCATTTAGATCCTCCATCAAGGCATCTACGCTGTCAAAGGTTTTGCTCATATTGCGGTTGTTATTAACATCATCAATTGCGGCCCGTGTTTCCTCATTGGGTGTGTCAAGGCGAAGGTCAAAAGGAATGCCGCCGTAACGAACGGAGTAACGCAAAAACATATTCATAGCAGTGGACATGTTGAGGCCAAGCTCGTTAAAGATAGCCTCAGCTTTACGCTTTAATTCCTTATCGACACGAACATTTATATTGGTTGTACCGGCCATAATATCAACTCCTTTCTATACTTATATTGTAAAACATTGTACGCAATTTATCAATAAATAATACCATAATGTTTTACTTTGTAATGGAAGGTCATTCTCATGGAGGGGGTAGTAAATCGCTGAAAACGGGAGCAAAACGGAGCGGGCGCGGGCCTTCGCGTGGGAATTCGCAAAATTCCAGATGGGGGTTGTCAAGGTCTAATGCTTGACATGGCACGAAATACAGCGATTTTAAGCAGGTTAAGAAGGAGGTGGCCCTTTTGGAGATTAAACGCATTCCACTGAAACAGATTAACCCGGCCAAATACAATCCTCGTAAGGATTTAAAGCCTGGAGATCCGGAATACGAGAAATTAAAGAAATCTATTGACGAATTTGACCTGGTGGAACCTTTGGTGATGAACAAGCGGGGCAACATGCTCATCTCTGGCCACCAACGACTAAAAATTTTACTGGAGCGGGGAGATACCGAAACGGAAGTGTCCGTGGTTGATTTGCCACCTGACCGTGAAAGGGCCTTAAACATTACCCTTAATAAAATCGCCGGTCAATGGGATCTGCCCAAACTGAGCGAGCTGCTCAAGAACTTGGATGATGACTTAAAAGATATTACCGGCTTTGATGCCGAGGAAATAGATGAATTGCTGGGCTTTAAAGAAGAAGTCCAGGAGGATAACTTTGACGAGGAAGCACCGGAGCGGCCCATCACTAAACCAGGGGACATCTGGCTTTTGGGCAATCACCGGCTGCTTTGTGGGGACAGCACCAACCCAGCTGATGTAGAAAGACTAATGCACGGTGCCAAAGCCAACTGCGTTATTACCTCCCCGCCCTACGCCATGCAGCGCAAGGACGACTACGGCGGGATACCGGCAGAGGAATATCCGGGCTGGTTTTTTCATGTGGCCAGTAACGTTTACCGGATACTTGACGACAGCGGCTCCTTCTTCGTCAACATCAAGGAGCACGTTGAGGGCGGCCAGCGTTCCCTTTACGTGATGAAAACCATCATTGCTTTGGTGGAAGGTGGCTGGCGGTATGTGGATCAGCTAATCTGGACGAAGCCAGGGCTGCCCGGTGGCTGGTCTAATCGCCTGAGAAACGACTTTGAGCCGGTGCACTTCTTCACCAAGAAGGAACAGATCGACTGGATGGTGCAGCTGGTAGAGGTTGATGAGGACAGATTGGCAACATTACCGGCGGACCTGGTGGAAATGTACGAGGACATTTTCCACTTCACCAAAGCTAAGAAAATTAAATTCAAACCCAGGGCGGTAGGCAGTGAATCAGATGCCATCCGGGTCTACAGCAAAACCAATAAAACCAAAGGCGACTCCGGTAATATCAGCGTCAGCGGCAAATTCAAAAAGGGCATCGCTAGGCCAGGGAATGTGCTATCATTACCCGGCAACCAAAGTTCCGTAAAACACTCAGCCGCATTTCCAGTGAAGCTCCCGGCCTTTTTCATCAAGCTCGCTACTGATGTGGGGGATAACGTTTACGAACCCTTCAGCGGCTCTGGCACCACCATCATGGCCGCTGAGCAGCTGGGACGGAATTGCTATGCCATGGAATTGTCCCCAGGGTATTGTGATTTGGCCGTGAAACGCTGGGAGCAGCTTACCAGGGAGAAGGCAGTAAGGCAGGAGGTGTAAAGATTGGAGATACAAAGACTACCGCTGGAGAAATTAAATCCGGCTAAATATAACCCACGGAAAGACTTAAAGCCCGGAGATCCGGAATACGAAAAACTGAAAAAATCCATAGAGACCTTTGGCTATGTGGAGCCCATCGTGTGGAATAAACGCACTGGTCAGATCGTAGGGGGCCACCAGAGATTTAAAGTTTTACAGCACCAAGGGGAAACCGAGATTGAGTGTGTAGTAGTGGATCTGGATGAGCAACGGGAAAAGGCCCTGAACATAACGCTTAATAAAGTCACTGGTGAATGGGACCTGCCTAAACTGGCCGACTTAATCAGCGAACTGGATAACGGAATATTTGATATTTCCCTAACCGGCTTTGATGCCGCTGAGATAGAGGATTTATTTTCCAAAGTCCACGACAAGGATGTTAAAGAAGACGACTTCGATGTGGACGGAGCTTTGAAGGAACCGGTTATCAGTAAACCCGGTGACTTGTGGCTGCTGGGAAGGCACCGGCTCCTTTGTGGAGATAGCACTAAAGCGCAAACGTATGAAAAACTAATGGACGGCAAAAAGGCCAATCTCATAGTCAGTGACTTGCCTTATAACGTGGACTACGAAGGAACGGCAGGGAAAATTAAAAACGATAATATGGGAGACAGGGAATTTTACGAATTTCTCCTAAAGGCCGCCACAAATATGTATGAAAATGTTGTAGACGGTGGCGTTGTCTATATTTTTCATGCAGACAGGGAAACCGTTAATTTTAGAACCGCCTTTAGGGACGCTGGCTTCTTTTGTCACCAAACCTGCATTTGGGTGAAAAACGCACCGGTGCTTAGTAGATGCGACTATTTATACGCTCATGAACCCATTTTATATCTATGGAAGCCCACAGCAGGCCATAAGTTTTACGGTGATAGAAAACATAGGACGGTATGGAATTTTGACCGGCCAGCCAAATCAAAACTCCATCCAACTACGAAGCCAGTGGCTCTGTGTGCTTACCCTATCCAAAACAGCAGTGCTCCCAATGGCATCGTGCTCGACCCCTTCTCCGGCAGCTTTTCTACCGGCATTGCTTGCGAACAGCTGGATCGTATTTGCTATGCTACCGAGTTGGAGGAACGCTTCGTAGATGTAGGAGTGAAAAGATACATTGAGCATATCGGCTCCGATAGTGATGTCTACTTAATCCGGGATGGACAGAAAATTAGATACGCTGACCTGCTATAAATCCCTTGCTATTCCTGTGGTTTTAAGTGATGTATAGACATACCAAAAACCACAGGAGGGGACCCAAGATGACCAGAAAAGAGCTTGTACACAAGCTGGCTGAGCATTTAGGAATACGACCTGTCTATTTAGCTGCCCCCAGCTTTGCTTATCAAGTTGGCGAATATACCGTTAACCGACAAGGCAATATCCTTGACAGCGAGGGTCAGGTGCTGGAACTGGAGGCGCTGCTGGCAGGCGGGAAGGAGGAACCGGAGTTGGAGATCATAACTGAGCAAAAGGAAACTGCGGAAGCGAACACTTCTGTCGAAACAAAACCCACTGCTTTGGAAGTAGGGATACCTTTGGAAGGCTACGATGGCCGGAGTTTGCGGAACCTGCTCCACATGATTTACAGTAAGCAGCCGTTAATTAAAAAAGCATTAAACCTTGATGCAGATTTGGTGAGCGAGGAAGTAATAACTGCTTTAAACCAGCAGCCCATGACAACTCTGGAGCATTTCCAAAATGCACTGGAAGGTAAAAGCTGCCCCGGCATCGACTTTGATTTCAACAAGGGAACCATCACCTTCAAGCTAGGGCAAGGTGGAGACGACCCGGAGAAGGTAGAAGCGGCCACTCAATTGTTAGCCTTGGTGAACCTTAGCGCCAGGCGCTCCAAGCTAAACATTTCTGCCAAGGTCAAAGCCACCGATAATGAAAAATACACATTTAGAACTTGGCTCCTGCGCTTAGGGATGATAGGCGATGACTACAGGCTAGCCCGCCGGGTTCTTTTGCAAAACCTCCCCGGTAACAGCGCTTTTAGAAAACAAGTCCAGGAGGGAGCGTAAATGACCAAACCAAGATGCAAATTGGTCGGTGAAAACGGCAACATCTTTAACCTAATGGGCATCGCCAGCCGCACTCTTAAAGATGCCGGGCTGGAGGAACAAGCGGCAGAAATGCGAGAGAGGATTTTTAAGTCCGAAAGCTACGACAGAGCACTGCAGATAATCATGGAATATGTGGATGCGGAATAAGGCTGGGGCATAAGCACCGGTCTTTTCTCTAGCTAAACAACCGCCTAAATATTAACTTTTAAGGAAAATAACCCTTGCTATTATGTGTGTTTAGAGTGATATATAGACTACCAAAAACACACAGGGGGTTTTCCGAACATGAAAAACTTAACCTTTGGGATAGAAATTGAACTCACCGGGATTAGCAGGGAAGCAGCTGCCAAAGCAGTGGCGGGATACTTCGGCACCAGCGCCCACTACCTTGGCGGCGGCTACGACAAATGGGAAGCGCCGGACAACCAAGGCCGCAGCTGGTTTATTATGAACGACAGCAGCATCAGGCCGGAAACCAAGCGGCAAGGCAAAAGAATCGCAGCGGGATTGGACCACCGGTTGGAGCTGGTTTCCCCCATCTGCACCTACAGCGACATCGAAACGGTGCAGGAGATTATCAGAGCCTTAAGAAAAGCCGGAGCCTTCTGCAACCGCAGTTGTGGGCTGCACGTCCATGTTGGCAAAGAAAGATTCACCGCCAAAACTTTACGGAATCTGGTCAACATTGTGGCCAGCAAAGAGGACTTGATTTACCAAGCTCTGCAGGTGGACGAGCAGCGGAAACGCCGGTACTGCCAAAAGGTAAAGGAGAGCTTTTTGGAAGAACTGAACCGGCGAAAGCCAACGGAGCTGGAGCAGCTGGCCGACCTTTGGTACCAGGGTTACAGCGGCAGCCGCAGCCAACATTACCACAGCAGCCGCTACCACGGGTTAAACTTACATGCTACTTTCAACGGCCCCACGGTGGAGTTTAGGCTTTTCAACGGAACCACCCACGCCGGGAAAGTCAAAGCCTACATACAGTTTTGCTTGGCGGTAAGTTACCAGGCTTTAAGCCAAAAGAACGCCAGCGCCAAGAAGACTGAGACCTCAAACCCCAAGTACACTTTTAGAACCTGGCTTTTGAGACTAGGCCTTATTGGCAAAGAATTTGAAACCGCCAGGCTTCACCTTTTAAAGAACCTGGAAGGCGACAGCGCCTTTAGAAACGGCAGACAGGTGGCTGGGCTTTAAAGCCCGGCTTCCCTTTCTGACAAATAGATGTTAATATGTGGGAAAAAGGGTGGTGAAGGCATGTATCTACGGGTAATGACTTTGGATGGCAAACGGGTCAGTGTGGCCAAAGATGAACTGGGAGTGTTTGAGGAACTAAAGAGCTTTGCTTTTGTCCCCCACACCATGACTGTGGAAGAGTATATTAATTCCATGGTGCATAGCGCCTGGACCTTTTACGGCAAAGGTGTGCATGTCACCGGAGATACCCTGGCAGAGAAGGCTAAAAGTGCCTACCGTCAATTCGTGGACTATGGCTTTCTGATTGAAATCACCAAGGAAGAAGCCCTGGAGCATTTTGGCCTCACCCAAGCTGATGCAGACAAGATGAACATTCCGGGCCTTAGAAGTAACGAATAACGCCCGGTTTAAATAAAAAATACTTGCAAAACCCCTGTTTTTGAGTGATAGATAGGTTTACACCATTTAGCCCAAAAAGGGGGTTTTTTGTATGTACTACTTTGCCTACGGCAGCAACCTGAACAAGGAACAGATGATGAGCCGCTGCCCGGATGCAATACCGGTGGCCAGGGTAAAACTGCATGGCTACCAACTGACTTTTAACCGGGTGGCGGATATCGTGGAAGAAGAACAGGCAATTACCTGGGGTGCCATTTACACCGTTTCGTCGGAAGATATTAAAAAACTTGACCGCTATGAAGGCTATCCCCGCCTTTATAACAAAATGCCGGTAACGATAGAGGACGACCGGGGAAACATTTACCAGGCCTTTGCTTATGTGCTGACCATCAAGGGTTTAAACGAACCCAGCGATGGCTACTATCACATCATTGAACAAGGCTACCGGGACTGGGGGCTGCCCCAAAAACCGCTGCGGGAGGCTTTAAAACGAAGCCTTTTGAGCGCCCCTGTGGGCCTTTAGCGTTGGGTTATAGCGGCTACATGGTTGGGGAGCAGTGACTAAGGCCAAAACAGGGGGCGATTCGATTGGATAAATTCTTTTCCCAAAGGCACTGCGATCGGTGCGGCGGGGATTTAAAGGGTGGCCGGACAATGTCCGCCTTTAATTTGGATTGCATCTGCATGGATTGCAAGGCCAAAGAAAAACAGGATAAGGATTACGACAAGGCGGTAAAGGCCGATATTGATGAGATAAAGAAGGGGAATTACAACTTTCCGGGTATTAGGAAATAAAAAACAAAAGGGCCAAGTGAGGCTCCTTTTTCAATTGGAGGTGAAAAGCTATGGCGACACGGGGAAGAAAACCAAAACCAACAGCTCTTAAAGTCCTGGAAGGAAACCCCGGCAAAAGGCCATTAAATGAAAACGAACCCAAGCCTGAAAACAAGGCACCCCGCTGCCCGTCATGGCTGGAGCAAGAGGCCAAAAATGAATGGAGGCGGATGAGTAAAACCTTAGAAGCTATGGGGCTTTTAACTCTGGTGGATAAAGCTGCCTTTGCCGGGTACTGTCAGGCCTACGCCCGGTGGAAAGAAGCCGAGGAGTTTTTAAGCAAACACGGCACCATCTTTAAAACCCCATCCGGGTACATTCAGCAGGTGCCGCAAGTCTCCATCGCCCAAACTTACCTGAAGGTGATGAAAGATTTCTGCTCTGAGTTTGGGCTAACACCGGCGGCCAGGACGAGGATTAGTGTTGACACTGAAGCAGTAAACACGGACGATCCCATGGAAAAGCTGTTAAAAGTAACGAAGTAGGAGGTTTTTTTAATCGGAGGTGATGCCCTTGCTCTACAGCGAAGAAAAGGTAAATCACGTTGTCGATTTTATCCGGCAACTAAAACACACCAAAGGTAAATGGGCAGGACAGCCTTTTGAATTAATTCCATGGGAACTTGATTTAATAAAACAAACCTTTGGCACCTTAAGGGAAGACGGCACCCGGCAGTACAGAACCGTGTATACAGAAATTGGAAAGAAAAATGGGAAATCCTCGATCGCCGCTGCCATTGCCCTGTATATGCTCTTAGCCGATGGGGAGCCAAACGCCGAGGTCTATGTAGCCGCTTGCGACCGGCAACAGGCCAGTATAATTTTCAATACCAGTGTTAATTTCGTGGAGGGTAATCAGACCCTTTCGAGGGTGACTAAAACCATCATGTCCACCAAAAGAATTGTCTACCCTAGAACCGGTAGTTTTTATCAGGTGTTAAGTTCAGATGTAAAATCCAAGTCAGGACTTAACCCATCTTGCGTTATCCTCGATGAAATCTGGACTTATCCAAACCCTGACCTGGCCAAGATGTTGACCACTGGTTCCGGTGATGCCAGGGAGCAGCCCCTGTTTATCTATTTAACCACGGCGGGTAACAAGCTGCAGGGCTACGGCTGGGAGATGCATTGCAAGGCCAAGGATATTTTAGCCGGAAGAAGAATTGACCCCACTTTCCTGCCTATCATTTATGGTCTGGAGGAAGATGACGATTGGGAAGATGAAGCCAACTGGTATAAAGCCAACCCAAGCCTGGGCCATACCATTCAAATAGAGCGGGTCAGAGAACATTTCTTGCAAGCCAAACAAGACCCGGCGGAGGAAGCACTTTTTAAACAGCTGCGACTAAATATGTGGCTGAAACAACAGATCAAGTGGATGCCCATGGATACCTGGGCTAAATGCGCTCACCCGGTAGACCCGGATATGCTCAAAGGTAGGGTTTGTTTCGGCGGGCTAGACTTATCCAGTTCCACTGACATCACCGCCTTTGTGCTGGTGTTTTCACCGGTGGCTGGGGACGACAAGTATTACGTTCTCCCCTACTTTTGGCTGCCGGAGGAAACCTTAGATTTACGGGTGCGCAGGGATCATGTGCCCTACGACATCTGGCAGCGGCAAGGATACCTGTTAACCACCGAAGGCAATGTCATCCACTACGGTTTTATTGAAAAATTTATCGAAGAGCTGGGCCAGGATTACAACATCCAGGAGATTGCCTTTGACCGCTGGGGTGCTGTGCAGATGGTGCAGAACCTGGAGGGTGCCGGATTTACCGTGGTTCCCTTCGGCCAGGGCTTTAAAGATATGTCCCCACCCACCAAAGAACTGATGAAACTGACCCTGGAGAGAAGAATTGCCCACGGTGGCCACCCGGTGCTGGCCTGGATGATGGATAACATCCATATCCGTACCGACCCTGCCGGTAATATCAAGCCGGACAAGGCCAAATCAACAGAGAAAATTGACGGTGCAGTGGCTATGATTATGGCGCTAGACCGATGCATTCGGAATGAAGGAGTGAGCAAAGACAAATCGGTGTATGATGAACGGGGTTTAGTGGTGTTTTAAGTCTGCGAATATATTGCATATCGCAATACAAAATGGTAAAATATAAATACCAAGAAGGAGGCGATATGTGTGTCGAAAACTACAAGTATTTTTGCTCGTGTTGAGCCGGAAATAAAAGAACAAGCAGAAATGGTGTTAAATAAACTTGGCATACCTATGTCAAATGCTATTAATATTTTTTTAAGACAGGTTGTTTTGCAAAACGGGCTACCATTTGAAGTTAAAATTACACACAATAAACCTCTTGCAGTTAAGGATTTAACACCTGAAGATTTTAACAATGAAATTGAAAAAGGGTTTAATGATTTAAGGGCAGGCAGAGTTGTGCCTGCAGATAAGGTAGCCGAGCGAATCAATAGGGAATATGGGCATGAGTTATAGAATTATTTATACCGAAGAAGCGGAGCAGGATCTTATAAATGTTTACAGGTATATTGCAATGGATTTATTAGTGCCAGAAATTGCGAAAAAGCAAATCGATAGAATCATGAATGCAATTAAAGGCCTGGATGAAATGCCCCTCAGGCATAAACTCTACCAAGACGAACCATGGCACAGTAAGGGTTTGAGAGTTCTTCCAGTAGACAACTACCTCGTATTTTATATAGTAATTGAAGAAGAGATAGTTGCAATAGTAAGAATAATGTATGGTGGACGTAATATAGAATTGCAATTGTCAAACACAAAAATTGGTGATTAAATATTAAAATCCACAATGGCATCTCAATTGAGGTGCTTTTTTCATGCCCAATATTAAGGAGGTGTGGCCTCTAACATGAAAATACCCATCTTATCCAAGCTGTTTAAACCCAGGGCCAGTCCCAAGAACACCTTCTGGCAAAACGCCTACACCTTTTTCTTCGGCCCTACGCCCAGCGGCAAAACCGTCAACGAGCGCACGGCCATGACCACCTCAGCTGTATATGCCTGTGTGCGGGTATTGTCAGAAACCATCGCTTCACTGCCTCTGCACACATACAGGCGCACCGAGCGGGGCAAGGGAAAAGCCATGGACCATAACCTCTACTACCTACTCCATGACGAACCTAACCCGGAGATGACCTCATTTGTGTTCAGGGAAACACTTATGGGTCATCTTTTACTTTGGGGCAACGCCTATGCCCAGATTATTCGGGACGGCAGGAGCAGGGTGATTGGTCTTTATCCTTTATTGCCCGATCGCATGGAGGTAAGCCGCACAGAAAAAGGCGAGCTCTACTACCGCTATCAAAAGGAAGGCCGAGAATATTTGTTGCGCCGTGAAGAAGTGCTGCACATTCCGGGTCTTAGCTTTGACGGCTTGGTGGGCTACTCCCCCATCGCCATGGCCAAAAACGCCATCGGTATGGCCCTGGCCACCGAAGAATACGGTTCCAAGCTTTTTGCCAACGATGCCCGGCCCAGTGTGGTCTTAGAACACCCGGGTGTACTGAAAGACCCGGCTAAAATCAGAGAGAGCTGGAACCAAATCTACCGGGGCAGCGAAAACGCCCATAAGGTAGCGGTACTGGAAGAAGGAATGCAGGTAAAAACCTTAAGCATTCCCCCGGAACAGGCCCAGTTTTTAGAAACCCGCAAGTTCCAGATTGAGGAAATCTGCCGCATTTTCCGGGTACCACCCCATTTGGTGGCCAGCCTGGACCGGGCTACTTTCAGCAATATAGAAAGCCAAAGTATTAGTTTTATTGACAACACCATTGTTCCTTGGGTTTCTCGCTTTGAACAAGCCATGCAAAAGGCTCTGTTTTCAGTTAGAGAAAAACAGCAATATTTAATCAAATTTAATTTGAACGGTAGGTTGCGTGGAGACGCCCAATCCCGTGCTGCTTATTATCAAACCATGCGGCAAAACGGCATTATGTCAGCGAATGACATCCGAGAGCTAGAAGAGATGAACTTAATTCCGGATAAATTAGGCGGAAATAAATATTTAGTCAACGGAAATTTTGTAGATATGGCTGATGCCGGGGCTTGGAGTGAAAAATATGGAAAGGAGGCTACCGATGCATAGGTTTTGGAACTTCGAAGAAACAGATACCGACCGAATCCTCTACCTGGACGGCTACATTGCCCCGGAGAGCTGGTTCGAGGATGAAATAAGCCCCAAAGAATTTAAAAATGAGTTAGAAGCAGGAATCGGTAACATCACCGTCTGGGTTAATTCTCCAGGGGGTGATTTTTTTGCCGCCAGTCAAATTTACACCATGCTCAAAGAATACAGCGGCCAGGTGCTGGTCAAGATTGATGGCATTGCCGCCAGTGCCGCAGCGGTGATTGCCATGGCCGGAGACAGGGTACTCATGTCCCCCACAGCCATGCTCATGATCCATAATCCGTCCACTTTTGTTTGGGGCGAAGAATCTGATATGCAAAAGGGCATTGAGATGCTCTCCGAAGTTAAGGAAGCCATCATTAACGCCTTTGAAGCCAAGACGGGATTGCCAAGAAAACAGATCGCTCAAATGATGGATGCCGAAACCTGGTTCAGTGCTAATAAAGCGGTGGATCTTGGTTTTGCTGATGAAATACTCTATAGCGAACCGCCACCTCAGGTCACTGACTTCATGTTTGACCGGGTAACGGTAGTCAATGCACTGATGCGGAAACTACCGGCGGTTAAAGCTCAATCTAAACCGGTAATCAATGAACCTTTGAACAGCAGTGGGGTTTCATACGAACAGCTAATCAAACGGCTGGAATTAATAAAAGGGAGGTAATATACCATGAGTAAAATTATTGAACTGCGGGAAAAGCGGGCTAAAGTGTGGGAGCAGGCCAAGGCCTTCCTGGATGAAAAGCGGGGAGAGAACGGCTTACTATCGGCTGAGGATACCGCCACTTATGAGAAGATGGAAGCGGAAGTGGTCAATTTAGGCAAGGAAGTTGAGCGCCTTGAGCGCCAGGCCACTATTGATCTTGAACTATCCAAGGCTACTAGCACAGCATTAAAAACTATTCCTGGTGATGGTCCTAAAGGCCGGGCTTCCAATGAATACGATAAGGCCTTCTGGCAGTATATGCGCAACCGCAATAGCTATGAGGCCAGAAACGCTTTAACCATTGGCGGTGACGGCACCGAAGGCGGGTATTTAGTTCCGGATGAGTTTGAACGTACCTTGATTGAAGCCCTGGAAGAAGAAAACATCATGCGCACCCTGGCTAAAGTAATTACCACCTCTACGGGAGATAGGAAAATCCCAGTGGTAGCTTCCAAGGGTGTGGCTACCTGGGTAGATGAAGAAGGGCCGTACCAGGATAAAGATGATGCTTTTGACCAGGTATCCATTGGGGCCTACAAGGTGGCCACCATGATTAAGGTTTCCGAAGAACTATTAAACGACAGCGTCTTTAACCTGGAAAGCTACATTGCTAAAGAATTCGCTCGCCGCATTGGGGCCAAGGAAGAAGAAGCCTTTTTAATCGGGGATGGTGAGGGGAAACCCACCGGCATCTTTGACAATGACAGTGGCGGGGAGATTGGAGCAACCACTGCCGGGGCTACTCTTAAAGCGGATGAGGTTTTCGACCTCTTTTATTCCCTAAAAGCCCCCTACCGCAAGAAGACTGTCTTTATCATGAACGATGCCACGGTGAAGGAAATCAGGAAACTAAAAGACGGTAACGGTGTGTACCTGTGGCAGCGTGCGACACGTTCGTAATTGAAAAGATTACGCACTGCAACCAGTAGGTTGCGGGAGAACTGACAGTTCGATAGGTAAAATGATGGAGTAACGCCCTGAAGTACCTACCCTAATACTCCGAATGGCGTCGAGGTTATTAAGAACGGAACGGCGTCATGAGCTCGGTGAAGACGGCTGAGAGCACACCCTAACAGGTCAAGCTGAGGAAAACCGAACAATAAAAACGTCGAGTGTGTGATAGGCCGGGGGTCTACAAAACACCTATGGTCAGAATATCCATCCCTAAACCGATGGATGACGAATTCTCGAAGGTAAGGGTCTAGAACAGGATTTAGTCGAAAGGCTAGAAATTGCCTACAGTGCAAGGTTTGTGAGGACGAGTAAGAATGTTGCCTATGAAAATCCTTATGCCATTACAGGTGGCATCCAGCAAACAGGCCCAGAGAGAAGACCTAAGGGTGTATGAATAGATAGAACTATCGGAACGTGGAAAGTGTGCAACGTGGAGGGCTTAATCCCTAGGAAGCGTTAGTGAGGAAACCCCACGGGATAACTTACTTTCATGCACATGAGAGCAGTGGCACAGTACCTAGGAAACCGTGATAATAAACGGTGGAGGGATAGCCACAAGTCAGTACTATCACCACAAATCTCACTTATTACAGCATAAGGTTCGAGTATGACTAAGAGAGGCGAAATTCCCAAGAGGGGATGATAAGCCGACTTATGACGACCAAGAGACTTAAGAAGAGGCAAAAACTTAGAAACAACGAGTACTACGACATCCAAGAGAAGTTTGATGACCTTTATCGACGCTCGAAGCAAGGTTCGACATTCAACAATCTCGTTGAACTAATAGCCAGTGACCAAAATATCTTACTCGCATATAGGAACATCAAGAAGAACAAGGGTAGCAAAACCAGAGGTTCCAACCGCACCACAATTATCGACATAGGCAAAACGAATCCTGACAGACTGCTACAGTATGTCAAGAACAGGCTTCAGAATTACTCGCCACAGCCGATAAGGCGGAAGGAGATAGAAAAAGAAGATGGTAGGATGCGACCGCTTGGTATTCCAACTATAGAAGACCGCCTAATACAGCAGTGTATCAAGCAGGTATTAGAACCCATTTGTGAGGCAAAATTCTATGAGCACAGCTACGGCTTCAGACCCAACAGGGGGACACACCACGCAATAGCGAGAGTGAACTTCCTAGCATATAAGTCTAAGCTACAATACGTAGTCGATATAGATATCAAAGGATTTTTTGACAACGTAGACCATGCCAAGCTCATGAAGCAGATGTGGAGTATAGGAATTCAAGACAAGAATTTGCTTTGCATTATTTCTAAGATGCTCAAAGCAGAAATTAAGGGAATTGGAATTCCAACCAGAGGAACACCCCAGGGGGGGATTCTTAGTCCACTGCTTTCGAATATTGTCCTAAACGAATTGGATTGGTGGATAGCTAGCCAATGGGAAACTATGCCGACGAAGCACCAATATGCGAGCAAGAGCAAGAGGGTTCGTGCCCTCAAGACAGCAGGATTAAAGGAAGTCTACATCGTGAGGTATGCGGATGACTTCAAACTGCTATGCAGGACTAGGAAAGAAGCTGAAAAGTTGTTCTGCGCAGTTAAAAAATGGCTAAACGAGAGATTAAAGTTGGAGATAAGCCCGGAGAAATCAAAGATAGTGAATCTAAAGAGACACTATTCTGATTTTCTTGGGGTGAGGATTAAGCTTCAGGAGAAAGGGCAACAACAAGTCACAACCTCCCGAATGACAGAGAGATCGGTTCGGAAGAGTAAGGACAAGTTGAAGAACTGTGTTGACACTCTGCAGAGGCAGCCCACCGTAGACAACATGCAGAAACTTAATGCCTGTATATTAGGCCTGCATAATTACTACTGTGTGGCAACAAACGTAAGCAGAGATTTCGACAAAATCGCCTTTCATGTCGACGCGAACCTTAGAAATACGAGGTCTATGACAACTCGACGAGGACAACTAACCAAAGCTTTTACCCAGTTTTATGGGCATTATACTGGGCGCCCGAAGTTTATAATGGGCATACCCCTATTCCCCATACACTTGGTAAAGTTCAAGCCACCTCCATATTTTAACCAGGACAAGTGCAATTACACGCTAGAAGGGCGGAATATGATACACAAACCTCTTCAAGCCATTGACACATCGGTATTGCGCTATCTCATGGAGCACCCTGTGGAACAGGAAAGCACAGAGTACAACGATAATAGAATATCCTTGTACGTGAGCCAACGGGGTAAATGTTTCATCACTGGCTTAGAGCTTACGACATTCACCGCAGAGGCTCACCGCAAAACCCCAAAAGGGAACGGCGGAACCGACGAATATGGAAACTTGGTTATTGTAGTCCCGGAAGTGCATAGGCTGATACATGCCTTGGACGAGGAGACTGTTCAGAAATGTCTGTTAGCACTGACGAACAGCAATATAAATTATAAACGCCTCAATCAACTAAGGAAAATGGTTGGAAATAGTGAAATTTGTGTGGGGTAGTTATTGATGGAGCGCCGTATGAGGGGAAACTCTCACGTACGGTGCGGAACGGGGGAAAAGGCAGAGATGATTTCAAAGCCTTACCTATCGTTATCCTCCCTCACTGCAGGCGACCCGAACACTTTGTTAAACCGTCCCGTCAAGACCTCGGCTTATGTGCCCACCATTGCCGCCGGGAAAAAAGTGATCGCCTTCGGTGATATGGGCTACTACTGGATTGCTGACCGTCAGGGAAGGATTTTCCAAAGGCTGAACGAACTCTATGCCGCCACCGGTCAAGTAGGGTTTAGGGCAGCGCAGCGGGTGGATGGCAAGCTGATCCTTAAAGAAGCCATTAAAATTCTCAAGGTGAAAGCGTAGGTGATGGTAGATGAGTAATGTTAAAAACTATCACGAACAAGGCGGGCAGAAATGGGTGGTGGGTGGCCAGCTGGAGATTACAGCTGGTGGTAAGCTCACCTTCAAGGGAACCGAACTAAAACCAGCACTAGGCCAAACTAACAGTGAAGCCAGCACTGTTGCCGCTCTAAAAGAGGATTTCAACTCCCTCTTGGGGCGGCTTTTTGCTGCCGGTCTGATGGTGGTGGATAAATCAGCACTTGAAGCGGCCATCACCGCAGCTTTGGAACTTTTAGATAGTGCAGTGGTTGGCGAGGATGTTGGGGAATATCCGCAAGCTGCCTACGATACTTTTGAGAGCGCCATTGAAGCTGCCCTAGGTGTGGTGGATGATACAGGTGCTACCCAAAACGAAGTTAGTACTGCGCTTGCAGCATTAACAACTGCGGTATCCACCTTTGAAGCAGCAGTAATCACTGTAGATAAATCTGTTCTTCGAGCGGCTATTGCTGCCGCTCAAGATATACTGGATGGTGCTCAGGTGGGCTCCGAGCCTGGCCAATATCCGCAAGAGGCTGTTACTGCTTTTGAAACTGCCATTGGTGCAGCACAGGCAGTAGTGGAAAACGCTGATGCCACCCAAACCAATGTAGACGATGCTGTGACTGCTTTAGCTACGGCGGTATCCACCTTTGAAGCAGCGGTCATCACGGAATAAACAGCGGGAGGTGGTGAGTGT